>DSBO01000124.1 GCA_011046015.1 Thioalkalivibrio sp. | reverse complement strand
GGCTGCAGCGGGACCTGCTGCCGTCGCAGGGCACGGGCGCGAGCCGCACTACGCTGAGCGATGTGGTACAACAGGAGACCTGGGCCCTGGTGCAGCGCGCCGAGGTTGCCCCTGTCGACGTGGCGGCGTTGGTGCGGGAGACGACCGCCCTGATGCGCCCGGTGGCCGAGGCTCATGGGGTTGATCTACGTGACGGCTCCGCCGGGCGCGAGGACTCGGAGCCGGGCCATTCCCAGTTGGTGAACGCGGACCGCACCATCTTTCGCCAGATCCTCATCAGCATCCTCTCGTACGCCCTCCGGCAGGTGCATTGCGGCGTGGTGACGGTGGACGCCCGAACCCACCATGGGGTAACGGTGGAAATCAGCGCCGAGCCGTGGCGCGAACCACCCGCGACCGACCCGAACTGGCTGGCCGCACGACAACTCGTGGTGAGCCAGAAGGGGAGGGTCGATTGCGCCGTGACGGGGCAGCGCTGGACGGCGTCGATCCACGTCCCAGCGGTTCGCGATTACGGCGTGCTGGTCATCGACGACAACGAGGACTCGATCGAGGTGTTTCGCCGCCACGTGATGGGCCACCCCTACACCATCCACGTGGCCCATGACGGCGCCGAGGCGATCCGGCTGGTGCCCCAGTTGCAGCCCGATGTGATCACCCTCGACATCATGATGCCGGGCCTCGACGGCTGGGAGACGCTCCAGCGCCTGCGCGCCCTCCCCGAGAGCCGGGCCACCCCCATCCTGATCTGCTCCGTGCTGAACGAGCCCCATCTGGCCGCCATGCTCGATGCCACGGCGGTGTTGCCCAAGCCCTTTACCCAGGGCGCTCTGTTGGCCTGCCTGGAGCGGCTGACGCGGCGGGGGCGTCCGTTGCCACCGGATAGGTGACGTCGAGGATCGCCTCGATGGTGCGCATATAGTCGCTCAGGGAGAGGCCCTGATCGGAGGAGAGGGTCAGGGGCCCGCCTCGCAGCGGCCCGCCCTCCGCGCCCCAGGCCATGGCGACGATGGCGCCGTGGTGAGGGGCGTCCCGATGCTCCAGCAGCAGGTCGATGGTGCACGCGCCGATCTCTTCCTGAGTGGTGTCGAGATCGACGAATATGACGTCGGGACGCGTCGTCTCGTATCGCTCGAGGGCGGTGGCAAGGTCCAGGGCCTGGGCGATCTCGGCGGAGGGGCCGAGCAGGGCGCTCACCATGCGCGTCAGCACGCGACCGATCTCGGCGTACTCGCTGACGATCAGCACGCGCCGCGCCGGAGGATCGACGTCACCGAGAGTTTGCTTGACCGCCTCCAACGAAAGGGGCTTTTCCAGGCGAGCCACGCCATCCGGCAAGGCTGTCGGGGCATCCAGCTGGCTGAAGGAGCAACTGAGGATCGGCATTCCGAGGGGAGTCGCGTTCTCGGGCAGGGGGCCGGCCACGATCAACGCTCGAACGTCTCCCTGGCGGGCGTGTTTAGCGGCCCGGCCCCAGCTCGTTAGGGGGATCACCTGATAGTGGCGCAGGTGACGGCGCAGCAGGCTGGCCAGGTCGTAGTGCTGAGTGTTAAGCGCCAGCACGGCGGGGGGAACGTGGCTGCCCGCCCCGGGCGATGTGGGCGCCGTCAGGTGCGAGATGCGCGCCGAGTCGCTGAGGGGCAGCGAGAAGTAAAAGGTGCTCCCCACGCCCACCTGACTCTCGACCCACATGCGCCCTCCGTGGAGTTCCACCAAGTCCTTGCTGATGGCCAGGCCCAGGCCGGCCCCATCGTGCGGGCGGCGGGGCGAGCCGTCGACCTGCCGAAACTCCTCGAACGCCCTCCCCAGGCTCTCCGGCGCGATGCCGGGCCCCGTGTCCTGCACGCTGATCACCGCCTCGTCGTCCGAGGCGTCGAGGCGCACGGTGACGCCGCCCCGGCTGGTGAAGCGGGCGGCGTTGGAGAGCAGGTTCAGCACCACCTGCCGGATGCGTGCCTGATCCACCGCGGCGATGACGGCGCTGTCGGCCAGTTGCACGCCCAGTGCGAGGTGTTTGCTGGCGATCAGCGGCCGCACGATCTCGACGGCGGTCTCGATCACCTGGCAAAGGTCGACCTCCTCGATGTACAGGCCGAGGCGGCCGGCCTGCAGCCGCGCCAGGTCGAGGATGTCCTCGAGAAGGGAGAGCATGTGGCGGCCGACGCGATGGATGTCCAGCACGTCGCGGCGGTAGGAGGCCGGGAGGCGTTCGCCGTAGGCCTCGGGCGAGAAGGCGATCGTCTCGCTAAAGCCGAGGATGAGGTTCAGCGGGGTGCGCAGTTCGTGGCTGATGCGGGCCGCGAGTTCATCCTTGAAGCGCTGTGCCTCCTCGGCCAGCCGACGGGCGCGGTACAGCTCGGCGTTGGCGCGTTCCAGCCGGGCCGTGGTCAGGTCGAGCATGCGGATGGTGCGGTTCAGTTCGCCCCGGTTTGTCCGCAGTTGCTCCAGCCTCTGCTGCGACTCGCGCACGGCGTTGGAGGCGATCTCCAGCGCCCCGTACTGGCTGGCCGAGGCCAGGGCGGCGATGAGGGTGGCAAAGATGGTCGTGCCGACGACGAGGGACAGCGTGAGGC
>DSBO01000143.1 GCA_011046015.1 Thioalkalivibrio sp. | reverse complement strand
GGACCACGCCATCCCCGACAAGAGCGCCGGCCTGCTGCACTGGCTGGTGGCGGCGATCGTGGGCATCACCATCATCTCCGGGCTGATCAGCGTGCTGCAGGCGTGGCTGAGCACGCGCGTGGGCCAGAACATCATGTTCGACCTGCGCAACCACCTCTACCGGCGTCTGCAGGAGCAGTCGCTGGGGTTCTACACCAGCGAGCGCGCGGGCGAGATCGTGTCGCGCGTCAACAACGACGTGGGCGCCGTGCAGCACGTGACCACGTCCACGGTGGTGTCCATCGCCAGCAACTTCATGACCCTGGTGGCCACGCTCATCGTGATCTTCAAGCTCAGCCCGTGGCTGGCGGTGCTGGCCATCACCATCGTGCCCACCTTCTACCTGCCTACGCGCATCGTCGGGCGCATCCGCCACCGCCTGTCGCGCCAGACCCAGGAGCAGTACGCCGAGCTGGTCGCCTTCATGGAGGAGCGGCTGAACATCGGCGGCATGCTGCTGGCGAAGATCTTCGGGCAGGTCGAGGCCGACGCCGATCACTTCGCGGAGCGCAACCGCGGGGTCGCCGACCTGAACGTGAAGCAGGCCATGGCCGGGCGCTGGCTGTTCATGGTGCTGTCGGTCTTCAGCGTCGCCGGCCCCGCGCTCATCTACCTCTTTGGCGGGCACCAGGCGATTCGCGGGACGCTGTCGATCGGCACGCTGATCGCCTTCGTGGCCTACCTGACCAACCTCTACCGCCCGGTCAACCAGTTCGCCAGCGTCTACGTGGACCTGCAGGGCGCGCTGGCCGTGTTCGAGCGCATCTTCGACTACCTCGACCGCACCCCGGACGTCGAGGACCGGCCCGACGCCCGCGAGTTGACCGAGGTGCGCGGCGAGATCCGCCTCGAGCATGTGAGCTTCGAGTACCCCCGCCCGGCGTACCGGGTCTATCGCGGCGCCGGAGATGGCGACGAGGGAGATGCGCCGAGAGCCCCCGAGCCGGCCCTGCAGGACATCTCCTTCACCATCAACGCGGGCGAGCGCGTCGCGCTGGTGGGGCCCAGCGGCGCGGGCAAGACCACCATCACCTACCTGCTGCCGCGCTTCTACGACCCCACCGAGGGCCGCATCACCCTCGACGGCCACGACCTGCGCGACCTCACTCAGGAATCGCTGCGCGCGCACATCGGCGTGGTCACCCAGGACACCTTCCTGTTCCACACCACCGTGCGCGAGAACCTGCTCTACGCCCGGCCCGACGCCGGCGAGGAGGAGATGTTCGCGGCCGCGCGCTCGGCCAACATCCACGACTTCCTCGCCGGGCTCCCCGACGGCTACGAGACCATCGTGGGCGAGCGCGGCTTCCGCCTCTCGGGCGGCGAGAAGCAGCGCCTGGCCATGGCGCGCGCGCTGCTCAAGGACCCGAAGATCCTCATCCTCGATGAGGCCACCAGCCACCTCGACGCCACCAGCGAGCACCTCATCCAGCAGGCGCTGGAGGTGCTGCTGCGCGGCCGCACCAGCGTCATCATCGCCCACCGCCTGTCCACCATCCTCAACGCCGACAAGATCGTGGTGCTCGACCACGGCCGAGTCATGGAGGTGGGCTCGCACCTCGAGCTGGTGGACAACGGCGGGCTCTACTCGGTGCTGTTCGAGCGCCAGTTCGGCGATGCCCTCGCTCACGCGGCCGGCAACGGCCGCCGACCGACCGCCGACTGAGGAGCGGCCGCCCGCCGCGCGCCCCCCGATGGATCATGCCCCGACCTTGACACGCGCGCGGCTTTGTGTTATCTATTGCTTGTCGATAGTAATAAAGCATGGAGAGCGCCGATGGCGGTCGGAGAGGCGGGGCGCAACCGGGTTGAGGAGCGGGTCAGCCGCATCGTGCAGCAGTTGCGCGCGAGCGGCCACCGCATCACGCCCCAGCGCGTGGCCATCATCCGTCATTTCGTCGGCCGCACCGACCACCCGTCCGCCGAGGACATCCACACGGAACTGCTGGCCGACTACCCCATGATGGCGCTGTCCACAGTCTACGGCACGCTGCGCCTGCTGGCCGAGATGGGCGAGGCGGTGGAGGTTTCGCCCGCGACCCACGAGACGCGCTTCGATCCGGACGTGGGCGATCACTGCCACCTGACCTGCCTGGCGTGCAACCGCATCATGGACCTGCCCATGGACGCCTGCGTACACGCCGAGGACTTCGCCACCGCCGCGCAGCACCAGGGCTTCCAGCCGGTGCGCCAGGTCTACCAGGTCTTCGGCTACTGCGCGGACTGCCGCAGGGACCGGGAGGCGCCGTCGCGTGCGTGAGGGGGCGTCGCGCCCTTTTTTTTGCCTGAACCGCGTTCGCGCGAAACTTTTGCACTAGCTAACTCCTATCAATAAGATGGAGGGGGTCAATCGGCAGTCAGCGGGCCTTGGCTCGCATAGCATAGACAGAGGAGAGGGTACCCATGCCGACAGTCGCTCGTGAGGTCGTCGAGAAGGCCGGCATCGACGTGGACAAGCTGCTGGACATGCTGGTGCGCAACGCCGCGGCGGAGCTGACGACGTTCTACTACTACACCATCCTGCGCGTGAACCTGATCGGGAT
>DSBO01000221.1 GCA_011046015.1 Thioalkalivibrio sp. | reverse complement strand
GTCCGGGCTCATCCCCAGCCCCAGGCCGGTGACGCCGCCCCGCGCCTGAGCGATGAGCATGTTGACGATGTGATAGCGGTCATCGCTGCTGGCGTGCTCGGGGTCGATGAAGGCCATCAGCCGGCGCAGGCGGTAGGGCTCCGCGGCGGCCGCGAGCAGGCCCGCGCCCAGAAAGCCGGTGCCCAGGAGCCCGAGCTGGGGCAGACGCATCCCGCCGAAGAACAGCATCGACAGCGCGATGGCGACGAACATCATGCTCATCCCCAGGTCCGGCTGCTTGAGCAGCACGGCCGACATCACCACGATGATGACCAGCACGGCGCCGTAGGAAACCCCCGTCCGCTCGCCCGCGTCGTCCTTGCGCGCCAGGATGTTCGCGAACAGCGCGATCAGCGCCACCTTGGCCAGCTCCGAGGGCTGGAACTCAGGCAGCAGGGGCAGGTCGAGCCAGCGATAGGAGCCGTTGTGCGCCACCCCCCACGGCGAGAACAGGGTAAGCAGCACCCCGATGAACGACAGGCCGAAGATCGCCCCACTGAACCTGCGCATCACCCGCGGCGGGACGAAGCTGATGCCCAGCATGGCCACCAGCCCGTAGCCCACGTAGCGCACGTGCTGCCACAGGAACCAGTAGGGATTGCCGGGCACGCCATCGGCGCCGGGCTCCCCCGCCACGGGGTAGCTGGCCGAGAACACGAAGACGATGCCCACCACCATGAGCGCCCAGGTGCCCAGGAAGTACACCCGATCCATGGGGCCGGGGCCGAACGCCGTGTCACGCTCGCGAACGCCGCTGCGCCGGCTCAGGTCATACGTGGTGGCGCTCATCGCGTCGCCTCCTCGGCAAGCCGCCGCACGGCCGCACCGAAGGCGCGACCGCGATGGCGGTAGTCCTCGAACATGTCGAAGCTCGAGCACGCCGGCGCCATGATGACCGCGTCGCCGGACTGCGCGAGCTGCGCGGCGCGCTCCACGGCCTGCTCCAGCGTGGCCGCGTGCTCGGGGCGTGCACCCTCGCCCAGCGCCCGCGCGATGCGCTCGGCGGCCTCGCCGATCAGCACCACCGCGCGCGCGCGCTCGGTCAGCAGCGCCCCCAGCTCGGCGAAGTCGGCGCCTTTGTCCTTCCCCCCGACGATGGCCACGAAGGGCCGCTCCATGGCCGCGAGATCGGCCACGGCCGCCGCGGGGTTGCTCGCCTTCGAGTCGTTGATATACTGCACGCCACTGACCTCGCCCACGACCTGCATGTGATGCGCGGGCGGCTCATATGCGCGCGCCGCCCGCGCGACGGCCTCGGCCGCTACGCCCAGCAGCCGCGCCGCCACGGCCGCGACCAGCAGGTTCTTGAGGTGGTGCCGCCCGCGCAGCGGCAGGTCGTCGGCGCGGCAGATGACCTCGCGCCGCCCCCACAGGGCCGTGGTGACCTCGCCGTCGATCACGGCCGCGTCGGCCCCCTCGGAGCTGTCCGCCACCGTCAGCCGCGTGGCGCGCGTGCTCTCCGCCAGCTCGCGCACCCGCCCGTCGTCAACGTTGACGATCGCGTAGTCACCGGGCTCCTGGTTGGCGAAGATGCGCGCCTTGGCCTCCAGGTACTCGCGCAGATCGGCGTGGCGGTCGAGGTGGTCGGGGGCCACGTTGAGCACGGTCGCGATGCGCGCGTGGAAGTCCACGATGCCCTCGAGCTGGAAGCTGCTGACCTCGACCACCGCGGGCGTCTCGGGCGTGGCGTGCACCAGTTCCTCGGCCAGCGGTGTCCCGATGTTGCCCGCAAGGATGTGCGCGCGCCCGGCCGCGGCCAGCATGGCGCTGAGCAGGCGGCAGGTGGTGCCCTTGCCGTTGGTCCCGGTGACGGCGATGATCGGCGCCGGGCACAGCCGGTAGCCCAGCTCCATCGTGCCGATCACCTCGATGCCCGCGGCGCGGCCCCCGACCGGTGCCGCGTGCCCGCGCGCGATGCCGGGGCTGGAGACGATCAGCTCCACGTCCGGGAGCTGGTCGAACTGCTCGAAGCGCTCGACCACCGCAGCCCTCAAAGCCTCCGCCTCCGCCACGGCCTCGCCCATGGCGTCACGCGGCTTGGCGTCGGCGAGGACCACGCGCGCGCCCGCCTCCGCCAGCCGGCGCAGGCAGGCCCTGCCCGAGGCGCCCGCGCCGATGACCGCCACGCGGCGGCCCGACAGCGAGGCGCGGTACGCCCGGATCTCCTCCTCGGTGCGAGCCGGCTGCAGCCTCATGGCGTGCACGTCCTCAGCGCACCAGTCCGACGACCAGGAGCAGGCCGGTGGCGGCCAGACCCAGGCCGATCACCCAGAAGCGCACGACGATCGCGGTCTCCTCCCAGCCGGACAGTTCGAGATGATGGTGCAGCGGCGCCATGCGCAGCACGCGGCGCCCGCAGAGACGGAAGCTCACCACCTGCGCGATCACCGAGACGGTCTCGGCCACGAACACCAGCCCGATCAGGCCCAGCACGATCTCGATGCGCGCGGCCACCGCGACGCCGCCCAGCAGGGCGCCGATGCCGATGCTGCCCACATCGCCCATGAACACCTTGGCGGGCGCGGCGTTGAGCCACAGGAAGCC
>DSBO01000027.1 GCA_011046015.1 Thioalkalivibrio sp. | reverse complement strand
GCGCGACAACATCTATTTCGCCAGGGCCACCCATGCCGGCGGCATCCTGGAAGGGCTCAGGCATTACGGGTTTGTGGGGGAGGCGTAAGGCGGAAGGCGAAAGTCTAGGCGCCACAGAGGACACAGAGGGCACAGAGTAAAACCACCCCCGACATACCTCTGTGTCCTCTGTGTCCTCTGTGTCCTCTGTGGCAAATGGACAATAGGGCGGGCCGTGCCTGCCTCACGCTTCACACCCAACCGATCAGCGCGCCTCGGTCTTCGTGGCGCCGCAGCGCTCGCAGCGGTAGAGGGTGACGAGCTTGCCCTGCTTGACGTCGAACTGGTTTTCCTTGACCACCTCCCACTTGTGAAAGTTGGAGCGGCAGAGGATCTTGTTGCCGTGTTTCTCGCCCGCCGTCTTGCGCCGGAAGGTGACGACGTCACCCATCAATCCTTGCCTCCGCCGTGACAGGGCGGTGAGGCGGGCACCGCGCCGGCGCGTTCGAAGTATTCGTCCGGCGTGAACGTGTGCAGGGCGATGGCGTGCACCGGGCCGGCCAGTTCCTCGGCCAGCAGCGCGTTGATCATGCGGTGACGCGCCAGCAGCATCTTGCCGTCGAAGGCGTCGCTGACCACGGTGATCTTGAAATGGGATTCCGAGCCGGGTGGGACGTCGTGCATGTGACTCTCGTTCACGACCTCGAGCACGCTCGGGTTGAGCGCTTCGTCGAGCCGGGACTGGATTTGTTGCTGGATGCTCATGCGGTTATCTCCTGGATCGATGCCACGACCGTCGTTGTCCGGAGCATACCGCAACCGGCCGGGGGAGTGACCCCCGCCGGCCTGTGGAAATCGGGCGGCCGCCTAGCGCCGCAACTCGTTGTCGCGGTAGTGCACGTCGGTCCAGCAGCGCGGCAGGGCCTCGCCCGAGGGAAAGATCAGGTCGGCCTTGGCAAAGGGCTGCGGCTCAGGGAGGTCCTCGCCCCAGTTGTAGCGCCCCGTAAGCTCGGGGCGCGTGGGATCGAACAGCTCGCTGGTATCGAGGATCTCCACCAGGTGATTGGACTTCTTCTCACGCAGGAACATGGACGGTCTCCTTAGATAGTTGAGCCTGATTCATTCAGGTCCTGAAAGCAGTATGACCGTCCCCGCCGGCTTTGCAATTGATACGGGTCAAGCCCCGGCGGCTTGCGTGGCACAGTGCGGGCAGCGCTCGCCGGGCCGGTAGTTCGGCGAGGCCTGTTCGGCGGCGGTCACGGCGGACTGGCAGGCGGCGCAGATCACCGCACCGCCCGGGGTGAGCTCGGGCGTGAGTCCCACGCGCTCGTCGAAGACGAAGCACTCGCCGACCCAGTGGTCGCCGCCCACCTCGGCGAAGTAGTTGAGGATGCCGCCCTCGAGCTGGTAGACCTCGGCGTAGCCCTCGCCGAGCAGGAAGGGCGAGGCCTTCTCGCAGCGCACGCCGCCGGTGCAGAACATCACCACGGGCTTTTTCTTCAGTTCCTCGGGCAGGCCACGCACGGCCTGCGGGAACTCGCGAAAGCCGCCGATCTGCGGGTCGATGGCGTTCTCGAAGGTCCCGAGGCGCACCTCGTAGTCGTTACGGGTGTCCAGCAGCACGAAGTCGCGGCCCTCGTCGTACCAGCGCTTGAGCTCGGACGGGCTGATGGTCGGGCCGGTGGAGCGCGCCGGGTCGATGCCGGGGACGCCGAAGCTGATGATTTCCTGTTTGACCTTCACCAGCAGCCGGCCGAAGGGCGGGGTGTCGGTGAGACTCTCCTTGAAGGCGAGACCGGCCAGGCGCGGGTCCTCTCGCAGCGTGGTCTTGATCGCCTCGATGGCCTCGCGCGGGCCGGCCAGCATCACGTTGATGCCCTCCGGGGCGAGCAGGATGGTGCCCAGCAGGCCGAGCGCCTGGCAACGCGTCTTCAGCGGCTCGCGCAGCTCCCGGTAGTCGGGCAGATCGGCGAAGCGGTAGCCCGCGATGTTGACGGTGGCGCCGGACTGGTCGTGCTCGTTCATGAGGTCTGATAATGTGCTCACGGAAAAGGGCGGCCATGATCGCCCAGCCGGAGATTACGCTCAACCGCTGACGGAAGCCGCATGAGACATGGGTAACCCACAGACCATCTACCTCAAGGACTACACGCCGCCTGCCTACTGGGTCGACACCGTCGAGCTGCGTTTCGAGCTCGGTGCCGACGAGACGCGGGTGCGCTCGCGCCTGGCCCTGCGCCGCCGCGAGGGGGTCTCGGCCGAGGCCCCGCTGGTGCTCGATGGCGAGGCGCTGAGCCTGGTCTCGCTGGCCCTGGACGGACAGACGCTCGCTGCCGACCGCTATCACGTGGACGAGGACTCGCTCACCATCGAGGACGTGCCCGCTACCTTCACGCTGGAGGTCGAGACGGCGCTCCGTCCTCAGGACAACACGCGCCTGGAGGGGCTGTACCGTTCCGGCGGCCTGTACTGCACCCAGTGCGAGGCCGAGGGCTTCCGTCGGATCACCTACTTCCCCGACCGTCCGGACGTGATGTCGCGCTACACCACTACCCTGGTGGCCGACGCGCGCACCTGCCCGGTGCTGCTGTCCAACGGCAACCT
>DSBO01000007.1 GCA_011046015.1 Thioalkalivibrio sp. | reverse complement strand
GTCCCACAGGGCGTGCTCGACGCCGGAGAGGGCGCTGGTCAGGATGGGGCCACCGCGGTAAAAGGCGTGCTTGTACATCGCCTGCCAGTGGCGCACCACGTGGGTGGGGTCCTTGCCGATGAGATAGGGCTCCAGTTCCTCCACGGCCTTGGCGACGGTGAGGGCGCGCCCCTCGAGGATCGGCTCGCCCAGGCCGACGAGTCCCTCATCGGTGTGCATCTTTAAAAAGAGCCAACGCGGCTTGACGAGGAAAGTTTCGAGCTTGGTGATGCGCATGCTCTCTCTCCTTTAGGGTATGCATACTTATGGGTTATTAGTCATTGGTTTTTGGTTCTTAGTCATTGGCTGATGCCAGCCCGCACGGCTGCGGGAGGCGGCCCGTTGATGACCGGCACTAAAAACCAAGAACTAACAACTAATAACCCTTACGGGAAGACTAAAAAGTGATGTACTCCGCATCCGCCGCAAACATCTCGTCTGCCATGCAGCGGATCTCGTCGAGGGAGAGCTTGGCCGCGGTCAGCGGGTCGAGCTGGATGGCGCGGTAGATCGCCTCGCGGTCCCCCTCGATGAACCCCTTCACCGCCAGTTCCTGCAGGTTCAGGCTGCCGCGGTTCAGGGCGGCCAGGGCCGGGGGCAAGTCGCCCACATGGCAGGGGTGCAGGCCGCAGCCGTCCACCAGGATGGGCACCTCGACGACCCCGCCCTGGACCAGGTTGGTGATCAAGCCGGTGTTGGGCACGTTGCCGTTGAACACGTAGGGGGTGTTGGTCTCGGCCGCGTTCAGGATGCGGGAAAAGAACTCGTGGCTGCGGTCGATCTCGATGGGCCCGTCACCGTACGCCAGACGCTCCATCTCTTCGTCCTGGGCCTTGCGGCGCTCGGCAAAACGGGCCTGCCGCTCGGCGCGGGTCTCGCCCTTGGGTCCCACGCCCCACATCGCCTCGCTGGTGTGCCGCTCGATCAGATCGGGCGTGCGCCGGAAGTAGGGCACGTACTCGGACATGTGGATGGAGGACTCGGAGACAAAGGCGCCAAAGTGCTTCAGCACCTCCCACTTGACGATGTCGCGCCGATAGATGTCGGGGTCCTCCATCGCCTTCCATATGAGAGGATAGGCGTCCCGCCCCTTCCAGCGGTATTCCAGGAACCAGGCCATGTGGTTGATGCCGGCGACCCAGTAGGACACCTCCTCAAAGGGGGCGCCAATGTACTCCGCGAGGTGCATGGCCGTGCCCTGCACCGAGTGGCACAGGCCGACGTAGCGCACCGGCGCCAGCTCTTTCACCGCCCAGGAGAGCATCACCATGGGGTTGGTATAGTTGAGCATCAGGGCGTCGGGGCACACCCGTTGCATGGTGCGGGCGATCTCGACGACGGCGGGGGCGTTGCGCAAAAAGTAGAACACGCCGCCGGGGCCGGCGGTGTCGCCGACGGCCTGGTCGATGCCGTACTTGAGGGGGATGGTCACGTGATTGTGGCCGTCACCCACGCGGATGGAGACCGACACATAGTCGGCGCCTCGCAGGGCGTCCTCGAGGTCGGTGGTCGCCTCGACGGTGGCGCCGGTGCCGGCCTGCGCGATCATGCGGCGGGCGAGGGCGGCCATGGGATCCAGCTTGGCCGCATCGACGTCCATCAGGGCGATGGTGCTATCCTGAAGAGACGGCCAGGTGAGGAGGTCGGTAACCAGGCGCCGCGCAAAAACGTGGCTGCCCGCGCCGACGACGGCGATCTTGGGCATCGGGGCCCTCCTTTGACGGATTGCGTGCGGGTTGGGGTACGTGCAGGAGAGTATAGTGCACATGGAAAGGGGAGGGCAAGGCGAAACGTCTTGCGCGGGATGGGGTTCCATGATAATATCGTCAAGAAATGAGGGGAGGCCCCTCTCCCCAACCCTCTCCCCGGATTCCCGAGGCGAGGGGGCAAGGTGCCAGGGGGACGGTACACCGAAACGAACGGACGTTATGCATCATCCGCCACTGACCATCATCGGCGGGGGGTTGGCCGGCTCCGAGGCCGCCTGGCAGGCGGCGATCCGGGGCCTCGACGTGACGCTGTACGAGATGCGGCCGCGGGCCAACACCCCGGCGCACAAGACCGACCTGCTGGCCGAGTTGGTGTGCAGCAACTCGCTGGGCTCGAACCTGCCCGATCGGGCGCCCGGCCTGCTCAAGGAGGAGCTGCGGCGACTCGGCTCGCTCATCATGCGCGCCGCCGACGCCAACGCCGTGCCCGCCGGCGGGGCGCTGGCGGTGGGGCGTGAGGCGTTCGCCCGCGCCGTCACCGAGGCGGTCGAGGGGCACCCGCGGATCACCCTGGTGCGCGAGGAGGTCGACAGCCTGCCGCCCGAGGGGGTCGCGGTGGTGGCCACCGGGCCACTGACCTCCGACGCCCTGGCGCAAGAGATCGTGGCGCTGGCGGGGGAGGAGCGGCTCTACTTCTACGACGCCATGGCGCCCATCGTGTCGCTGGAGTCGATCGACCAGAGCAAGACGTTCCGCGCCTCGCGCTACGATCGGGGGGAGGCGGACTACATCAACTGCCCCATGACGCGGGAAGAGTACGATCGCTTCGTGGAAGCACTGGTGACGGCCGAGACGATCCC
>DSBO01000114.1 GCA_011046015.1 Thioalkalivibrio sp. | reverse complement strand
CCGATCACGGTCTCGAACGTCGGCGGGTTCTACTTCTTCGATGATGGGCAGTGGCGCATGCTGCGCGCGCCCGAGCTGGGCGTGAGCTACCAGGTCTACTCGATGGTGCGCTTCTACGACGACCTGATGCTCGGCCAGTACCCCTCGGGCGAGCTGTGGCGCTTCGATGGCGAGAGCATCACCCGGCTTGAGGGCTGGCCACCGGTGATCGAAGGCGTGGCGACCTACAGCCGCGAGGCCCAGACCGCGATCATCTGGGGTGGGGAGCTGCTGGTGGGCGTCTGGCCGTGGGCGGAGTTGTGGCGCTACAGCCCCGACGCGCAGCAGTGGCACTCGATGGGACGCATGATGACCCGGCCGGAGGTGCACGCCGACCCCGGGCACCCGTGGGAGGCCGAGTGCGCGGAGGCCGGTCTGGTCGGCAACCAGTGGGGCCAGCGGCTGACCTCGATGGTGCCACTGGGCGACGCGCTGCTGGCCTCGACCTCGGCCAAGTCGCCGGTGCCGCCGGATCAGGTCCCGGAGTTCATCCCCGCCGAGGCGCTCGAGGAGTACGGCTCGGTCATGCGCATCCGCATGCCCGGCTGCCTGTCGGCGCGCATCCACTGGACGCCGGGGCCCACCGAGCTTGAGTTCGCCATCAGCGGGGGGCGCATGGTCATCCGCCAGAACGGGCTGGAGCTGGGCTCGACGGCCATCGATGCGGACCTCGCGCAGGCGCTCGCGGGGGCCGGCGGCCTCAGCGAGGCGACGTGGGGCGATGGCGTCTACGGTCCGTGGGGCGGGGTGTCGGTGACCGGCGAGGTGAAGTAAGCTCCGGCACCACCGACAGGAGTGTCGCGGGCACGGCCGCGAGGGCGCCGCGTCGTGTGCCGTACGGAGGGGCCGCTGCGAGCGCAGCGAGCAGTGAAACAGCCGGGCTACGCCGCAGCCCGGCTGTTTCAGGTTCCATCCCGGCCCGGCCGTTTCAGTCCATGAGCTGATCGGCGTTCTCGGCGACCTTGCGGAAGCCCAGGGCGTACTCCTCGATGATCTCCGGCCGGTAGTGCTTGAACCACGGGATCGAGTAGCAGCGCTGCGGCATGCTCTCGGTGACCGGCAGCGAGCCCTCGAGCTGGCGCAGGTCGCGGTCGGAGTTGGCGATACGCGTGGGCTTGCCGTGGCGGTAGATGTCCGCGTCGTTGAGCAGTGGGTGCAGGTGCAGCGGGAAGTTCGCGCCCGGGCTGGTCGAGACGCCCTCGGCGCGCACCGCCTCGCAGAACTTCGCGATGGGCAGCCCGTCCAGCTCCTCGGCCACGTAGAGGCCCTTGGCGGCGTACCAGCCGCCCATGGTGCTGTCCTCGTCCTTGGGCGGCCGGTGGGCCCTGATGCCCGGCACGTCCTCCAGCAGGTCCCAGAAGTAGTTCATGGCCCGCTGGATCTCCGCCATCTCCTCGCGGTAGAGCCGCAGTTGCACGCGCCCGGTCGCGGAGGAGAGCTGGTGCATGCGGTACTTGTAGCCGCCCCAGGGCAGGCCCACGAAGGGCGTCAGCTCCGGGTCGGTGATGTACTGCTCCTCCAGCTCGCCCGTCCAGACGGTCGCGCGCGTGCGCCCGTAATGCCCCCAGGCGATACAGCGCTCCCAGATCTGGCGGTCGTTGGTCACCAGCATGCCGCCCTCGCCGATGGCCAGCGACTTGCCGCTCATTACCGAGAAGCAGGCCACGTGGCCGATGGTGCCGACCAGGCGGCCCTTGTAGAGCGCGCCGTGGGCATGCGACACGTCCTCGATGACCTTCAGGTTGTGGCGCTCGGCGATCTCCATGATCGGGTCCATGTCGGCGGGGTAGCCGCAGTAGTGGACCGGGATGATCGCCTTGGTGCGCTCGGTGATGCGGTGCTCGATGTCGTTGGGGTCCAGGTTCATGGTGTGCGGCTCGACCTCGGCGAAGACGATGGTGCCCTGCAGGCTGAACACCGGCAGCGCGGTGGCCCAGTAGGTGAGGCTGGGGGCGATGATCTCGTCACCCACGCCCACGCCGCAGGCCCACATGGCCGACTGCAGCGTGGCGGTGCCGGTGTTGCAGCCCAGCGCGTACTTCATGCCGTGCCAGTCGGCGTACTCGCGCTCGAACTGCGTGGTGACGTCGGTGCCCGACATGGCGCCGCGGCGCAGCACCTCCAGCACCGCGTCCTCGTGCTCCTGGGTGATGATCGGCCAGGTGAAGATGTCACCCGGGTCGGACTGGACGGCCTTCTCTCCCCCGTGAATCGCGAGTTCCTTGGCCATAGGTTCAGCAGGCTCCCATGCTGTCCGTGGTGTGCGCAAGACCGGCCTGTCGGCGGGAGTATTCGGCCTCGGCCGGCGCTTACCTCCCGCGCGACCGGCGTGGCGGCGAAGGGATGTGCGCTCGCCGGGCGGAAGCACGGACGCAGAGGAGCAACGGGCGCACCTCGGGCGTTGGCGAGGACAGCCATGAAGATCAGGAACGGTCGCATCCGCATCGTGCTCGACCCGCCAACCGCCACGATCGAGCACCTCGAGGACGTCGCGAACGGGCTGACGCACCTGCGCCCCGACCTGCCGGTGGGGCGGCCGGTCGGGCTGTTCCGCGTGATCGCGCCGACCGACCGGTGG
>DSBO01000216.1 GCA_011046015.1 Thioalkalivibrio sp. | reverse complement strand
TCGTCGCGCTGTCACCGGCGACAGGCCCCATCGATGATGCCACAACGTGCGTTAGCGCCTCTGCTCGCCCAGGTAGGCCGCCTGAACCTGTGGGTTCTCCAGCAGTTCGCGGGCGCTCCCCTCGAGGGCGACGGAACCCGTCTCGAGGACATAGCCACGCTTGGCGACGGAGAGCGCCATGGCCGCGTTCTGCTCCACCAGAAGGATGCTCGTGCCCTGGGCGTTGATGCGCTTGATGATCTCGAAAATCTCCTCGACCAGGATGGGCGCCAGCCCCATGGAGGGCTCGTCCAGGAGGAGGAGGGAGGGACGCGACATCATCCCCCGCCCCATGGCCAGCATCTGCTGCTCGCCGCCCGAGAGGGTGCCCCCAAGCTGGTTGATGCGCTCCTTGAGCCGTGGAAAGCTGGTGAACACCTGCTCCATGGTCTCGCTGATCTCTTGGGGATCGCTGCGGGTAAAGGCTCCCATCTCCAGGTTCTCGCGCACCGTGAGGCTGGCAAAGATCTGGCGCCCCTCGGGCACCTGGCTGATCCCCAGCCGGACGATGCGCTCGGCCGGGGTGCGGATGATGCTTCGCCCCCGAAACTGGACGTCTCCCGCCATCGGCCGCAGCAGGCCCGAGATGGTACGCAGCGTGGTGCTCTTGCCCGCGCCGTTGGCGCCGATGAGGGTGACGATCTCCCCCTCGTCGATGTGGAAAGAGATTCCCTGCAAGGCGCGAATGGCGCCGTAAGCGACCGCCAGGTCGGTGACATCGAGTAGCATGGCCTAGATCCTCTTTCCCATTTGCTTGCCGAGGTACGCCTCGATGACGCGGTCATCGCTCTGAATCTCGCGCGGCGTGCCCCGGGCAATGACCTGGCCAAAGTCCATCACGGTGATCCACTCGCAGATGCCCATCACCACGCGCATCTGATGCTCGATGAGCAGGATGGTGAGCTTGAAGCGATCGCGGATAAAGTGGATCAGCTCCATGAGGCTCTCCGACTCGGTCGGGTTCATGCCGGCGGCGGGCTCGTCGAGCAGAAGAAGGCGCGGCTGGGCGGCCAGCGCCCGGGCGATCTCTAGCCGTCGCTGCTCGCCGTAGGGCAGGTTCTTGGCCACTTCGAGCTGCCGGTCCTGCAGCCCGAACACGGCCAGCAGGTCCTGCGCCCGCTCCGACAGCTCACGCTCCTGGCGGCGAAAGCGCCCCAGGCGTATCACCGCCTCGGGCATGGTATAGCCCGCGTGGGTATGATAGGCGATGCGCACGTTGTCGAGCACCGTCAGGTTCTGGAACAGACGGATATTCTGGAAGGTGCGCGCTACCCCGGTTCGGGTGATGCGATGCGGATCGACACCCACCAGGTCCTGGCCGTCAAAGACGATGTTGCCCTCGGTGGGCGTATAGAGGCCGGTGATCATGTTGAACACCGTCGTCTTGCCGGCGCCGTTGGGCCCGATGAGGCCGTACAGCCGCCCCTCAGGAACCGCCATGTCAAAGTCGGACACGGCGCGCAGGCCGCCAAAGAGCTTGGTCAGACGGTTGATATCGAGAATTGCGCCGTCAGCGCCGGTGTCGGCGCGTGGTTGTGCCGCCATATTACGCGTCCTCCGCCTTGCCCACGCTCGCCCGACTCACCACGGGCGCAGCCTCCGGGACGCCGCGCTCGGGGGGCAGCGGCGCCCGCAGCCAGCCCCACTCGGTGGTGCCGAGGAGGCCCTGCTGGCGCACCAGCATGATGATCAGCAACAGGATGGGATAGATGACGAAACGCCAGTCCTCGAATCCCTGGGGCAACACCACGCGCAACCCCTCGATGACCAGGGCAAAGAGCGCCGAGGCCACGATGGTGCCGGTCATGCTGCCCAACCCCCCAAAGACGATGATGATCAGGGGGTCGAACCCCTTCACAAAGCTGAAACTGCTGGGGTGCAGGAATCCATAGAGGTGCGCGTAGAGGCCGCCGGCCACTCCGGCGTAAAAGGCGCCGATGGCAAAGGCGATCGCCTTTTGCTGGGCGATGTCGATGCCCATGACTTTGGCGGCGGTCTCGTCCTCGCGCACCGACGTAATGGCGCGCCCCTGGCTCGACCAGATCAGGTTGCGCATGACGATCAACAATAGGGCTAATACTCCAAAGGCCCAGCCCCAGGTCGTCCAGCGGGGAATAGCCACCATGCCGCGGGCGCCCTTCATCGTATCGATCACCATGTCCGAGTTCTGCAGCGCCGTGTAGACCATGATGGCAAAGCCGAGGGTGGCGATGCCGAAATAGTCCGAGCTGAGGCGCAACAGGGGCAGCCCCACCAGATAAGCGATGAGCGCCGCCACGGTGCCGCCGTTCAGCAGCGCCAGGACAAAGATGGCGTTCCGGGCGACCGCCTCCGGCAGCGCCAGCAGCCCGCTGCCCAGGACGAACAGCAGGCCACGCTGCAACGCCCAGGTGAACGCCACGCCGACCGCCACGGCCAAGGCCACCATGACCAGGCTGACCATGGTCACGAGCAGCCAGCTCTCGTGCCCCCGCAGTATCGTGTCGAGCGCGGCACGGAGCGACCTGCGGACGGCGCTCAGCCGGATCGCCTGCAGCACAAAGAGGATGGCCAGCACACCCACCTGCCCCGCCATGATCCAGGAC
>DSBO01000146.1 GCA_011046015.1 Thioalkalivibrio sp. | reverse complement strand
GGTCAGGTTCAGCAGGTGCGCGAACACCATCTGCGCCACCGACCGCGTGCCGTAGGTCGGCACGTTGGTGACCACGATGCCGCGCTCTCGCGCCGCGTCGAGATCGACCTGGTCGTAGCCGGTGGCCAGAACGCCGATGTAGCGCAGGTCGGGGAGTTGGGCGATCGTGTCGCCGTCGAGGGCCGTCTTGTTGGTGAGCACGATCTCCGCTCCCTCCGCCCTGGCCACTACCTGGTCGGGGGCCGACCGGTCGAATAAGCGGACCTCCCCTAGTGCCCGCAGGCCGTCCCACGAGAGATCACCCGGGTTCAGCGTGAACCCATCGAGCACCACGATCCTCATCGCTCCCACCTTTCCACGACACCCCGCGGCATCGCCGTATCCGCCCGATTGCCCATATCCTGCTTTCCATGATATAGTCCCGGACGTTCAATGACAAGCTCTACCCGGCACTCCGAATCGAGGAAACATCGATGAACAAGGCCGTCATCCTGGGACAACGACGGGCGGGAATCGTCGAGGTGCCCCGGCCCCGCGCGGTGGAGAACTGGGCTGTGGTCAAGGTCCACGTCACACCCATGTGCACCGAGTACAAACGCTTTCTCACCGGCCCCCGGGCCGACGTGCTGGGGCACGAGGCCGCCGGCGAGATCGTCGAGGTGGCCCAACCGGGCCGGGTGCGGGTCGGCGATCGCGTCGTGGCCATGCCCCTCCACGGTTGCGGCGTCTGCCCCCTCTGCGTGAGCGGCGACTATATCTATTGCCAGAACGCCCCCGATTTCGCCGCTATCACCGACGGGCAGGAGGGGCAGTCCACCTACGCCCAGTATCTGCTCAAGCCCGACTGGCTGTTGATGCCCATCCCCGACGACGTCTCGTTGGAACACGGCTCGCTGGCCTGCTGCGCCCTCGGTCCCTCCTACGGCGCCTTCAGGGCCGCCAACCTCGGCGCCATCGACACCGTCCTCATCACCGGCGCGGGCCCCGTGGGCCTGGGCGCCCTGACCAACGCCCGCCTTCGCGGCGCGCGGGCCATCGTCGTGGAGAGCGTCCCCTTTCGCGTCGAGCGTGCCCGGGCCATGGGCGCCGCCGCGGTGATCGATCCGCGCGACCCCGACGCCCTGGAACAGATCATGGCCCTCACCTGCGGCGTCGGCGTCGACGTGGCCCTCGACTGCTCCGGTGTCGTCGCCGCCCAGCGCCTGTGCGTCGACGCCGCGCGGCGCCGCGGGCGCGTGGCCTTTATCGGCGAGTGCCACGACGAACTGCCCATCCGCGTCAGCCCCGACCTCATCCGCAAGGGGTTGACCATCATCGGCAACTGGCACTACAACCTGGCCGACTATGAGGGGGTGATGGGCGTCATCCGCCGCTCGCCGCTCCTCGACCTGCTGGTGAGCCACGTGCTGCCCATGTCGCGCATCCAGGAGGCGTTCGAGCTATCGGCCTCCCAGCAGTGCGCCAAGGTGCTCCTCAAGCCGTGGGAATGAGCGCCCCGCCGGCGCCGATCGGTCAACGATCCCATGCTCGAGACGTCGGGCCGCGCTCCGGCAATCGCCTTTCGGGGAGGTGGTTGAGCCATGCCCTTTGCCTGCAAGCGGAATGAGGAAGAGGCGCGAGAGCGCCTCCGCGCCTTCTGGGTCGGCACCAGCCTCGGGCGTCCGGCGCTACACGCGGTGGTGCAGGACCCCGGCCGCCACGAGGCGCCCGTGCCCCCCGACGAGGCGCCGAGCGTCGCCAACGACTGGTCGCCCGACTGGCACGCCCGCCGGGCCGCCGAGGCCCTCGACGGCACCGAGTACCTGGCGGAGGCGATGCCGGGCGTGGCGCTGCGGTTCGGCTCGCTCCTCACCGTCCTCGCCGTGCTGGCCGGCGGAGAGTACACGTATCATTCGGACTCGGCGTGGATCAGGCCGCTGCCCGGCATCTGGGAGCGCCCGCTGCCCACTTTCTGCCCCGGCTCCGACGCCGTGAGGGGACTGGAGCGCTGCCTGCGCGCCGTGGCCGACATGGTGGCCGACCGCGGGTTCGTCAACCCGCCCGTCCTGCTGGACGGTCTCACCACCCTGTCGGGATTCCGTACCCCCGAGCAACTCTGCATCGACGTCCTGGAACGCCGCGACGACGTGCGGCGCTGGTCCGCCGCCCTCACCGACCTCTACGTCGCCACCTATCGCCACTTCTACGCGGTGGTCACCGCCTGGGGCTATGGCGACACCACCACCTGGCTGTCCGCCATGGCGGAGGGATCCATGGAGGCGGTGCAGTGCGACTTTGCCGTGATGCTCTCGCCCCGCATGTTCGAGGATTTGGTGCTGCCCGACCTGGCACGAACGGTCGAAGCGCTCGACTATAGCCTGTACCACCTCGACGGCACCGCGCAGCTTCGCTTCCTCGACCTGTTGGCCACCATCCCCGGGCTGAACGGCATCCAGTGGAACCCGGAGCCGGGAGCCGGGTCTCCGGTGCTCTGGCTGGACGCCCTGCGCGACATCCGTCGCCGCGGATGGTGCCTGCACGTCAACTGCCCCTCGGTGGCCGACGCGGTACGCCTGGCCGAGGAGCTGGGGCCCGACGGCCTGTTCCTGGTGTTGCCCCCCTTTGGCAGCCGCCAGGAGGCGAACGCGGC
>DSBO01000064.1 GCA_011046015.1 Thioalkalivibrio sp. | reverse complement strand
CCGACATACTCCCCCTCCGTGGCCTGCATCTGCATGGTGGCGATGACGATTCCCTCCGCCACCTGTGGCCAGTTCAGGTCCGCATCCAGGCCGGCTTCCTCCAAGACCTCGGCCAGATCCATCAGCGCGATGGCATAGGCCAGGCCGTTCCACTGGACCGGCCTGCCGATCCAGGGCCAGCTGAAGCGGGTGGCCCCGAATACCGGTATGGTCCCATAGGCCATCAGCTCGCGATCGGGGGCGCTCCACTGATAGATGAATGGCATCCCGGCGAGCGCCCATCGCTCAGCCTCCTCCAGATGGGCCAGGTCGCCGGTAAGCCGGTAAGCCTCCGCATAGGCATCTACGCACCAGGCCGCTCCCAAGAGATCGGGCACGTGGAGCTGGAGCTCCCAGGTCTGAGCGCCTTCGGGGCGGTACGGCTGCGCCCGTATATAGTCCAGGGCGCGCATGCCGGTCACTTCCAGGCTGCGGTCGCCGTATAGGCGTGCGCCCATGAGCAGGGCAAAGGCATAGGTGGCCGTATGCCCGCTAGAAGTGTCGCCGGCCTCACCAAAGGCGCGTGGCTCGGAGCGGTCGGGCGCAAAGACGAACCCGCCGTCGGCTCTCTGGGCGATCAGGTTCCCCATGGCGAGCTGCTTGCCCAACACCACGCTCTCGGGCGAAGCGGCTATCTGCATGGCCAGGACGGGCAGGTAACGCCATGGCGTCGGCCCTCCCACCCGCGTTGCGTCGCTGGTGCCCGCGACGGCGATCTCACGATAGGCATCAGCGGCGTTGGGCAGGACCCCCTCAGCGAGCGACGCCCACCAGAGATGCAGCGCGGCCACATCATCGGGGCCGGGGCCCCATGGGTCGTGGATGGCATGGTGCCAGCCCGCCTGTTCGGGCACCCAGGTGGTCTCCGTGTAGGCCTGCAGGCTTAGCTCGATGGAGCGCTCGTAAGAAAAGGGCCTGGGCGGCAGATCGGCCAGGCCATACTCGCCTAGCCAGAGTCGGAGCGCTGCCAGCTCGTCCTCCGAAGGAACAACAAAGAGAATAAGGGACAGCCGTTGCTGGCCGTCCGGCGATACCACCATCGGCTCGTCCAGCGCCTCGCGGTTCTCCTTGAGGCCGGCAGTCATTCCGGGCGCAAAGATGCGCATGAGGTGGTTGTCCTGATGATCCCACCGGTTGGGCACGGCATAGAGGGCGGCCGGCCGATTCTGACCGTGCGCCCATTCCTGCAACGGATCCCAGATCAGCCCGGTGGCCAGGCCGTCGTGGGTGACGGACATCAGCGGGATGGTCACCTTGTTGGGGTGGGGAACATAACGATCGGCGACGCTGGCATCGAAAAAGTCGGTCCCAGAGCTCATTTCCTCGCCCAACAAGAACTCCAGGCCGGGGAACAGGGCGCTGTCCTTGCCGCTGCCATAGCTTCCCTCCCCCGGCACATAGTCGGGGCCGGCCCAGGCCAACAGCTTGCCCTCGGCGTCCACTGTGAGGATGCTCTCGATGGCGAACCACGGTACGTCTGGCGATGCCGTGTAGCGGGTGGTCAGGGTCCAGATGCGGCCGTCCACGTCGCTGTGCTCGGCCACCAAGGTGACGCGGCCCTCCTCTTGGGCATAGGCATCGGCGTAGAGGATCACCATGCGCTGGTTGCCCGCGTCGTCGAGGTAGACCAGCCTGCCGGCCGAACGCAGCCGTCCTACCTGCCGCCACGTGTCGCCGTCCCGCCATGCGATGCTGCCCGCTCCATAGCCGAACGGTTGGCCGTCCAGCGATAGCCGCAGGTCGCCGTGGGCAAGGGTGAGGCTCTGTTCCGTCTCCGGACTCTCGCAGATTACCTCGCTACGGCCCAACCACTCCTCTCCCGCCCGCACGGCATAGAGATGGGGGCCTGGGTCGGCCGTGGCCTGCCAGGTGACGGTGTAGATTGCGTTGGGCTCCAACGGTGGCACCGGAACGGCGTCCCCTTGGGCGCTCAAGCTGGCCCCATGCTCCAGCGTGAGAGTCATGGCCTCGGTGGCCTGGTCGCGATCGTTGCGCACCGTGGCGCTGATCTCAAAGAGCTCGTCTGCAAGGACGAATCCGCGTGGCGTGCCCAAGCGCTCCAGCGCCAGGCGCCCCGGCAGGGGGCCCAGCAGCCGGATGGAGGCCACCGTGATCTCGCCGCCCTCGGTGTTGGAGGGATCCAAGCGCAAACGGGTGATGCGCCCCGCCCAGGCGGCACTCTCTTTGAGCGGGAGGAGATAGGTGTGCCAGTCGCCATCATCCTCGACGTCGAAATGGTAGCTGTCGGTCTCGTTGAACGGCCGCCCCTCTACCTCCCAGAACACCTGGGCATGTTTGCCCTTGGTGCTGCGCATCCGGATCTCGAGGTAGGGCGCGGCCTCGGCCTGAATGTCGATGGCGGGGCCGAACATGTACGGATCTCCGCCCGTGGCCCGGGTGGCGATGCCGTCACCACTCCTCTCGAAACGCGCCAGGTCGTTGGTGGGAGACCAACCTAGCGGGCCGCTTGTTAGGTCCCACTCCTCGATGACAGGGGCGGCGGCTACGTCGATCTGGTCGCCACTCGAAAAGGGCTCGACCAGCGGCGCGTCCGGCGCTCGCGAGATTGCACCCGATGCCAGTTCGCCCAATGG
>DSBO01000177.1 GCA_011046015.1 Thioalkalivibrio sp. | reverse complement strand
GGCGGCCGGCAGGGGGGCGTCCTGTTCGGTCTCGAGCCAGGGCGCCGCGATACCAAAACCCTCCTGCACCAGCTCCACCGAGCTGCGCAGGGCGTCCTCATGAAAGCCGTAGCCGGCATAGCTGCCCGTGAACCACAGCCGGTCGACGCCCTGGATCCAGCGCAGCTGCTGCTGGGCGCGCAGGGCGTGCAGGTCGAACACCGGGTGATGGTAGGTCATCTCCTCGATCACACTGCCCGCGGCGGGCTCGCGCAGCGGATTCAGGCTCACGAACAGGTCCGGCACGCCCGCCTCCAGGCGATGCAGGCGGTTCATCCAGTAGCTCACGGAGACGCGGTCGCCGCCGCGGCCGCCCTCGGCCAGGTAGTTCCAGGAGGACCAGACCTTGCGTCGCCGCGGCATCAGCCGGGCATCCGTGTGCAGCAGGGCGTGGTTGGCCTGGTAACGGAAGGCGCCGAGCACGGCGGTCTCGACCAGGCTCGGGCCCTCGATCAGGGCCAGGGCCTCGTCGGCGTGGCAGGCCAGCACGATCTCGTCGAAGCGGTGCAGCTTGTCGTCGGCGGTGCGCACCCAGGGACCGGTGTCGGCCCGCCCGACGCGGACGGCCGGGAGGTCGCTGTGGGCCTCGGGGCCGATGTCGTGCAGCAGGCGATTGACGTACTCGCGCGCGCCGCCGGTGACCGTGCGCCACTGGGGGCGGTTCTTCAGGTCCAGCAGGCCGTGGTTGCGGAAGAACTGCAGGAAGCTGGTGGCCGGGAACTCGGCCATGGTGTGCGTGGGGCAGGACCAGATGGCCGCGGCCATGGGCAGCAGGTAGTGGTCACGCAGGCGGCGGCCGAAGCGGCCGCGCCGGAGGTATTCGCCCAGGTTCAGGTGGTCCGCGTCCCCCGTTTCCAGCGAGCGCCTGGCCAGGCGGTTGAAGCGCAGGATGTCGGCCAGCATGCCCCAGTAGGGGGGGTGGCCAGCTGGCGGCGCTGGGCGAACAAGGTGTCGAGGCTGGAACCCGCGTATTCCAGGCGGCCGTCGGCGATGGAGGCGGCGAAGGACATGTCTGTGGCCTGGGTCGGCAGGTCCAGGTGGGCGAACAGGCCGGTGAGGTGCGGGTAGTTGCGCTCGTTGTACACCACGAAGCCGGTATCGATGCCCTGCGGTCCCAGCGGGGTGTCCACGGTCACCGTGTGGGTGTGGCCGCCGAAGTAGCGGTTACGCTCGAACAGCGTCACGCGGTGCTCGCGGGCGAGCAGCCAGGCGGCGGACAGGCCGGCGATACCGGCGTCGATGACGGCGATGTGCTTGCGGCTCATGCGGGACTCCTTTCGTAGTCTGGTAATCTTGTACAATACATTTACAATGTCGGCAACCCGCAATCTGCCGGACGCCGTCCGGATGGAGAACTGTCATGCCGATCCGTTACTTTCTGCTGCTCGCCACGCTGCTGGCCGGTGGTCTGCCACCGGTTCAGGCCGGCTGCCCTGATACCCTGTATTTCCATCTGCGCCCGCTGGTCGGGGAGAGCCCGGTGCATCTCTGCGAGGCCTATGCCGGCCAGGTGGTGCTGATCGTCAATACCGCCAGCAAGTGCGCCTACACGCCGCAGTACGAGGGGCTGGAAAAGTTGTACGCTGAGTACAGGGACCGGGGCCTGGCCGTGCTCGGGTTCCCCTCCAACGACTTCGGCAACCAGGAGCCGGGTGACGAGGCGGCCATCCAGGGTTTCTGCCGCATGACCTACGGTGTGCAGTTCCCCATGTTCGAGAAGACCCATGCCGCGCAGCGCAACGCCGACCCGCTCTACCGCCTGCTCGGCGAGCTGGCGGGGAGTACCCGCGCTGGAACTTCCACAAGTACCTGCCGGATCGCGAGGGCCACCTGATCGGCAGTTTCGCCAGCCAGGTGGGTCCGGAAGACCCGCGCCTGCGCCGTGCCATCGAGGAGGCCCTGTGATGACGGATGTCGCAATGAAGCACGCGCTGCGGCGCGAGGCGGGGAAGGCCGAGGTGGTGGTGTTCCGCTCCGGGCTGACCGATACCCGCGAGCTGGGCGACTGGCTGGCGGCCACGGGTGTGGGCCATGCCTTTGTCGACATGCCCATGGGGGAGGCGGCCGAGCGTGCCCGGTTTCACGCGCTGCGGGAGCTGACGGGCTGGCCGATGCTGCCCATGGTGTTTCATCGCGGGGAGTTTGTCGGCGGGGAGCGGGAGCTGCGCGCGCGCCTGGTATCGGGAGAAGGTCCGCAGGCCGAAAGCCCCTGGCCGGATGCCACGCAGGCCTGGCTGCGGGGGCTGGGCTACGGCGGGCTCATCCCCTTCGTTGCCGCGGCGGCGGCCCTGGGGGCATGGCCGGCCGGCCATGGACTGCTGCTGCCGGCCCTGCTGGGCTACGCGGCGGTGATCCTGTCCTTTCTCGGCGCCGTGCACTGGGGGCGGGTGCTGGCCACGCCCGGGCGGTCCGATGCCGTCACCTTGCTTGCCTGGGGCGTGACCCCGTCTGTACTCGCCTGGTGTGCGCTGCTGCTGCCGCAAGCCTACGGGCTGGCATCCTTCATCCTGCTGTTCGCCCTGGTCCTGGCGGTGGATCATCGCCTGCTCGGCGCCGCCCAGGGGGGCTACCTCGCCCTGCGCCGTCGCCTCACGGC
>DSBO01000079.1 GCA_011046015.1 Thioalkalivibrio sp. | reverse complement strand
TCCCCAGACCCCTCCCCTCAGAGGGCAGATCACCCAGAGTCTCCAGATCCCAGAGGGTCCAGAGCCCAGAGGGAGACGGGGGACACCACCACGACCCGAAAACCGTCGTCCCCGAAGCGGTAGAACGGGTAGTTCCAGCTGCGGCAGGCCGCCCGCACGAGCCTCGCTCCATCGTCGAACGAGCCCCCACGCAACACGCGGTGCACGTCGTCCCCGGCCTCCAGGTTCTCCCGCCCATCGCCGGGATCATAAGGATACTTTCGAAAATGACTGCGCGTCCATTCCCACACGTTGCCCGCCAGATCCAGCACCCCGTAGGGACTGGCCCCCTCCGGGAAGATGCCCACCGGCGTGGTATCGCCCAATCCCAGTTCATAGTTGTTGCACCGGGTCGCGTCCCACTCGTCGCCCCACGGGTACTCCCGCCGGTCCCGGTCTCCCCGCGCCGCCTTCTCCCACTCCGCCTCCGAGGGCAGGGTGATCTGCTTGCCCGTCGCCCCGCTCAGCCACTCGCAGTAGGCCAGCGCATCACGCCAGCTCACGTTCACCACCGGGTGGCTCTCTTTCCCCTTGGGTGGGCGGCCGTTCTCCCAATGGCGCGGCGGCGCCTGCCCCGTCGCCTCGACGAAAAAGCGGTACTGGGCGTTGGTGATCGGCACGCGGCTGATCCAAAAGGTGTCCAGATGCAGCCGGTGAACCCCCGAACCCCCTCCCATCCAGAACTCGCCGGCCGGCACCGGCACCCAGACCGGCTCGCCGTGGGGCAGCCGCCAGAAGGCCGGCTGCGCGCCAAAACCGCCGCTCTCGATCCGCCCCAGCGCCTCGGCCGCCGCCGCCCGCCGCTGCACCTGCGCCGGCAGGTCTCCCCCCTTCCGCAGCGGCGTCTCGAAGGCCTCTCGCAGCCGGCGCTGGATCTCGCCGCTCAGGTCCCCCTCGACCCGCGCCGGGCCCACGTCCCGCAGCGCCTCGGCCGCCAGCACCAGGTTGTAGTATGGCTCCGGCTCCTCTTTCGCATCCATCAGCGCCCGGATCAACTCCGTCGCCCGCCGTTTGCCCTGTGTGCTCAGGTAGCCCGCCTCCAGCAGGACGACCTCCCGCCACCAGGAATCCCCCATGCGCGCCAGCGTGTAGGCCAGGTAGTCCTCCCGGTCCGCCACGGCCCGCGCCGCCAGGTGCTCCTGGAACGTCAGGTGGCTGAAGGCGTAGACCCCCTGCCCCCGCTCGGTCAGCAACCCGCTGCGGGCGTTGATCAACTGCACGAAGCCGTCCACCGCCTTGCCCGCCCGCCGCTCGTCCCCCAGCAGCGCCTGGAAGGGCGGCGCGAGTCGCCTGCGCAGGTCGTCCAGCTCGATCTCCCGCGCCCGCTGCTCCATCATCCACAGCGCCACCGGCTCCAACATACTGCGCCGGTCGCCAGCGTCCAGTTCCAGCCCTTGCAGCACCGCCGTGGCGGGCAGTCCCTTGACCGCATCCCACTGCACCAACAGCACCTCGATCGCCTCCTCGTACAGCTCCACCCGCCGCTCGGGGAGCTGCGCCCGGTAGCGCTGCACCAGCGCGATCACCGTCAGCAGCAGGGGGTTGACCGCCAGCTCCCGCACGCGGGCGTTGCCCTGGATCGCCTGGATCAGCTTCGTCGCCTCGGCCTCGGCTGTGCGCAGCACATAGTCCGTCGCGCCGCCCGCCAGCACGATCTCCACCGCCCGATTCCAGTACCGCGCAAAGCGGGCCACGTCGTCGTCGGTGAAATCCCGCACGGTGGTGACGGCATAGTCCGCGCCCAACCGCGCCCCGCCGGTGTAGCCCACCACCCGGCTGGTGACGACGTACCGGTTGTCCGGGTAGGCCAGCGTGAAGCGCTCGATGATGCGCGCGGCGCGCTGCCGGATGGGCATACTCGCCACCTCGTCCACGCCGTCGAGCAGCATGACGCCCTCTCCGGCGGCGAGGCGCGCCTCGAAAAAGTCCGCCGGCAGCGCGAGGTTCTGGTTGGCAAAGTAGAGCCGCAGGTAGTCGAGCAGCAGCTTGGGGCCGTCGGCGCCGACGTCGGGGCATTCCCGTTCCAGGTAGCGGGCAAAGTCGCGCAGGGGGAGCAGCACCGGCAAGCGGCGTTCGTCAAGTTGGAGGCGCTCCTTGACCAGCCCCCCCTCAGTCCCCCCCGCTGGGGGCGAGGACAGGTCGCGGGCGTAGGTGAGGGCTATGTAGCGCAGGAGGGTCGTCTTGCCGCAGCCGGGGTCGCCCAGCACGACCAGGCGCGGGTGCATCTGGAGCGCCTTCTGCACCTGCACTTTGACCTGCTGCACGCTCTCACGGGACTGGAGACGGTCGAGGCCCACCCGTTTCGCCTCGCCGGGGGCCAGGCGCGCCATCTCCTCGATCCAGGCCTCCTCGTCGTGGTCGCGCCCGGTGCGGCGCACGGTGGCAGTCAGCGTGACATAGACCTCTTCCAGCGGGATCGAGACCAGCCCGGAGGCGGAGCGGATGCCCTGGAGCGGCAAGCGCGCGTTCTCCGCGACGACGTGGGCCAGGTAGCAGGCCAGGGCTTCCTCGGGGTCCAGCGGTTCGCAGGGTGCAAGTGGGGGCAGCGCGGGATAGTACAAGCCCTCAATCATCAACACGTCGCCGCCCACACTCCCGCCGATAGC
>DSBO01000118.1 GCA_011046015.1 Thioalkalivibrio sp. | reverse complement strand
TGACGATTCTGGCGACTTGCGACTTGCGACTTGCGACTGCTACCCCCGCTCCACCAGCAGTTCGGCGAAGGCCGTGCCCTTTTCCACCACGATGTCCAGTGTCTCGGGGTCGATGCGCGGGTAGGGGATCTGCTTCATGCGGCAGCGGTGCGCCACCTGGGGATGGGCCCATTCGAGCAGGCGGGTGTTGAAGGTCGTCTCATCGACGCGGCAGCGGTCGTAGAGCCCGGCGGCCATGCGCTGGCGCTGTGCCTCGTAGAGCACCAGGGCGGCGGAGACGGAGACGTTGAGCGACTGCACCATGCCGAGCATGGGGATGACGATGGTCTCGTCGCAGGCCGCCAGCGTGTCGGCGTCCAGGCCCTCGAGCTCGGCACCCAGCACCAGCGCGGTGGGACGGGTGTAGTCGATGTCGCGGAAGTCCTTCGCGCCCGGGTCGGGGTGGGCGGCGACCAGGCGGAAGCCCTGGGCACGCAGGGCGGCGAGGGCCCCGGCGGTGTCGTCGTGCCGGCGCACCTTCACCCAGCGCCGGGAGCCGGCGCCGGCGTTGGGGTTGCGCGAGAGCACCTCGGGCTCGGTGACGGCATGGGCGTCGAGCACGCCGACGGCGTCGCAGGTGCGCAGCACGGCCGCGAGGTTGTGGGGCTTGTGCACGCCCGCCATGAGCACGGTGAGGTCGGGCTGGCGGCGGGCCAGGGTCTCGCGGAGTTTCTGGACGCGGTCGGGGGTCATGGTGATGGTCGGCAACGGCCCTGCGGTTGGCTCGGGGCACATGCTACACGCGCGCCGGCCGCCTGTCCCGGCGCCGCTCTGGTACAATCGGGGCCAGGAACTGTCCCCGCCACCCGTGTACCGACCATGACCCAAGCAACCGACCCCTTCAACCTCGCCGCGCAGGAACTCGTCGACCTGGCCAACCGGATCACCGATGCCGACCCCGAGGCCGATCCCTGGGACGTGGCCGACGGCCTGCTGGCGGGCGCCATCCACTACTGGCTGTTCTCCCGCCAGCCCTGCGGCGATCCGCGCTGCGAGGACTGCGAGCCCGTGAGCACCGCCGAGCACCGCATGGTCGAGCTGCAGCGCTGGGTACAGCAGTTCGCCGAGGACAGCGAGTACTACCACGCCCCCACGGACGCCAACGTCGGCCGCGCCTGACGGTCGATGCCGGCCCTGTTCCTGCATTGCCGGCCCGGCTTCGAGGGCGAGTGCGCGGCGGAGATCCAGGAACGGGCCGCCGTGCTCGGTATCGCCGGCTACTGCAGGGCGCGGCCGGATACGGCCTTCGCGATCTTCGAATACTACGCGGACGACCAGCGGCTCATCGACCGCCTGCACCTCGATGACCTGATCTTCACCCGCCAGTGGTTCGAGGTGCTCGCCGTGCACGACGACCTCCCGGCCCACGACCGCATCACCCCGATCATCGACGCCCTGGCCGGGTCGCCGGCCGCCGGTGGCGCGCTGCTGCTCGAGACCCCGGACACCAACGAGGCCAAGGAGCTGCAGCGCCTGTGCCGCAAGCTCCAGCCGCCGCTGGAATCGGCGCTGAAGAAACGTGGCCTGCTCGCTCGCGCCGGCGAGCTGCAGCTGCACGTCGCCTTCCTCGGCTCCACCCACGCCGTGGCGGGCTACGCCCCGATCGACAACGCCTCCCCCTGGCCCATGGGCATCCCCCGCCTGCGCTTTCCGCGCGAGGCCCCCAGCCGCTCCACCCTCAAGCTGGAGGAGGCGCTACTGCATTTCCTCAGCAAGGCCGAGCGCGACCACCTGCTGGCCCCGGGCATGACCGCCGTGGACCTCGGCGCCGCACCCGGCGGCTGGACCTGGCAGCTGGTGCGCCGGCACCTCAAGGTGATCGCCGTGGACAACGGCCCCATGGACACGGCCCTGATGGACTCGGGCCTGGTCGAGCACCGGCGAGAGGACGGTTTTCGCTTCCGCCCGGAAAGGCCGGTGGACTGGGTGGTCTGCGACATGGTGGAAAAGCCGGCGCGGGTGGCCGCACTCATGGCCGACTGGCTCGCCGGCGGCATGGCCCGCCAGGCCCTGTTCAACCTCAAGCTGCCGATGAAGAAGCGCTACCCCGAGCTCAAGGCCTGCCTCGCACGGGTGGAAGGGGGGCTGGCCACGCTGGGGCCCGGCTACCGGCTGGCCTGCAGGCAGCTCTACCACGACCGCGAGGAGGTCACCGTCTTCGCGCGTCCCGGCCCCGGGGCATGACGCCCGCGCACCCGCGGCATCGGCGCGTCTGGCTGCTGGCGGGTAGCGCCGAGGCCGGTCGCGCGGCGGCCGTGCGGATGCTCGCCGCCATCCCCGCGCACCGTCAGCTCTGGGTGGGCAACGCCGCCCCGGCCGGCGCGACCCGCATCGAGGCCGCGCGCGCCGGGACCGTGCTCGGCGGCGAGTTCGACGCCCTGGTGTTCGATGCCTGGTGCGGTTTCGACCCGGACGCCCTGGGCGCCACGGCCGGTACCGTGCGCGGCGGCGGGCACCTGCTGCTGCTCGCCCCGCCGCTGGCCGACTGGCCGACCTTTGCCGACCCCGACGCCGAGCGCGTGCTGGTCGCACCCTGGACGATGGCGGATCTGGCCGGCCGCTTCCTGCGCCGTGCCGCCCGCCTCACCGCGGCCGACCCGGCCATGAC
>DSBO01000053.1 GCA_011046015.1 Thioalkalivibrio sp. | reverse complement strand
GCCCTCAGCGTTGGGGCAGCCGGACCAGGTGGGTGGAGCAGGAGATGCAGGGGTCGTAGGCCCGGACGAGCATCTCCAGCTTGTGGGTGATGCGGTCGGGACTCTCGTGCGCGATGTGGGGGACGAAGGCGCGCATGTCCGCCTCGAGGCTGCCCTGGTTCTGGGCGGTGGGGATGACGTGGTTGGCGGACAGGCACTTGCCGTCGTCATCGTACTCGTACTCATGGAACAGGATGCCGCGGGGGGCCTCGACCGCGCCCACGCCCGAGCCCGCACGCGGCTCGACCGGTACCTGCTGGGCCTCCGGGTCGATGCCGGTCTCGACCAGCTCGTCGATGATCTCGATGGCGTCCTCGACGCAGTGCACGCACTCGATGAGCTGGGCGACGGTGATGGCGAAGGGGTTGTGCACCGGCGGCGCCATGCCCAGCATGGCGGCGACCGCCTTGGCGTCCGGGTGGAGCTGGTCGTAGTTGTTGTTGAAGCGCGCCAGCGCGCCCACCTGGTACTGGTCGCGGTTCCAGCGCGCGTGCTTGGCCGTGGAGTAGTCGACCACGCGCTCCTTGATCGCCTCGTGGTAGCGGCGCACCGGCAGGCGGTGGCCGTCACTGGAGAAGATGTCGCCGTCGTAGAAGGCGTAGCGGTCCGGGTGCTTGAGGGAGACGTACTCGGTCGGGCGCTCGAAGTCGGGCAGCTCGATGGTGGCGAACAGCTCGGCCGAGGCGCCCAGGTCGGCGCGGACGGCCACGAGGCGCGCGCGCATGGCCCGCAGGTCGTCCGGGTCGTGCACGAAGCTGAAGCCGCCGACGGCCATGGCCACCGGGTGGGTGTGCCGGCCGGCGACCAGCGCGGCCAGGTCGTAGCCGATCTGCTTGAGGCGCATGGCGCGGCGCACCAGCTCGGGGTCGGAGGCGATCAGGGGCATGACGCTGGGCAGGCCCAGGAAGTCGGGCGCGGCCAGGAAGTAGATGTGCAGCAGGTGGCTGGAGAGCACCTCGCCGTGGAAGCACAGCCGGCGCAGGGCGTCGATCTGCGGCGTGATCGCCACGCCCAGGGCGACCTCGGTGGCCTTGAGCGCCGCGCACTTGTGGGAGCACGCGCAGATGCCGCAGATGCGCGAGGCGATGTGTGTGGCCTCCGAGTAGGACTGCCCGCGCAGGATGCCCTCGAAGAAGCGCGGGGCCTCCACCACCGCGAAACGCGCCTGCTTGAGCACGCCGTCGGCGATCTCGGCGATGATGTCACCGTGGCCCTCGACGCGGGTGATGTGATGCACGTGGATGCTGGCATCAGTCGTCATGGGCGACGCTCTCCTCCAGCCTCAGCTCAGGCCAGTTGTTGTAGATGCGCAGCTTGGTCTCGATCTCGTCCTCGGTGAACCGGTAGCGCTCGACCACGCGGCGCACGATCGAGTGCGCCTGCTCGCGCGTGAGCGCCTTGACCGCCGCCTCCAGGTTGGCGGCGTCCATGAGTCCGCGGCAGCCCTGGCAGGGGTCGCCGAACTGGGTGCAGATGGCCCCGCAGCCGCAGCGCGTCACCGGGCCCAGGCAGACCAGGCCCTTCTCGAACACGCACAGATGGTCGTTGAGCTTGCACTCCACGCACACCGGCTGGTTGGGCGGCTCGTAGCGCTGTCCGGTGAGGATGCGCTTGACCACGGTCACGAACTCGGGCAGGCTCACCGGGCAGCCGTAGGTGCGGTAGTCAACATCGACCACCGCGGTGATCGGCCGCGAGGGGATGGTGTCGAAGTGCTCGGCCATGTCGCCGTAGACCAGCTCGAGCATCTCCCCCATCTCCCACTGGTTCTTGAGGTCGTTGTGGCAGCCGCCCGAGGCGCAGCTTCCCAGCGTGACCAGGATCGAGGCCCGCTCGCGGATGGCGCGGATGCGCTCGATGTCCTCCTCGCGGGTGATCGAGCCCTCGCAGAAGGCGATATCGTAGTCGTTGCTCTGCTCGCTCATCGCCTCGCGCCAGGTGACCACGTCCACGTGGCCCAGGATGTCCAGCAGGTGCTCCTCGAGCTGGAGCACGCTGAGCTGGCAGCCCTCGCAGCAGGCGAAGTCGAAGAACGCGATCTGCGGCTTGTTGCCGAAGCGAACCATGCGCGTGTTCATGTGGCCGCTACCCCTTCTGCTCGTCCGGGGCCCACACCTCGATGGCCTCGGTGCGCCCGATGAGCTGGGTGTATCGGAACACGGGTCCGTCCTGGCAGACGTAGAGGTCGTTGAGCTGGCAGTGGCCGCACTTGCCCATGCCGCACTTGAAGCGGCGCTCGAGCGAGAACAGGATGTCGTCCTCGGCCATCTGCTTGCTCAGCAGCTCCATGGCCACGTAGCGGTACATCACCGGCGGGCCGACCACGGCGGCGGTGGTGCGCGCGGGGTCGATCGCCACCTCGCGCAGCGGCACCGTGACCACGCCGGTCATGCCGGTCCAGCCCTCGTCGGGCTCGTCCACGGTGAACCAGGTCTCGAAGTCATCGCGCGCGGCCCAGGCCTCGAGGTCATCCACGAACAGCCGCTCGGAGGGGTTGCGGGCGCCGTAGACGATGATGACGCGGCCGAAGTCGGGGCGGCGGTCGGCCATGTAGTTGATCAGCGAGCGCAGCGGCGCGAGGCCGATGCCGCCCGCGACCACCACCACGTCGCGGCCCTGCATCTCCTCGACCGGGAAG
>DSBO01000094.1 GCA_011046015.1 Thioalkalivibrio sp. | reverse complement strand
GGGTTCGTGTCCTCCTCCGCCGCCCCCTCCCTCGGGCGCTCACAGACCGCTCACAGGTGACGGAGCCCCTGCGACGCGGGATGTGCCGATAGTGCGCCTAGGCGTCATCGCCGGGCGCCGCGTGGCCGCCGCGGCGCGCCACTCGTCGGTCGCGCCACACCAGCGCGACGATGGTGCCCAGCAGGAAGAGGATGCTGAACGCCTGCAGACCATGGGCGATGTCGATCTCCATGAGAGCCGTCACCTCGCGGGTCAGGGCGCGTCGTCGTAGTCGAGCAGGATCTTGTTCCAGCCCACCCAGGCGTCGATGCGGCGGAAGAGCGGATTCTCGACCGGGATGTCGCCGCGGGCCGCCCGCGCGCGCATGAGCAGGTCGCAGAAGCGCACCACCTGGTGGCGCACCAGGTTCGTGCCCCAGCCCGCCTGCGAGTCCCAGGTGTAGAGGCCCACGCGCTCGTTCAGCGGCGGCGAGCCGCCCTCGATGTACGCGCTCACGTAGCGCGGCGCCGAGTCGGCCACATACGCCGCCAGCTCCTCCCCCGTCGGCGGGTCCATGATCCGGCCCTGCGGGTACTGCTCGGTCTGCGCCAGCTCGTTGTGCAGCGCGGGCACGTTCACCCAGTCGTGCGGCCGCGGCGGGCTCTCGCTTGCGGTGGCGGCCAGGTAGGCCTGCACCTGCGCGGGGTCGTCGAGGAAGTACACGTCGCGGCGGTACATGCTGATCGGCCGGCCGGTGGGCACGTCGTAGTCCCACCACCAGCCCTCATCGCCCACCCGGTTGGCCTCGAACCACTCCAGCACGCGGCGCACCGGCGCCAGGTACTTCTCGTCCAGCGTGACCGAATACGCCGCGAACAGCCCCGAGGCCGCCCAGCGCGCGGCGTACTGCGTGACCGAGGGCGGCTCGAAGTGCCGCGCCGCCACCGGCTGGTTCGCCTCGTCGTACTGCCCGGCCCAGCCCGCCGACGTGCCCGTGTCGATGAAGGCCGCGACCAGCCAGTCGGCGCCGCGCAGCGCCGCCTCGCGGTAGCGCTCCTCGCCCGTGTAGCGGTACATGCTCAGCAGCGCCCCGATGGGCCCGGAGGTGCCGTAGTCGTTGACCTCGCCGCCGCGTTCGGCCCCGTAGGCCTGCACGCCCACCGCGCGCTCCACGTCCCAGTGATGGGACCACGAGCCGCTCGGGTTCTGCGCGCGTATGAGGAACTCCGCCGAGCGCTGCGCGCCATCGAGGTAGCGCTCCTCGCCGGTCACCCGGTGCAGGTAGCACAGCAGCATCAGCGGCCCGCTCTGGCAGTGGTCCTGGATGAGCGGGTTGACCGCGTCGGGCACGTAGGCGCCGTCGTCGTAGTAGTAGCCGTGCACCCACGAGCCCAGCTCCGGATCCTGCGTGGCCAGGTACATCTCGCCGGTGTTGCGCGCCGCCCGCAGGTAGCGCTCATCGCCCAGCGCCTCGTAGGCGAAGAGCAGTTGCGTGGCCGCGAAGGCGGTGTGGCTGTCCTTGGACAGCCACACCATGTTGCGCGGCTCGGGCATGCGGAACTTGGCGGTCCACTGCAGCCGCGACGGCCACTTGATGTTCAGGCACCAGCCCCCGTGGCGCTGGGTCGCCACCAGCATGTCCAGGTGCTGGCGCGCCACCTGCTCGCAGCGCGCCAGGTCCGGGTCATCGGGGAAGAGCGTGGCCTCGGCGGTCCACTTCGGGTCCTCGGGCCGCGCCGTCGTCAGAGGCGCGTCCGAGGCCATGATGTCTCTCGCTTCCGGCCACGGCACGCTCAGGATGGCGATCTCGTCGAGCAGCCCGTCGAGCGGCTGCTGGTGCTCGGCCCGATACTCCTGGGTGTTGCCGAAGATCGCGCACAGGTACTCGTGCGGGCGCTCGATGGCCTCGGGGATCGCGCCCTCGGTCACCGCGCCATCGACCACCAGCCAGACCGCGCGCGTGGCGAAGTCCCACGAGAACGCGAAGTGATGCCACTCACCGGGCGCGAGGCCGGACACATCGGTCGAGGCCAGCACGGTCGGCTCCGAGCCCCACATCCACTCATCCCCGCCGACGTGCGCGATCAGGTCGAGGGTGTTGGCCTCCGTCTTGCGCAGCGCCAGCGCCAGGCCCTGCGCGGGCCACAGCTCGCGCTGCGCGACCATGCCCTCGATGGTGCGCGGCAGGGCGCAGATCGAGTGGGCGCGCCCGTCGGCGAAGATGCTGCCCTCGCCTGACCTCACGTGCAGGGAGACCGTCCCGGCCTCGAGCGGGACATTGTCGAGGCCGTCGAAGCCGAGGTAGCCCATCCTCGAGGTATTGCGCCAGGCCTGCCCGGCCGGGCCGCCCTCGACCAGCTCGAACTCGGCGCCGAACTGGTAGGGGTTGCCGGCGGCCTTCCAGGCGTAGGTCCCGTCCTCGAAGTCGAGGTAGAAGGTGACCGCCTCGTGTCCCGCCCAGCGCGCGCCCGGGACCTGCGCGCCGGCGGCGACCGCCACGGTCAGCAGCAGCACGACGAGTGGGTAGCGCATGATCGCTCCTCCGGGATGATGGACTGAGAGCAGGAGCGGCAGGTTCAATCCGCGGCAGGCCCCCACCTTCCCCGGCGGAACATCTGCGCCGCCGCGGGGTCCATAGCTTCGGCGAAGCTCCACTCGCGCATCACGGAGGCTGACGATGGTTCGTACCTGTCTGCTGATCG
>DSBO01000247.1 GCA_011046015.1 Thioalkalivibrio sp. | reverse complement strand
CGCGGGCGCGCGCGGCGGCCGCCGTCCACAGGCGTTCGCAGGCGGCGGCGTCGGGGCTCGGCAGGTGCAGCTGCTGCGCCAGCCGGCGCAGGTTTTCCTCCGCGCCCTCGCCCCGGCGCCACTCCAGCCCGGCCACCGACACAAGGGATTGGCCGGCCTCCTCGACCCAGCGCAGCAGGGCGAGCAGGCCCTGTTGTTTCAGGCGGGCCTGCGCCCTTTCGCGCGGGGCGGCGGTCACCGACTCCAGCACGGCGATGCGCAGGTCGTCGCGCTGCAGCACGAGACCACAGGCCCGCCCGGCGCGGGAGCGCCAGTGCCAGGTGGCGTGCCGCGTGCGGTGATAGCAGCAGGGCGAGAGCGCCAGTCCCTCGACGCCGCGCCGGCTCACCAGGTCCAGCAGGTGCAGGTGCAGGTCGCCACAGGCGTGCAGGGCCACCACCTGGCTGGCCGACGGCAGGGGGTCGGCCGCGACCAGCACATCCCCCTCGACCGCCAGCAGATTCACCCGGTCGCGCCGCGCCAGCGCCTGTGCCTGCGCGCATAGCGCCGCGTCGCGCTCGTACAGCGTCACCGGGCGGCCGCTGTGCATGGCCAGCAGGCGCCCAAGGTGCGACTTGCCGCCGCACCAGTCGACGATGCGCTCGGTCTCCGGCAGTCCCTCGGCCAGCACCGCCGCGGCGAAGCGCTCGATCTGCGCCCACTTGCGCCCGGGCACGTCGCGGCTGGGGTCGTGCCGGTCGGCCGGAGCCGGAAGCGCCTCGTCGAACGCGGGAAATCGCAGCGCGGGCTCGACGTCGGTGAGGCCCGGCAGCCAGGTCGCCAGCCAGGCGCGCAACGCCCCATCGTCGGCGGCGAGCGCCTCGACCGCGTCATCGCTCAGCCCCCGCAGGGCCGCTGCCAGCTCGGGGTAGTCCGGCTCCCAGGGCAGGGACGGATGATAGAACGGCGCCGGCCGCCACAGGGGCGCTGTCTCGCCTACCCGGTGGGCGAGAATCGCGAGGCGCTGTTCGAGGTCGGGGGGCGGCATCGACGAATCATAGCAGGGCTGCCGGTTCGCCGGTGGCTCCAGCCTTAGAGCGCCATCAGGCCAAAGAACACCGCCAGCGGCACGAAGATCACCAGCAGCATCAGCACCACGTTGCCCAGCGCCCTCCACGCCGAGAAGCCCTGCACCTGGGCGAGGGCCTTGATCAGCGCCACCACCGACCAGACCCCGATCACCAGGCTCACGAGGCCGAGGCCGACGAAGGCCATCAGCAGGCGCGGGTCCGCCGCCGTGCGCGGCATGTCGTCGGTAAACAGCTCGTGCCCGAACAGCGCAATGCCGGGCAGCCAGACGAGCATGCCCCACACCAGGGGGACGTTCGACCACGCCACCGCCGCGCGGATGTTCGCCGTGCTCGCCGTGCCGCCAATCCAGCTGCCCGTCCAGTACAGCAGGGCCGCGCCGACATAGAGCTGGATGACGCCGCTGATGATGCCCACGGCCAGCGCGGCGCCCAGCACCGCCTCGAGCGACATGCGGTCACCGAAGCCCTGGCCGCTGGCGCGGTCGAGCATCTGGGCGATGCCGCCGAGCGCCGCGAGCAGCAGCACCATGCGCTCCGGGTTGGTGTCGACGATCTGCTGGATCGTGGCGCGCGGCTGCAGCCACATCGAGAACCACGGATTCAGGTTCCCCGCGGGCAGCCGCAGGGTATCCCCGTAGCCATCGCCGACATCGGCCTTCGGGGTTGCGTATGGACTCTGTACACTCATGCCAGCTCCCTTTGGTCTTTAAACTGTCTGAACCCGCGAAAGTCCCGAGTCGGTCGCGCAGGACATGGACCCTGCCCGCTAGTCGTCCTCATCGGGCGGCCCCACCCAGAACAACGGATTGTGCGCTACCTCCCACAGGTAGCCGTCGGGGTCCGCAAAGTAGCCGGAGTACCCACCCCAGGCCTTCCGCCCGGCGGGCATGGTGAGCGTGGCGCCCGCCGACACCGCCTGGCGTAGGACGGCATCGACCTCCGCCTCCGATGCGACGTTGTGCGCGAGGCTGAAGCCCGGGAACCCGGGGCGCTGCGCGGCCACCCCGGCATCCTCCGCCAGCGCCTCCCAGCCATAGAGCCCGAGCCAGCTGCCATGGAGAACGAAGAACGCCACCTCCGGTGGCGACTCCATCCGCGGCAGGGCCAGCTCGCGCTCGTAGAACGCGATCGAGCGCTCCAGGCTTTGCACTCCCAGCGTGATCATGCTGATTCTCGGCTTCACCGGCATCTCCTTCGCTACAGCGCATCGACCCGGCCGTCCATCCCGGGGGATGACAGTTAATGGCCAGCCACCCCTGCCTTCGCGGGTAAACGAAGGGATGGCGCTATCGGCAGGTCATTCACCCGTATCGGTGCGCTGCCTGCTCGCACCGATCATCAGGCCGAGCTCCAGGACACTCAGGAAAACGCCGACGCCGATCAACGATACCGCGAATGTTTCGTGCGCCAACAGCGGGTGGAGTTGCGCTGCCGCGTCTCCCGCGAAATAGCCGTACAACCCCAGCCCGAGCAGCACCCCCGAGGTGACGCTCAGAACCATTACCCATCGCACGCGATTCCCCATGTCTCCCTCCTGGATCACTCTGCCTGTCACGCCTGCCGAAACCGTGCAGGCATGTACATCATCGCACCCACCCCTGCCGGTTCGCCAGCGCTGGCG
>DSBO01000036.1 GCA_011046015.1 Thioalkalivibrio sp. | reverse complement strand
GAGGGCTTCGTGGTCACCCAACTGCGCGGCAACCTCATCGCCGTCGATGGCGCGGTGGAGAGCGCGGCCGACCTTGAGCGCGTCAACCGCCTGCTCGATGCCTACTCCGAGCAGGTGCAGACCATCAACATGGTGCGCGTGGTGCCCGCCCGGCCCGACCTGGCCTCCGCCCAGCGCGCCATCCAGAGCGCCCTCGGCGAGGACTTCCGCGTCACCGCGGTCGGCGACGAGGCGCTCATGGTCGAGGGCTCGGTGCCCTCCGAGGAGGGCGTGCTGCAGGTCGGCGAGGTGCTCAGCATCTTCGAGGGTCGCCTGCCCATCCTGAACCTGGTGACCGTGGTCGAGCCGCAGCGCCGCCGCATCCTGGTGGGGGTGAAGGTCATCGAACTCACCCGCGGCGGCGACGAGGCGCTGGGCATCGACTGGGGCCAGTACGCCGCCACCGCGGACGGCGTCACCTACCGCCCACAGCCCTTCCTGCTCGGCCAGGTGCCCGGACTCGACGGCTGGCGCGAACTCTATAGCTTCGCCACCCAGGTCCATGCGCTGGTCACGCAGCGCAGAGCGTCGGTGCTCTCCGAGCCCAACCTGCTGGTCAACGAGAACGAGGAGGCCGAGATCCTGATCGGCGGCGAGATCCCCATCCCGATCGCCTCCAGCGGAGTGGGTGGCTTCGCCCAGATCACCGTCGAGTACAAGACCTACGGCGTCAACCTGAAGATCCAGCCGAGCATAGGACCCGACAGCGAGACCGTGCAGTTGGTGGTGGCGCCCGAGGTCAGCACGCTGGACTACGGCAACGGTGTCACGCTCAGCGGCCTGACCATCCCGGGCCTGCGCACGCGGCGCGCGCAGACCGTGGTCACCATCCCCGATGGCGCCGTCCTGGCCATCGGCGGCCTGATCTCGCGCGATCAGTCCGAGGCGGTCAGCAGGATCCCGATCCTGGGCGACCTGCCCATCATCGGCCAGTTCTTCCGCCACAACACGACCATTGACACGCAGAGCGAGCTGATCATCCTGGTCTTCCCGCAGATCATCGGCGACGACGGGCAGCCGCTGCACCCCATCCCGGTGCCCGAGGGCTTCGAGGGCGACGTCCTCGACTTCGGCGGCGCCGGGGGCTAGCGCCCGGCACGCGCTCACCGGCTGGAGTCACGTCAGCATGGCATCAGAACGTCGAGACAACATACGCCTCATCATCACCGAGCCCCAGCCCGGCGCCTCGGAGGAGCTGCAGGTGCAGCTCACCGAGTACTTCCAGTCCGCCGACTCGGGCACGGTCGATGTGCTCGCGCTCGCCCACGACGGGCTCGAGGCCGCCCAGATGGCCGCGCAACTGCGCCCCGACGTGATCCTGCTCGATGAGGACATGCCGGGCATGACCGGTTACGAGGCGGCCGAGCTGATCTCCCTCGCCGCCCCCGACGTGGCCTCCGTGCTCATGGTCGCCACCGAGCGCGTCGGGGACCGCGCCGTCATCAACACCGCCCTGCGCGCGGGGGCGCGCGCCGTGGTCGATCCCGCCACCCCCGTCGCCCAGCTCATCGAGGTGCTGGAGACCCTGGCCGGGCTGCGCGCCGGCCGGGAGCGCCCCGAGTACGACCTGATCACCGATCCCGCCAAGATGCCCGTCACCATCGCCGTCACCGGCGCCAAGGGCGGCATCGGCAAGTCGCTGATCACCACCAACCTGGCCGTCAGCTTCGCCCGCAAGTTCCCCGGCCAGGCGGTGCTGGTGGACTTCTACGGCCAGTTCGGCAACACGGCGCTCATGCTCGACCTGCGGCCCGGCTACGACATCGCCCAGCTCGCCTTCTTCGCCGGCGAGATGGACGCCACCGTGCTCGACACCCACCTCACCACGCACAGCGAATCCAGCCTGCGCGTGCTCGCGGGCCACGCCGGGAGCGCGGGCGTCGGCGGCCGGCTCTCCGCGCCCCAGGAGATCGCCTTCCTGGCCGACCTGATCGGGCTGCTGCGCCGCCAGTTCCGCTTCGTGTTCTTCGACATCCCGCCGCTGCTGGGGGCCGCCAGCGAGTACGTCTTCTCGCGCTCGCAGTACATCGTGCTGGTCAGCGCCCTCATCGACCTGTCCACGGTGCGCGACACCGCCACCCTGTACCGGCAACTGCTCGACGAGCGCATCGCCCCCGAGCGCATCGTGCTGGTAGCCAACCGCGTGTCCCGCGCCAACGACCTGTCCGTCGATGACCTCGAGCAGGCCAGCGGCACGCGGGTCGCCCATCAGATCCAGGAGGACGCCGGCGTCGCCATCGCGTCCATCAACGAGGGCGCCCCCGCGGTGCTGTCGCGCGCGGGCTCCGTCCTCGCCCGCGGCGTGCGCGAACTCGCGGAACTACTCGAGCAGTCCATGGCCGAGGAACGCAGGCGGCGCGAGGCCGAGGGCAAGGCCTGACCGCTCGCGGCCCGGCCGCGCCGACCAGACGCTTGACGAAGAGGGGTCTGACCATGACACAGATGGCCGATCAGACGGTGCAGGCGGTGGCCGCGCTCTACGCCCCGCGCATGCTCGAGATCCAGGGCGAGATCCACCACCGCCTGCTGCGGGAGACCGACTTTTCGACCCTCGAGGCGATGTCCCGCGAGCAGCTCACCGGACACGTGCGCCGCTTCGCGAACGCCGTGCTCACCGAGCACGACATGACCCTGCCGGTGCGCACCCTCGAGCAGCTC
>DSBO01000254.1 GCA_011046015.1 Thioalkalivibrio sp. | reverse complement strand
GGGAACCTCCTTTAATCGTCCGTTCGCGGTGGGCTGAACCCGAAGTATAGTCCACGCCCGCCGGCTCCGTGGCCCGCCGGGATCCGATGCCGTCAGTCGCCGACGCTGTGGATGGAGCGCACCCGCGGGATGCGGGCCGGGTCCCAGTGGGTCAGCGCCCAGCCCCAGAGATCGGACAGACAGCCGTCGAGCAGGTGCGCCGGCGGGTGCTGGTCGAGGAACGTCAGCGCGCGGTAGAGGGGCGCCACGGGGGCGCGGCGGTCCAGCGGGCGGGCGTAGGTCTGCTTGCTGAGCTTCTGGCCCTCGCGGTTGACCGCGACCGGCAGATGCATGTAGCGGGGCGTGGGATAGCCGAGCACGTGCTGCAGGTGGATCTGGCGCGGCGTGGAGTCGAGCAGATCGGCTCCGCGCACCACCTCGGTGACACCCTGCTCGGCGTCGTCCACCACCACGGCGAGCTGGTAGGCGAACAGGCCGTCGGCCCGCAGCACCACGAAGTCCCCGATCTCCGATTCCAGACGCTGCTCGACGGTACCCTGTACCGCGTCCTCGAAGCGGATCAGCTCGTCGTGGGTGCGCAGGCGGATGGCGCGGGCCACCCGGCCGGGCGGCAGGCCCTCGCGACAGGTGCCGGGGTATACCGGCCCCTCCGGGCCCTCGCGGCCCGCATCTGCGATCTCGCGGCGGGTGCAGCCGCACTCGAAGGCCTCGCCGCGCGCGAGCAGGGTGTTCAGTATCTCGCGGTAATGCGCGCTGCGCCGGCTCTGGTACATCACCTCGCCATCCCAGTACAGTCCGTAGGCCTCCAGGGTGCGCAGGATGTCGTCGGCCGCCCCGGGCACCTCGCGCGGCGGGTCCAGGTCCTCCATGCGCACCAGCCAGCGTCCCCCCTGGCGACGTGCCTCGAGGTAGCTGCCGATGGCGGCGATGAGCGAACCGAAGTGCAGGGGGCCCGTCGGCGAGGGGGCGAAGCGGCCGATGACGGCGGGAGGGTGCGCGACGTGTCGGGTCATGGACGTTAGGTGGTGGCGAGGTGGCTTCGACCCGCCATTCTACGGGGCGGATGCGCCAACGAAAAAGGGGAAGCGCAGGCTTCCCCTTGTTCGGCGGTGGGCGCGGGCGCGCTCAGGCCATCTGCTTTTCCTTGATCTCCTGCAGGGTCTTGCAGTCGAAACACAGGGTCGCGGTCGGGCGCGCTTCCAGGCGGCTCAGGCCGATTTCCACGCCGCACTGCTCGCAGTAGCCGTAGTCGCCGGTCTTGATGTCTTCCAGCGACTCGTCGATCTTCTTGATCAGCTTGCGTTCACGGTCGCGGGTGCGCAGCTCCAGGGCGAACTCCTCTTCCTGCGAGGCGCGGTCGGCCGGATCGGCGAAGTTGGCAGCCTCTTCCTTCATGTGGCCCACGGTGCGGTCCACTTCCTCCATCAGCTCGCGCTTCCACGCCAGCAGGATGTTGCGGAAGTGCTCGACCTGCGCATCGTTCATGTATTCCTCGCCCTTCTTGGGCTGATAGGGCTTGATGCCCTCGACCGGCAGCGCGGGGCTCGCGTTGGAGGCCGGCGTCTTTGCCGCGGCCTTCTTCTTGGTCGTGGACCGTGCTTTCTTGGTGGCGGCCATCAGGCGCATCTCCTTAAACCAAATCTAGCGAAGCGGGCTTTAATACCAGATAACGCCCGGCGAGGGCAACCCGGCGCCCTTGCGGGGGTGCGCGCCCAAACCTGAGGGCTTGGCTGAGGTTTTTGATGAAAATTCAATATAAACATAAACTAACAATCTTTTTCTCGGGTAAATAATAGGTTTTTAGCTGTTCGACCCTGTGATAACCTTCGCGGCATTTTTTGGCATTCGAGGCCCACAGGGCAGGACGAACATGGCTGAACTCAAGGCACTGATCTTCGATGTGGACGGCACCCTGGCCGACACCGAACGCGACGGGCATCGCGTGGCCTTCAACAAGGCCTTCGCCGATGCGGGGCTGGACTGGGACTGGTCGGTGGAGACCTACGGCCGCCTGCTGGCGGTCACCGGTGGCAAGGAGCGCATCCGCTTCTTCATCGACGACTTCCTCGAACATTTCGACGCCCCGGCCGATCTCGACGGCTTCATCGCCGACCTGCACAAGCGCAAGACCGCGCGCTACCTCGATATGCTCAAGGCCGGGCAGATCCCGCTGCGTCCTGGCGTGAAGCACCTGCTGGACGAGGCCCGTGCGGCGGGCGTGACACTGGCCATCGCCACCACCACCACGCCGGAGAACGTGACCTGCCTGCTGGAATCCACCCTGGGCCCGGGATCAGTAGACTGGTTCGCCGTGATCGGCGCGGGCGACGTGGTGCCGGCCAAGAAGCCGGCGGCCGATATCTATTTCTATGTCATGGAACACCTGGGCCTGGGTCCGGAGGCCTGCGTGGCCTTCGAGGATTCGCACAACGGCATTCGCGCCACCAACGACGCGGCCCTGCGCACCATCGTGGCGGTCAACGGCTACACGCGGGACGAGGACTTCGATGGGGCGGCGCTGGTCCTGTCCGACTTCGGTGAGCCCGATCGGCCCTTCGAGGTACTGGCGGGTGACGCCCACGGCAGGCGTTGCGTGGATCTGGAACTCGCCCGGGCTGTCCTCGGTTAGCCCGTCTTTGGCTCGATGCCCCGGACCTCGCTGACGAACGTCCCGTCCGCGAGCCGGGTGCGCACCCGCTGGCCGGGGG
>DSBO01000127.1 GCA_011046015.1 Thioalkalivibrio sp. | reverse complement strand
GCGGGAGTCACGTTCCAGGGATGGGCGTGATGGAGGTGCATGGGGTCGTCCATTGTCCGTACATCGTCATCCCCGCGCTTGTGCCCTCTGGGTGCAGGCAGGGGATCCAGAGCGGCGGGCACGGCCTGCCCTATGCTACCAGCGGTCACAGAAGCCACAGAGACAGGTATGCAGACGATTTTACTCTGGACCTCTGTGCCCTCTGTGGCAAAACCGACTTTTAACAACGGACCACGGACAGCGGCTCCGCCGCTACCCCACGTTGCCGAACTGCACCGCCTCCCCCACCCAGCGGCGGATGAGCGGGTCGACGTGCTCGGGGTGGTCGTGCAGCAGGCGCTCGGCGGTACGCTGCACGCGGGGCAGCAGGGCCTGGTCGCGCAGCAGGTCGGCGATGCGGAACTGCATCAGGCCGGTCTGGCGGGTGCCCAGGACCTCGCCCGGGCCGCGCAACTCGAGGTCGATGCGGGCGATCTCGAAGCCGTCGGTGGTCTCGCGCATGGCCTGCAGGCGCTTGCGCGCGGTCTGCGACAGCGGGGGGTGGTACATGAGCACGCAGCTCGACTCGGCGGTGCCGCGCCCCACGCGGCCGCGCAGCTGGTGCAGCTGCGCCAGGCCCAGGCGTTCGGCATTCTCGATCACCATCAGCGAGGCGTTGGGTACGTCGACACCGACCTCGATCACGGTGGTGGCCACCAGCAGGTCGACCTCGCCGGCCTTGAAACGCTGCATCACGTCCTCCTTCTCGGCCGGCTTCATGCGCCCGTGTACCAGGTCGATGGCCAGCTGCGGCAGGGCCTCGGCCAGCTGCGCATAGGTATCCTCGGCGGCCTGGGCCTGCAGGGCCTCCGACTCCTCGATGAGCGTGCACACCCAGTAGGCTTGGCGGCCCTGGGCGCAGGCCGCAGCCACCCGCGCGACCACCTCGTCGCGACGGCTGTCGGCCAGCGCCACGGTCTTGATCGGCGTGCGTCCCGGCGGCAGTTCGTCGATCACGGAATAGTCCAGGTCGGCGTAGGCGGTCATCGCCAGGGTGCGGGGGATGGGGGTGGCGGTCATGATGAGCTGGTGCGGATGGCGTCCGTCATTGGCCCCCTTCTCGCGCAACGCCATGCGCTGGTGTACGCCGAAGCGGTGCTGCTCGTCGATCACCACCAGGCCCAGGTCGTGGAAGGCCACCTCCCCCTGGAACAGGGCGTGGGTGCCCACCACCACCCGGGCGTCGCCGCCCGCGACCTTCTCCTGCATGGCGCGGCGCGCGGCTGCCTTCTGCTTGCCCGAGAGCCAGGCCACCCCGATGCCCAGTGGTTCCAGCCACTGGCGGAAGGCGGCGTAGTGCTGCTCGGCCAGGATCTCGGTGGGGGCCATCACCGCCGCCTGGTAGCCGCTGGCCACTGCGAACAGACAGGCTGAGGCGGCCACCACCGTCTTGCCCGAGCCGACGTCGCCCTGCACCAGGCGCAGCATGGGGTGGCCGGCGGCGAGGTCGTGGCGGATCTCGTCGATGACCCGCCGCTGGGCGCCGGTGAGTGCGAACGGCAATGCGGCCTGGAATTGCCCCACCAGGGCCTCGCCGTCGTCGATCACGGGGGCGGGTTGCCGATCGGCGCGTGCGCGCATGCGGGTCAGGCTCAGGTTGTGTGCGACCAGCTCCTCGAAGGCCAGGCGCTGCTGGGCCGGGTGCCTGCCGTCGAGCAGCTGGCTGACATTCGCGTCCGGGGGTGGGCGGTGCACGTAGCGCAGGGCCTCGTGCAGCGTGGGCAACCCGGCCCGGTCGACGAGGGCCTCGGGCAAAAGGTCCGGCAGGGTCTCGATCACCTCCAGCGCCTGGTCGCTCAGCTTGCGCAGCCCGATCTGGTGCAGTCCCTCGGTCGTGGGGTAGATGGGTGTGAGCGCCTCGTCGGCCGCCGGGTCCTCGTCCGGCGCGAGGCGCCGGTATTCCGGGTGCACCATCTCCAGTCCCTTGGCCCCCGTACGGGCCTCGCCGAAGCAGAGGAGGCGGGTACCCCGGGCCAGCCCCTCCTGCTGGGCGCGGCTGAAGTGGAAGAAGCGCAGCAGGATCGCACCCGTGCCATCCGACAGGTACGCGAGCAACATGCGCTTGCGGCGCAGCACCACCTCGGTGTGGTCCACGGTGCCGACCACCACCGCCTCCTGATTCGGCCGCAGGCTGCCGATGGGTACCACGCGGGTGCGATCCTGGTAGCGCAGGGGCAGATGAAACAGCAGGTCCTGCACCGTGTGCACGCCAATGCGCGCAAGCCTGTCGGCGAGCTTCGGACCGACGCCCTTGAGGTCGGTGATGGGTGCCGGCGCGTCCGGCGGGATGGCGGTCCTGGCCTGATTCACGAGTCGCGCAATCGTCTGGATGGGAAGCACTCATAATAACAGGGCCCCAATAGAAAGGGGCCGCGCGAAGCGGCCCCTCGGGGATTCCGGCGGATGCCGGTCAAGCGTTACGGTGCAGCCGCATACGGCGGGGCCAGCAGACTGAAGCCGTTGATGATAAGCAAATCATCCGTCGGATAGTCATCAAACAGGTCCATGCCCGTATCGTTGGAGTGCTGGATGTTGACGTAGGCCCACAGACCACTCGGATGGAAGGTGAAGCCGGTCGGCTCGGCACTGGTGTCGCGCACCGACAGGATCTTCACGCAGCCGTCGGACTTGATGTCGCGGTCGGCACCGTCCGGCAGACAGGCAAAGATATCACCGT
>DSBO01000074.1 GCA_011046015.1 Thioalkalivibrio sp. | reverse complement strand
GGCCCGAACGGCATGACGGGCCCCTTTTCAGTGGAGGCCGCCCCTCCAGACGAGGAATTGGGCGCCATCACCCCGATCTGGGCCACACCTCTGGTGGCGGAGGAGGGCACCGCCGCTGAGGCGGCCAGGCTCGCGGCGCCGCCCACCGACACACCAGCGTCGCCGCAGCAGGCCCCCGAAGCGGGGCAGCGTCTGGCGGTGGCCCTTCCAGAGTCGCAGCACACGCCCCGGCCCCTGGCCTCCCTCTTCCTGTCGCTGGCCGAGGCCGTGCATCGCGACGTCAACGCTCAGGCGGCGCCCGGCACTCCTGAGGCACCTGCCGCCGCGGCCGCCGAGGCGACGGCCGTCATCGAGAGTCGCCCCCCCGAGCGCATCCGATCGCAGGCCATCGACCTCGATATGGAGATCGTGCCGGTGGGGTGGACACAGGTGGTGCGCGATGGCAAAACGGTGTCGATGTGGGAGGTGGGCAGCCATGTCGCCAGTTGGCACAAGACCTCGGCCATGCCGGGGCAGACCGGCAACATGGTGATCACCGGCCACAACAACATCGAGGGGAGCGTCTTTCGCCGCGTGCCCGATCTCCAGGAGGGGGACGAGATCGTGGTGGAGGCGGGCGGACGGCCCTACACCTACACCGTCGAGTCGATGTTCGTGGTCCGGGAAAAGGGGACCACGCCCGAGCAGAAAAAGTGGAACGGCCAGTGGATCGGCGCCTTTCCCGACGAACGCCTGACCCTCGTGACCTGCTATCCCCCGGACGGGAACTCGCATCGCATGATCGTGATCGCCAAGCCGTCAGGGCGCTGAGCGTGCCGTCCAGCGTCATCCCCCGAGCGGGGCGCATTCCCATGGGAGTGCGCCCCGTTCTCTCGTGCTCGGAAGGTGCGGGGCCATGCCGCAGTCGGGTCCGGATGTGCGTTATGGTCCCACGCGCATCTTGACAGCAATGCCGGGTGGGCGTAATATCGCTGCATGCTATCGGTGCGTGCAGTCAGTTCTCTGGAGTTGACGCGTTTCATGGACGCTGACGGAAGTAGTACAACCGAAAGTACCGGAGACCAACCTGACCTGCGCGGGGCATCGCTCGAGAGTGCTCCCCCATAGCGGCAGCCACGGACGCGCATAGGGCGACCTATGCACGATCGCGGCGCCCTGCCGCGATCGTTTTCTGTTTGGGGGCTCCTCACCCTCGGCGCGCGCCGCCAGGCGATCGATCCGAGGATGTATGGAGGTGCCCCATGGCCACCTACCTCAGCCAGGTCCTGAACCAGCCCGTGTGGGACGCCCAAGGCCGCCGGCTTGGGCGCTGTTCCGACGTTCTCGTCGGTGAGACCAAGGAAGGGTATCCCGTCCTGCGCGCCATCCAGGTGAAGGAGCGGGCTGCCGAGTCGTTGATCCCGGCAGAAAAGATCGCCTGGCTCAGTCCCTCCATCATCCTGAATACCTCCACACCCCCGGGCTACGTGCCCCAGGGCGACGAGCTGTGGTTGAGGGACAAGGTGCTCGACCAGCAGATCGTCGACACCGAGGGGCGCCGGTTGGTGCGCGTCAACGATCTGCAGCTGGCTCGGAGCGGCCCCGACGGGCGCTACTATCTTATCGGCGCGAATGTCGGCACCCTCAGCCTCGTGCGGCGTCTGGGGATCGAGGAGCCCGCCTCTCGCGTGTTGCGCGCGCTGGGGAGAGAGGCTTCGGAGCGGGTGATTCCCTGGGGAGAGGTGGCCTCGGTGGAGGCCGATGCTCCCATTCGGCTGCGCGTGACGCGCGATCGCGTGCGTGAGATGCCCGCACCGGATATCGCCGAGATCATCTCCGATCTGGACCGCGTATCGGGCCAGGCCCTGCTCGAGACCCTCGATGACGCGACTGTGGCCGACACCATGTCCGAAATCGAGCCGGATCTGCAGCGGGCGATGCTCGAGGCGATGCCGCCCGATCGGGCCGCCGACGTGCTCGAAGAGATGGACCCCGATGACGCCGCCGCCCTCCTCGGGTCCCTCGAGCCGGAGGACCGTGCCAACCTCATCGAGTTGATGGAGGAGGAGGAGACCAGCCAGGTCATCAAGCTGCTGGCCTATCCGGAGGATACGGCCGGTGGCATCATGACCACCGAGTTCACGACCATTCCGTCCGGTCTCCGGGCTGCGGAGGCGCTGGCGCATCTGCGACAGTCTCCCGAGGCGCGAGAGGATGAGGCGCTGTACTACGTCCACGTCGTTGACGAGGAGAGGCGACTCGTCGGCGTGCTCGGGTTGCGCAACCTGGTGCTCGCCGACCCCGACACACGGGTGGAGGCGATCATGGAGCGCCAGCCGATCGTCGTCGAACCGCTCACGCCGCAGACCGAGGTGGCACGGCTGGTGGCCAAGTATAACCTCCTCGAGGTACCGGTCGTGGATGCCGAAGGTATCGTCGAAGGGGTGGTCACAGTGGACGATGCAATAGACGCCATCATCCCGACCGCTTGGAAAAAGCGCCTGCCGCGCTTCTTCTAAGGCCTTATCGGTGGATTCTCTGATTGTGCGTCGTGATGCTCCGATCTCCAGGCTCATACCTTCGCGGATGTCGGTGGTGAGACCGCGACGGGCAGGAAGATCGGGGTGTCTCCGCCAAGATCGACTGCATGTGGAAGAATCATGACTCGTGAACCCTCTCGCGTGTTCCATGTGGGTGAGCCTATCGAGCGCGGCGGCTTTTCGCGCGGCGATCTGGGCGTTCTG
>DSBO01000157.1 GCA_011046015.1 Thioalkalivibrio sp. | reverse complement strand
GCCACCCAGGCGGTGCGCACGGCCACCTCCTCATCGCCCTCACGCGCGGTCGGGTCCTGGCCGGGACCGCGGAAGTTCATCACCCAGCCGGCCACCCAGCCGACGTTACCCCCGCCGTCGCGGATCTTGCACCAGTGACCGCTCAGCTCCAGCACCTCGACCGCCGCGCCCGTGCTGAGCCGGAACTTGATGTCGTGGTCGGTGCCCGGACCGTAGCGCACGTTGACCACGTCCTCGCCGATCCACGCCGGGATCGGCTGCATCGACGTGCCCGCGGCGCCGGTGGCCGCCGCCGGCGGGGGCGACGCCGCCCCGGTCGCCGGGGTGCCGCCCTCAAGCTTGACCAGGCTGGCGTGGATCCAGCCCTCCTCGCCGCCGTGCACGGTCACGTGGCACCAGTCGCCCTGGCGCTCGGTGATGTACAGCACCTGCCCACGCACGACCCTCGCCTTGATGCGCTCGTTCAGGCTGGGCCCGGCGCGCAGGTGGACGGTGTCGCCGTTCACATAGCCCTTGGCGGTGCCCGATGAGCCACTCGAGCCGGATGTGCCCGACCCGGCGCCGGTGCCCGAGCCCTGCTCGTACTTGACCAGGCTGGCGTGGATCCAGCCGTCCTGTCCGCCGTGCACCTGGGCGCGCACCCACTCGCCCCGCCGCTCGGTGACGTAGAGCACCTGACCGGCGACCAGGCTGGCCTTGACGCGGTGGCTCGTGCCCGGGCCCGAGCGCAGGCGAACGCCATCGCCGTTGACGTACGCCTTGGCGCTGTCCACCTGGGTCGATGCGGTGGTGTGCGGGCTGGTGATGGAGCCGGCGAGCTGCCGCCCCCGCTCGACATCGCGCTCGAGCAGATCCGCGCGGATCCAGCCGTAGCCACCGGGGGTGCGGCACTTGAGCCAGCCGCGCTCCTCACCGACGATATAGACCTTGGTGCCCCGGCCGATCTGCCCGCGGCTGTCGTAGTGCGTGCCCGGTCCGCTGCGCACGTTCACGTTGCCCTCGGCGCACACCCACGCCGGTGGCGCGCTGGAACTTGACGACGACGAGGACGCGGCCTGACCGGCCTGCTCGGCGAGCTGCCGGCCCCTGTCCGCGGAGAACTGCAGCAGCCACTCGGCGATCCAGCCCCAACTGCCGTCGGGGAGCTTGGCCCAGCACCAGTTGTTGGCGAAGGCGGTCACGTAGACCTTGGTGCCGCGGGTGAGCGTGCCGATGAGGCCGCGGTCGGTGCCGGGGCCCGAGCGCACGTTCAGCGTCTCGGGGATCACCCATGCGGGGTAGACCTTGCCCGCATGGGCGGCGGAGACGGAGAGGGCCGCGAGGCAGATGGCTGTGACGAAGACCCGTGCTGGCTTCATGGCTGCGATTCCATGTACTCCGGTCGGCCTCAGATGGTGACGGGAGGGAATCATATCCATCGGCGCAGGCAGGTGTCAACCCATGGTGACACCTGCCTGAGGCCTTTCTTGACCGCCCTGCAGGCTTGTGATATAGTGCTGACGTTCCCGACCCACCACAGGTTCGCACGGAGCCGGCTGATGCCCACCATCGGCAACCAGTTGTGGCCGACCATCCCGGGCCCTTGCGCCAGGCGGTAGGCCACATCCGGTCGCACCCGCTCCAGCAAGGCATTTCCCGTGCCGCCCGACGATGGGGCGGCTTTCTTCGTACCTGCGCGCGACGCAACACGACCTTCCGAGGGAGTGCATGGGCGTGACACGGGTCGCGGTATTCGGCGCCACCGGCTACGGGGGCATTGAGCTGGTCCGCATCCTGCTGGGCCATCCGCAGGTCGAGATCGGCTACGTCGGCGGGCACACCACGGTGGGCGAGGAGGTCGCGGACTTCTACCCGCACCTGGCCGGTGCCATCGACATGACGGTGGGCGAGATCGACATTGCCGCCGTCGCCGAGGGCGCCGACCTCATGTTCTTCGCGCTGCCGCACGCCGTCGGCGCCGAACTGGTGGCCGAGGCCCTGGACCTGGGCAAGCTGGTCATCGACTTCTCGGCCGACTGCCGGCTCAAGAACATCGCCGACTACGAGCGCTACTACGAGCCGCACCCGCACCCGGAGCTGCTCGAGCGGGCGGTCTACGGCCTGCCCGAGCTGCACCGCGAGGAGATCGCGGCGACCCGCCTGACCGCGGTGCCCGGCTGCTACCCCACCGGCGCCATCCTCGCGCTCGCGCCCGCCTGCGCGGAGGGGCTGATCGAGCCCGAGGGCCTGATCGTGGACAGCAAGTCGGGGGTCTCGGGCGCGGGACGCAGCCTGTCGCTGACCACGCACTTCACCGAGTGCAACGAGTCGGTGGCGGCCTACAAGGTGGCCCAGCACCGGCACACGCCGGAGATCGTGCAGGAGCTGTCGCTGCTGGGCGCGCCGATCACGGTCACCTTCACGCCGCACCTCATCCCCATGAACCGCGGCATCCTGAGCACCTGCTACGGCACGCTCACCCGCGAGATCGGCCTCGATGACGCGGTCGCGCTCTATCGCGAGTTCTACGCCGGCGAGCGCTTCGTGCGCGTTCACGACGCCGGGAAGCTGCCCGCCACCAAGCAGGTTACGGGATCGAACTTCTGCGACATCGGCCTGGCCATCGACGCCGACGCCGGGCGGCTGATCGCGGTGTCGGCGATCGACAACCTGGTCAAGGGCCTGTCGGGCGCGGCCGTGCAGTGCATGAACCTGATGCTGGGGATTCCGGAGGAGACGGCGCTGAGGGCATACCCCGTGTGGCCCTGAAGGGACGGGGAACCGG
>DSBO01000115.1 GCA_011046015.1 Thioalkalivibrio sp. | reverse complement strand
GTGATGCTCTTCACCGACGCCCCCTCCATCCGCGACGTACTGCTGTTCCCGCACATGCGCCCGGAGGGCAGTGAGGGGGGGTGAAGTCGCAAGTCGCAAGTCGCAAGTCGCAAGTTACAAGTCTCGTAGGAGCGGTGCGAGCCGCGATGCCCATGCCAGGCGGAGCTGCGACGCGCTGATCGCGCCTTGTACCCAAAGGGTATAAATGGCGCTCCTACCGGTGCAGGGGCTTCGGCAGGTAGCCGAGGAAACTACTGCGGGCACAGCCCGACCTGTGGTTTTGACTTGCGACTTGCGACTTGCGACTTGCGACTTGTAACTTGTAACTTGCGACTTAATCCCCCCGCAACTGCTTCGGCCGTTGCAGCCATCGCAGCCGGCCGCTGCCCGGCAGGATATCGCTCCATTCCTTCACGTTGAATTCGACCACGGCGGTGCCGCAGGTGGGGAGGTCTTCGTGGGTTTCGTCGGTGAGGCTGTTCAGCAGCACACTGAATCCCGGGTTGTGCCCGACCATGAGCAGGGTGTCGCCGTTGCGGGTGGCGCGCAGCACGCCGAGCAGGTCGCTGACGGCGGCCTCGTAGATCGCGGGTTCCTCGTCGATACCGGCCGTCGGGTAGCCCAGGGCATCGGCGAGGATGCGCGCGGTCTCGCGCGCGCGCAGCGCCGGGCTGACGCGGATGACGTCGGGGACGAGGTGGTGGCCGGCCAGAAACTCGCCGATGAGCCGTGCATCCTTCTGGCCACGGGGCAGCAGCGGGCGGTCGAAATCGGCCAGCGCGGGCTGGTCCCAGCTGGACTTGCCGTGGCGGACGAGTATCAGTGTCTTCATGTGTCTCTCTCGGGTGGCCGGCGGGCCGGGATGCCGGAACGCACTCGCGTTGCCTGCCAGATTACACTGATTGTGTCCGAGAGGGCAGGGCCGGCGCCCGCGGGATGTGCGGGCACCGGAGCGGTATCAGGGAGCTGGTCCACCGGCGGATAAACGGGGGGTGGTGTCATGTCCGGTCGGGCCTTGCGGCCTCCCTGTGGATCGGCGTCATGCCGTTCGCGTCCTTGCGACCAGCTGCCGGTAATGAATAGCCCATGGGCCTGCCGGCCGACATGGGGAAATCACCCGTTCTGCCGCGCCCCGCCCGGAATGGCTCAGGAGGCCATATCCAGGGGGTAAGGGAGGGGCTCGATTTGGGCCCTTGTGCCGTCGGGACTGTCCAGATGCAGTGCTCCGCCCTCGGCCGCCTCGATCTGCAGCACCGCCAGCAGCTCGATACCGCCGTCCGGGTGCGCCTGGGCATCCACGACCTTGCCGACCGGCTCGTCCCGGCCCTTGCCGTACACGTCACTGCCGGGTGCCGGGGCTTCGGACTGCGCGCTGTGCAGGCGGTACATGCGGCGCTTGAGCTTGCCGAGATACTGCATGCGCGCGACGATCTCCTGACCCGGGTAACAGCCCTTCTTGAAGCTCACGCCGTTGATGAGTTCCATGTTGGCCATCTGCGGCACGAAGGCCTCGACAGTCTGCGGATGCACGCTGGGCTGGCCGGCCAGGATGTCGAGCAGCGCCCAGCCGCTGGCGCCGATCGGCGCGCAGTGCACGTTGAGGCGCTCCCACAGGTTCTTCATGGACTCCAGTTCGCCGTAGACCTCGAATCGCGGGTGTACGCCCGGCACGCGAATCACGGTGTAGCCGCCGATGGTGGCGACGGCATCGTGTTCCGTCGGCACGCGGCTACCCGCGGCCTTCTCCAGCTCCTCGACGGCATCCGGGCCCGAGACACCCAGTCGCACCAGCGCCCCCGAGGCGTCTTCCAGGGTCACCTTGGCCATCAGCACGAACTTGTGCAGGCGCTCCAGCGTCGGCTCCAGCGTTGCGCGCGGCATGCGCAGGTACCAGGTGTCACCGCGCCGGAAGAGGCGGAACAGCGCCATCATGCGGCCCTTGGGTGTGCAATAGGCGTTGAGCTGGCTGTGGCTGGCGTCGACCTTCGTGACGTCGTTGGTGAGCTGGTTCTGCAGGAAGGTCTCCGCGTCGTCACCATAGGCCGCGATCATCCCGAAGTGCGAGAGATCGCAGAACACGTTGCCGGAGGTGGTGACGCGGCGCTCACGGTCGGGGTTGCCGTAGGTCGTCACGCGTCCATCATCGAACTCGGCGCCGGCATCGGCCAGGAAGTCTTTCCATTCGGGTTTCATTGCCACTCCTGAAGGGATCACACAGACGATTCGTCCAGGCGCCCAGTGTAGTCAAACCCCTTGGCAGTGTCAGCACACTTACCTCGCGGGTATTTTGCATATACTCTAGTGACAGGTGGTCACGGCGACGGCGCTGGAACTCGCGGTCTTCGCAGCGGCCCAACACTGGAGAACAAGCAAGAACAAGACAGGAGTTCATGCATGAGCCGCTCGGCTCGGCCCGTTTATCTCAACCTGTTCAAGATCCGCCTGCCGGTCCCGGGGGTGGTGTCCTTCCTGCACCGGGTTTCCGGTGTGCTGCTGGTGCTGTTCATCCCCGTGTCGATCCTCGTCCTGGAGCGCTCGCTTGCCGGGGCCGAGGGCTACGCGCAGGTGCGGGGGTGGCTGGGGCATCCCCTTGGCCTGCTGCTGGGGGCCCTGTTCCTCTGGTCGCTGATGCATCATCTGCTGGCGGGCATCCGCTTCCTGCTGCTGGATCTCGATATTGGCATGGAGGCCGGCCCCGCGCGGGTCACGGCCCGTGTGGTGCTGCTGACGGCCATCGTGCTCGCCGCGGGCCTGTCGCTGTGGTG
>DSBO01000155.1 GCA_011046015.1 Thioalkalivibrio sp. | reverse complement strand
GGCCGATGGGGTAGTGCTGCTCGAGCAGCCGCGTGGGGATCGCCAGCCCCAGCGTCTGCAGCAGGCTCAGGTCGCGGCGCAGGCGGCCCCCGCGCCCGTCGAGGAGCTGGCCGAGCACCTCGCCCGCGACGTAGCGCGGGTCATCGATCGGCGGCAGCGGCACGCCCACCACCATCGAGGCCTGCGCCAGCCCGGGCGCATCCCCCACCTCCACGCGCGCGTCGGCCGGCGGCGCCGGCCCCGCGACCGGCGGCGGCGCGGGCCTTGCGGGCAGCGCGCCGAAGGCGGCGGTCACGGCCGCCGTGATCTCCTCCGCCGGCATCGGCGCCACCACGCACACCACCGCGTTGGAGGCGACGTAGGAGGCGTCGCGGAAGGCCTGCAGGCCCTCCAGCGACATGGCGTCGATGCTCTCCGGATCGCCCTGCAGCGACTCGGCCATGGGGTGGGCGCCGTAGAAGGCGCGGCGGAAGAGGTCGAAGGTGTCCTGCACGGGCGACTCGTGCGAGATGTCGTAGCCGCGCTTGACCAGCTCGCGCGCCTCATCGAACCGCTCCGGCGTGATCTGCGCGCCGAAGAGCTGCCCGGCCAGCAACTGCAGGCCGACGTCCAGCTCCTCGACGTGCACCGCCAGCGTCGCCTCGACGAACTCCCACTCGGTGTTCACGCCCAGGCCCGACGAGCGCGGGTCGATGAACGAGGACACCGGGCTGAGCTGCTCGTTGATCTGCTCGTGGCTGCCCAGCACGATGAGCTGCTGGAGCATCACCCGCGCGCCGCGCAGGCCCTCGGGTTCATCGGCCATCGACGAGCCGACGACCACGGCGATGCCCGCAATGCGACTCACATCCGATGGTGCGGCGATCACCGTCAGCCCGTTCGGCAGTTGGGTGCGCGCGACCGGCGCGCCGTGAGCGGCGGCGAGCGTCAGCGCCGCGAGCGTGATCAGCCCTGCACGGATAAGCGTGCGCACGTGGCCCGCGCCTCCTCGACGGTCCCGGGCCGCGGTTCGGGCCGGATGATTGCCAGCGTGTACGCGTCCGGATCCAGGTACTCGATGGCGACCTGCTGCAGCAGCTCGGGCGTCACCGCGTCCAGCCGGTCGATGTACTCCACCGCCAGGCGGTAGTCGCCCAGGCCCTCGTAGAAGCCCAGCGAGCCCGCCTGGTCGGAGTACGACTCGTTGCTGAAGGCGTAGCTGATGCGCATCACGCGCTTCGCCTCATCGAGCTGCTCCTGCGTCAGCGGCTCGGCGCGCAGGCGCTCGATCTCGGCGAGGACCGCCGTGCGCACATCGGTCTCCTTGTCGGGCGCGGTGAGCGCGGTGATGATCATCAGCCCACGGTCGCGCTGGGTCAGGTACTGCACGTCCGACATGACCGCCAGGTCCTGCTCCTCGAGGGCGGCGTGCAGCCGGCCCAGCCGGCCCTCGCCCAGCACGGTGTAGATCAGGTCCATGGCGCAGACCTCGTCGAAGTCCTCGACCTCGGGCGCGAGCCAGGCGAAGCTCACGATGGTGGCCGCGCTGGGGCGGGTGTCCACGGCGACGGTCACGTCCGTGGGCCGGGGCTCGGGGGCGATCTCGGGCAGCGCCACCGGCGCGCCGGTATGCGCGCCGAACAGCTCGGCCACGCGCGTGCCCAGCGCCGCGGCGTCCACGTCACCGACCACCACCAGCGCCATGTTCGCGGGCACGTAGTAGCGGCCGTAGAAGTCCAGCAGGTCCTCAGCGGTGAGGTCGGTGACGTCGGCGGGCCGTCCGCCGATGGGGCGGCGGTAGGGGTGTACCGAGAACGCGCTCGCCCACAGCAGGTCGTCGAGCGCGCCGCCCGCGCTGTCGAGGCGGTCGGTGAGTTCGCGCGCCACCACCTCGCGCTCGCGCACCACCGCCACCGAGGTGATCTGCGGCTCGAAGACCGCCTGCGCCAGCAGCGCCAGCGCCTCGTCGAGGTACTGGCTGGCGACGGTGAGTTCGAGGTAGGTGAAGTCGCGGGTGGTGACGGCGTTGATCTGGCCGCCCATCGACTCGATGGCCGGGCCGATGCGCTGGTCGTCGCGCGCGTCGGTGGCCTCGAACAGCAGGTGTTCCAGCAGGTGCGCGGCGCCGGTCTGGCCCTCGCCCTCATACGCCGACCCGGCCCGGATGATCAGGTTCGCCGAGGCCAGCCCCCACTGCTGCTCGGCCTTGATGACCAGCCGGAAGCCGTTGTCCAGGGTCTGCTCGGTGATGTGGGCCGGGTCGAGGATCGGGGCGGCGCCGCCGGCCGAGGCGAGGACACAGATGGCCGCGGCCGCGCTCAACAGTCTCATTCTCCGCACGCCGGTTCTCCTCTCCACGCTGCTGTGCGCCCGCATCGCGGGCATAGGTCGCAGGATACTCCCCGCGCCCCGCCGCCGTCAAGGAAGCGGGGCATCGTGGCGCGGGCTTCCAGCCTGCGGCCGTTCCCGGCGGGCAGGATGTCCGCCCCACGGGGCAAGGGCGACGCCGCGCCCCGTCGTGGCGGGGGCTTCCTCGCATCGTGGCGCAGGCTTCCGGCCTGCGGCCGTTCCCGGCGGGCAGGATGCCCGCCCCACGGGGCGAAGGGGACGCAGCGCCCCGTCGTGGTGGGGGCTTCCTCGCATCGTGGCGCAGGCTTCCAGCCTGCGGCCGTTCCCGGCGGGCAGGATGCCCGCCCCACGGGGCAAGGGCGACGCCGCGCCCCGTCGTGGCGGGGCCTTCCTCGCATCGTGGCGCAGGCTTCCAGCCTGCGGCCGTTCCCGGCGGGCAGGATG
>DSBO01000204.1 GCA_011046015.1 Thioalkalivibrio sp. | reverse complement strand
TCGCCGGGGTGATCTGGCTCAGCCCTCCCCAGGCGCGGGCGCGCGTGACGGAGGACGTCATCACCCATCCGGCGAGTGGCATCACGTCGGCGATGGTGCGTGCCGGCCTGGGGATCGGCAGCCTGAGGGTCTCGGCGCTGGAGGACACCGATCACGCCTTTGAGTTGGTGGCGAGCTATGACCGGAATCAGGTGCAGTTGACCCAGGACGTGCGGGTGGAGGACGGCGTCGCGCGGGTGCGGCTGGGCACCACCAGCCAACGCGTCGGCTGGCCAAGCCTCGGGCGGAGTGTCGAGAGCGAGTGGCGCCTGTCGTTGAATCCCGATATCCCCATGCGGCTCGACATCAGCACGGGGGTCAGCCGCGCGCACCTGGCCCTGGATCGCCTCACCCTGACGCGCCTCACGGTGAACGCCGGCGTCGGCGAGGTCTTGCTCACGCTGCCCGATGCGGGGAGCTATGACGTATCGGTGGACGGCGGGGTGGGCGCCCTGAGGATCGAGGTGCCCGAGGAGGTGGAGGCGCGGCTCCGCGTCGATCGTGGCCTCGGCGCGCTAGAGATCGCCCCGCGATTTCGGCCGGACGGCATCTACCACGTGACCGCCGGGTTCGACGGGGCCGACGACCGCGTCGAGATCGACGTCGACGGCGGAGTGGGGTCGATCGTCATCCGGTAGTCCGATCAACACCTCCCGAGGGTCACGCTGGAACCTCCGAGAGGTGCTCACGGCTACTCCACCGCCGCCAGCGCCTCCGCGAATATCGCCATCCCCTCGTCCAGCAGCTCCGCGGGGATGTTCAGCGCCGGCATGAAACGCACCACGCTGGTGCCGCACCCCAGGAGCAACAACCCCCGCCGGAACGCCTCGGCCACCACGGCGTTGCGCAGTTCCACCGCTGGCTCGCGCGTCTCGCGGTCGCGCACCAGTTCGACCCCCACCATCAGCCCCAGGCCACGGATGTCGCCGATGCAGCGATGGGAGGCCGCCATCGCTTCCAGTCGCCCCTTCAGGCGCAGCCCCATGGCCGTGGCGTTCTCCAACAGCCCCTCATCGAGCAGATCCAGGGTCACCAGGGCCGCGGCGCAAGAGAGGGGATTGCCGCCAAAGGTGCTGGCGTGGGCGCCGGGGGGCCACTGCATCAGCCGCGCCGGCGCCATGATGGCGCCCAGCGGCAGCCCCGAGGCGATCCCCTTGGCCACGGTCACGATATCGGGCCGCACGCCCCAATGCTCGCAGGCGAACATGCGACCGGTGCGTCCCATGCCCGACTGCACCTCGTCGGCCACGAGCAGCATCCCATGCCGCTCGGTCAGCGCCCTCAGGGCCGGGAGATAGTCGGGCGGGGGCACGACATAGCCCCCCTCCCCCTGTATCGGCTCCACGAATACCGCGGCCACGTCCTCGGCCGGCACCAGGTGACCGAGGATCTCGTTCTCCACGTAACGTAAACAGAACAGGTCGCACGCGGGGTGCTCCAGGTGAAAGGGGCAGCGATAGCAGTAGGGATAGGGGATGTGGGTCACGCCCGGCAGCAGAGGCGAAAACCCCTGGCTGTGCACCGGCCTGGAGGCGCCCAGTGAGATGGCGCCCATGGTGCGCCCGTGAAACGCCCGCAGGAAGGCCAGCGTCCGCGGGCGGCGCGTCACCCAGCGGGCGAGCTTGAGGGCCGCCTCGATCGCCTCGGCCCCCGAGTTCGCAAAGAACACCCGCGCCGGCCCATCCATCGGCGCCAGCGCTGCCAGCCGCTCGCCGAGGCGTATCTGCTCGGGGTAGTAAAAGTCGGTGCCCGACATGTGCAGGAAGCGGGCGGCCTGTTCCTGCACCGCCCGTACCACCCGGGGATGGCAGTGGCCCGTGGCGGTCACGGCGATTCCCGCCGTGAGGTCGATGTACCGCCGGCCGTCGACGTCCCACACCTCGCTTCCCATGCCGCGGGCCATGACGAAGGGGTAGGAGCGCGTGTACGATGGCGAGATCACCGTCTCGTCGCGCGCGAGCCAACCGGCCGCCACCGGGCCGGTACCGAACGTGGGGTCGGTCATCGTAGGGCACCTCCACATGCTGCCAGGCCCGTGGCCCGGCCGATAGTCGTCGGGCCACATCGAGGGGACATCTTGCCGCGGGACGCTCGCCATTCTACGCCCGATGATGGGTGCCGGTCAAAGCGCTTGACGGGCCGTCACGCCGTGCTATACTCGGAACATCGTAGTACTATCAAGGTGGACAACGTGACCGAACAGCAACTGCCAGAAAAGGAAGAGATTCTGGCCAGGCTGCGCAGGGTAGAGGGGCAGATACGCGGCATCCAGCGCATGGTCGTCGATGAGCGCGATTGTGAGGCGATCGTGACGCAACTCATGGCGGCGCGGGCCGCTCTGGATCGGGCCAGCATGGTGATCCTCACGCATCACATGCAGCAGTGCTTGGCGGATCCCAGTGGGCGTCCCAGCCAGAGACAGCTCCAGCGCATCATCGAGTTCTTTGTCAAGTTCGCCGGCCCCATTCCCGAGGCTCAACCCGTCGAGGAGTGAGTCGAGCGCAACGTACACGGTCAGACCGGAGGTATCATGGCGCCCCTTCCCGATGTGGATGACGCCAGCTTTGACGCGGAGGTTTTGCAGGCGGATCGGCCGACGCTGGTCGATTTCTGGGCCGAGTGGTGTGGCCCGTGCCGCATGATGGCCCCCCTCCTGGAAAAGCTGGCCGACGAAAACGCGGACACGTTGCGCATCGTCAAGCTCGACGTGCAGGCCAACCCCGATCTGGCCATCCGCTACGCGGTCACCAGC
>DSBO01000193.1 GCA_011046015.1 Thioalkalivibrio sp. | reverse complement strand
TGATGTTGCTGATTGCTCTGCTGTACGGCGGCATCCGCTTGGCGCTGGGTGCGCCGCCTGAGGTGGCCGGCCCCACGATCTCGCTGGCGCCTCGCGTCTTGCCCTCGTATGCGGCGCTTTCGCTTGGGCGTATGGTAGCGGCGTACGCCCTGTCCATGGTGTTCACCCTGGTGTTTGGCTACTTGGCCGCCTACGATCGGCGCGCCGAGCGGATCATCATGCCGGCGCTCGATATCCTGCAGAGCGTGCCGATCCTCTCGTTCCTGCCGGCAGTGCTGCTCAGCCTGACGGTCATCTTTCCGGTGAGCGTAGCCGCTGAACTCGCCTCTGTCGTGCTAATTGTCACCAGCATGGTGTGGAATCTGACCTTTGTCTGGTATCAGGCGCTGACCACGATTCCGGGTGAACTGCGCGAAGCGAGCGCCGTCTTTCGGCTGAACGCCTGGTTTCGTCTCACGAGACTGGAACTGCCCTTTGGTGGGATTGGCCTCCTCTGGAACAGCATGATGAGTTGGGCCGGGGGCTGGTTCTTTCTGATGGCCGCCGAGATTTTCACGGTGGGAGAGCGCGATTTCCGCCTGCCGGGCCTGGGGGCATACCTCCAGGAGGCCGCCAACCAGGGGGATCTGGCGGCCATCGGCTGGGGAGTGGGCGCTCTGGTCGTCACCATCGTGGCGCTGGATCAATTCATCTGGCGCCCGCTGCTGGTGTGGTCCGAACGATTCAAGTTAGAGATGGTGGAGTCGGATTATCGCCTCAGGTCCTGGTTCCATGACCTGCTGAGCAGTTCGCGCTTTTTCCACAAGGCCAGCGGCGCTATCGTGCGCCCCATCAGTCAGGGCGTCGATGCATTCACTCTCCGCCATCTGCCCGCGCCGGGCGAGGCGATCGGTGAAAGGACGCGCCGGAACTGGCTGGTGTGGGCCGGGGGCGTTTTGGTCGGCGCGGTAGCCATCACCCTGATCTATCAAGCCGCGATGATGCTGCTAGCCGTGCCGGTGATGCAATGGGGTGAGATCGGCATGGGAGCACTGGCCACGCTCTTGCGCGTTACCGTGACCCTATTCATCGCCATGGTCTGGACGGTCCCCGTGGGCGTTGCTATCGGCACCAACCCACGGCTGGCCTCGTGGCTGCAACCGGTGGTACAGACGGTGGCCTCGATTCCGGCGACGGCTCTTTTCCCGATCTTTCTTCTCGCTATGCTCGGCCTGCCCGGGGGGCTAAATCTGGCTGCCGTGTTTCTCATGCTGACCGGCACGCAGTGGTATTTGCTGTTCAACGTCATTGCCGGGGCCAGCACCATTCCGCAGGATCTAAAGTACACGACGGCACTGTTGGGCCTGAGCCGCTGGGAGCGATGGCGCATCCTGATCTTGCCGGCACTTTTTCCTTACCTCGTGACGGGGGCGATTACCGCCAGTGGCGGGGCCTGGAACGCCAGCATCGTGGCCGAGTACGTGCACTTTGGTGGCGAGACCGTGCAGACGGTAGGCCTGGGAGCAGTCATCTCTCAGGCTACGGCCTCGGGCGACTATCCGTTGCTGTTTGCCGCCACCCTCGCCATGATAGTGGTAGTGGTGGTGATCAACCGTCTTCTCTGGCGGCGTCTCTATCGCCTCTCCGAAGAACAGTATCGTATGGAGTAACTCATGATGGCAGACCATCACCTGTTGCAGCTCGAGTCCATTCACCAAGTCTACACCAGTGGGAGTCGAGAGTTCACGGCGATAGAGGACGTGAACCTGACCCTAGACGAGGGTGAGTACGTAGCGCTTCTGGGGCCGTCGGGATGCGGCAAGAGCACGTTGTTGCGTATCATCACCGGCTTGCAACGGCCCACCTCGGGGAGGGTGCTCTATCGTGGTCGCCCGCTGCGAGGGGTGAACCCGCAAGCCACCATCGTGTTTCAGACCTTTGCTCTGTTTCCCTGGCTGACGGTCGAGGGGAACGTGCGCGTGGCGCTGGAAGCCCGCGGCGTGCCGACCGAGGAAGCGTCGGCTCGGGCCGTGGCACTGCTGGACAAGGTGGGGCTGGATGGTTTCGAGAGCGCCTACCCGCGGGAGCTATCGGGCGGTATGCGGCAGAAGACGGGCTTTGCCCGTGCCATGGCCGTCGAGCCGGAGCTGCTGTGCCTGGACGAGCCATTCTCGGCGCTGGACGTGCTGAGCGCCGAATCGCTGCGGGGCGAGTTGCTCGAACTGTGGACCAGCGGCGCGATCCCCACGAGGGCGATCCTGATGGTGACGCACAGCATCGAAGAGGCTGTCTTCATGGCCGATCGCATCGTAGTGATGGACAAGGAGCCGGGGCGGGTAGTGGCCAGCATCAACGTCGATCTGCCTCACCCGCGCCAGCGGAGGGACGGCCGCTTCCTGGGATTGGTGGACCGGGTGTACGGCATGCTGGCGGGACAGACTCAACCGGAGCAGGTTGAACTCGGTACCGCGCCGGGCGAGTCAGGCCCGACGCGGCTCCTGCCCGATGTGGATGTGAACGAACTCGCCGGGCTGCTCGAACTCGTGAACGAACGTGCCGGCAACAGGGCCGATATCTATCAACTGGCGGATGATCTCAGGGTGGACTCGGACCACATCCTACGACTAATCGAAACGGCGGAGCTGCTGGGGTTTGCCGCCATTGCCCAGGGCGACATCGTGCTCACGCCATTGGGCGAGGCGTTCAGCGAGGCGAGCATCTTGGCGCGCAAAGAGATTTTTGCCACCCGCATTCGCCGTCTCCCCCTGTTCCGCTGGCTTATCGCCATGCTTCGTGCCGGTGAAGAACGACTGAAAGCCGAGGTGGTTCAGACCGCC
>DSBO01000234.1 GCA_011046015.1 Thioalkalivibrio sp. | reverse complement strand
TCAATAAACCGGGGCAAACTCGCTCGGGCCAGTCTCCTGACCGTGCCCGCTGTGGCTCGGTCGGGAGACCGGCCACAGCTCCCCAACTTATTGAGAAGATACAATGATACCATATCTTGCAAGATTTTGTAAGCCTGTGTAGTCCTCTGTAAGAGGCCATGTGAAAACGGGCTGCCGACCATCGACAGCCCGTTTTACTGAAAGCCATGTCTGCCAGACTAGGCCATCACCTCCCCTAGTGATTGCGCATCACCAGCGGCAGGTAGATCGTGGGAGGCGGTTGGACGATATCCACCGTCATCGTGACCGGCACCAGCACCAACGGCTCGTCGGGATCGTTGCTCCCGATGCGCAGTGTAGTGGTGTAGACGCCGAATCCCAGCCCGTGCGAATCGAAGACGACCTCCACGACCTGTTCGCTCGACGGAGCGACGCTGCCTCCCACCGGCGACTCGCTCAACCAGGTGCGCGTGGGAATCTCGGTCAGGTTCCAGGATAGGTTCAGCGTCCCCTCGTTGCCGATGGTCAGGGTATGAGTGAGCACCTGATCGATCCCTTGGATGACGTCCAACGCCAGCGGGTTCACGGTGATGTCTGGCGCGTTGACCACGTTGACTGTTTTGCTCATCGTCTCTGTGCTGGGGCAGATGTTGGTCGCCGTCATCACGACCGTGTACGCGCCGACGCTGGCGAAGGTGTGGGCCATGGGGTTGCCGCTCTGGACGCCGCTGCCGTCGTCGAAGTCCCATTCGTACGCGATGGATGGGCTGCCGGCCGCCACCCGCCCGGTGAAGGTCACGGGCCGGTTGGCGATGACCGTACTCGGCGTGAGGTCGAAACCGGGGTTGCTGATCGATATACAGGCCACCGTGGTGGTGTCCGTGGCTGTGGCCTGTAAGTCGCCAACCGCCGCCGCCGTGGCGGTGATGGTCGTCACGTCGACCTCGAAGGGCAGCGTGTCGGTCGGCACGGCGACCTCGACCCGCACCGGCGCCGACTCACCGGAAAGCAGCGCGAACGGCCCACCATCCAGCAGCGTGGCCCAGCCCTGGCTGCTATCCATCGCCAGCGAGAACGTGTCCGGCCCGTCGCCGGTGTTGGTCAGATAGTGGGTGTATTGGATGGCGCTGCCGGCGGGCACAGTCTCATCGTGATTCGGGCCGAGCGCGACGCCGGGTGTGTACGTGACCATCGTCGTATCGGTCACCTGGGCCGAGGGACCGGCGCCGTTCAGCGTGGACGCATCGAGCACCGTCACGTCGGTCAAACCGCCGGAACCGAGCGGCGCGGTCACCTGCACGCTCACGCTGATCGACTGGTTAGCGGCCAATGTGAACGGCCCATCGTCGAGCAGGCGCGTCCAGCCGCGGCTGCTGTCCAGGCTCAGGGCGATGGTGTCAGTGGAGGTGCCGGTGTTGGTCAGCCAGTGGGTGTAGGTGTAGGATTCACCGGGGTTGAGCCAGTGGCTGCGATCCGGCGCGAAGGCCACACCGGGGTCGAAGGCGGCCGTCGTATCGCGCACCAGCAGCGGCCCGGCTCCGCCCTGCGAGGTGGCCGTGACGACCGAGGTGTCGCTCTGGCCGCTGCCTCCGGACGGCACCGTGACCTCCACGCGCACGGTTTGGACATCCCCCACGCCTAGCGTGAACGGTCCTGTATCGAGCAGGGTGCCCCATCCGGCGCTGCTGTCGAAATCGAGCTCGAAGGTGTCGGTGTAATTGCTGGTATTGGTCAGCCAGTGGGTGTAGGTGAACGTATCGCCGACCGAGGCACCGGTCTCGACGTGATCCGGCGCGAAGCTCATCCCCGGCACGAAGGCGGCGATGGTGGTATCGGTGGCAGCATCGAAGGTGCCCGGATCTGTCTGCGACGTAGCGGTGACCACAGCCACCTCGACCAGCGTGCCGCTGATCACGCCGGTTGGCACGGTGACGCTCACGCGTACCGAGGTGGTCTCGTCGGCGCCCAGCGTGATCGGCCCTGTATCGAGCAGCGTGGAATGCCCGTGGCTGCTGGCGAAGTCGAGCGTGAAGGTGTCGGGGCCATTGCCGGTGTTGTGCAGCACATGCTGGTAGATGTACATAGCGCCGGGCGGGACACTCTGCTGGTAGTCGGGGAAGAGGTCGATGCCAAAGAGATGCGTCACCGAGACAATGTCGGTCACTCGGGCGGAAATGCCGCCGCTTTGCGCGGTAGCCGTCAGGATACTCGTCTCGACCATACCGCCGGTTCCGACCGGGACGTCGATCTCGACGTGCAGGCTGATGCCCTCACCTGCGGCCAATGGCACCGGTCCACTTTCCACCAACGTCCCCCACCCCTGGCTACTCTGGAAGTCCAAAGCGAATAGATCAGCGCCCGTCCCGGTGTTGGTGAGCCAGTGCGTATAGGTAAAGTGAGCCGGCGGCAGCACCGTCGCCTGATTGTCCGGTTCCAGGATGAGGCCCGATGTGTAGAGGCTGGTGCTCGTGTCGGTCACGCGCGCCGTCACCGTGCCGGTGCTGACCGAAACGGCGGTCAGGCGCGCAACGTCGACCAACCCACCACTGCCGGAAGGCGCATCCACACGTACAGGAATCATAACCGCGCCGGCGGCGGGGAGGGTGTAGGTATCTGTACTGGCGAGCGTCGCCCACCCGCGCGTAGACGTGAGCGCGAGCTGGAAGGTATCGGTGGCATTGCCGGTATTGGCGAGTTGGTGCGTGTACGTGTAAGCCGTCCCCGGCAGAATGGTTTGCGCGCCATCAGGCGTCAGTGAAACGCCATAGATGCGCGGCACTGATGTCGTATCGGTGACGCTGGCCGTCGCCACCCCCGCGCGCGAGCTGGC
>DSBO01000090.1 GCA_011046015.1 Thioalkalivibrio sp. | reverse complement strand
CCCTTGGTCCCAACCTTCCATTGCGCGGAGCCTTTCCAGGACGTATGAGCCGTGAGCGCCGAGCCGCCGGCGGCCCAAACCGGGAGAACGCGCTGAATGCCCGGTAGGCCGCGGCAGGCTCCCGCCACGTTCACAGACGATCCAGATAGCGCAGAGCATGACGAGTAAGCTAGAGAGACACCACTCCCTTCTAGAATCCTCGTCATGCTCCGCGCCACCTTGGATGATAGGCCCAAGGCCATTCTCTGGCAACTCGATTATCACTGGCTCAGCCTCCGCACATGGCGTGGCAGAGCTCATCCGTGGTACCGCGAACCTCCGTCAGTTGCTTGGCTGAATGTGGGTTGCCGTGACGGCGCTGCTGACTGCCCGCTCATGGGGATCGGGGAGCTGCGAGCAGGTATGTTGCCGAACGAAAGAGGTTCAAGGTAGACGGGGCGAGCTTGACCCGCGATCGACGACATCGACGAACCCATGACCGGAGATACCCCCCGCCCGCCCCGTCGCGAAGCGGGGGTGATGGTGTGCCTGCCGAAAGAGGGCTGAAGGGAGGCCAAGCCGGCGATCAGTACATGCTCACCCCGCCGTCGACCGCCAGGGTGTGCCCCGTGACGGAGTCGCCCTTGATCATGTACATGATCCCATCGGCCACGTCCTCCACCCGCGCCGCCCGCTTCAGCGGCAGCCCCTGCTCCTGCTGCCGCAGCCGCTCCTCGGAGACCTCGCTCCACCACCCCGTGCGCATCATGCTCGGCGCCACGGCGTTGACCAGGATCTCGTCCGGGGCCAGCGCCTTGGCCAGGCACTTGGTGAGCGTGATCATGCTCCCCTTGGAGACGGCGTAGGGGATGCTGCTCCCCGAGGGCGTCAGCCCCGCGCTGGAGGCCACGTTGATGATCCGCCCCTCCCCGCGCTCGCGCATCATCGGCACCACCGCCCGGGCACACAGGAAGGCGCCCTTGACGTTCACCGCCATGACGCGGTCCCAATCCGCCTCGCTGACCCCCTGCAGGTCGGGGAAGGGCACGTGCACCGTCACCCCCGCGGAGCAGATCAGGATGTCCACCGGGCCGAGGCGCTCCGCTACCTCCCGCGCCATGCGCTCCACCTGGGCGCCGTCGGTGACGTCCGCCTCGACGGCGATGGCCTTGACCCCCAGCCCGGCCACCTCAGCACGGGTCGCCTCGGCCGCCTCGCGCACGGCGGGCACATAGTTGATGGCCACATGGCACCCCTCGCGCGCCAGCCGCAGGCCGACCTCTCGCCCCAGGCCCGTCGCCCCGCCCGTGATCAGCGCCACCTTGCCCTGCAGTTCCATGTCCTTGCTCCTCTCTCAGCTACCACGTAACCAACATCCTGTCCTCAGCATCGGCCCTGGGCGGATCCTGAGGCGTGAAAGGCGTAACCGCGCCACACCTCAGCGCCGAACGTCTCAACGACATCCGCACATCCCCCGACCAGGTCGGTCGACTGCCCCGCCGCCCAACACAAGGCGGCGGGCTGGCCGGCACCCGCGCCGGGGCGCTGCCGCAGGGACGCCCGCTCAGTGCGCCACGGACCCGTCCGCGGCAAAGTTGCCCCGGATCCCCATCTCGATGTACGGGAAGCGCTCCAGCTGGCTCTCGTCGATGTCCAGGCCGATCCCCGGCCCCTCGGGCACCGTGATGTAGCCCCCCTCCAGCGTCAGCGGCCGGTCGACGATGGCGTTCAGCGGGTGGGTGTCCGCGTTAAAGCTCTCCATGAGCACAAAGTTCGGCGTCGCCGCGGCGAACTGCGTGTAGGCGGCGATGTTCACCGGGCTGCCCATCAGGTGCGGAAAGACGCCCACGAAGGCCGCCTCGGCCAGCGCGGCGATCTTTTTCACCTGGGTGAAGCCCCCCGCCAGGGAGAGGTTCGGCCGCACCATGGCCACCGCCTGGCTGTCGATCCACGTCTTGAACTGCTGCAGGTTGTAGGAGCGCTCCCCGGCGGCGATGGGCAGGTCCACGTGCCGGGCGATGTAGGCGATGGCCTCAATGCTCTCGGGCGGCAGCGGGTCCTCGTAGTACAGGATGCGGTACGGCGCCAGCTCCTGGGCCAGGAGGATGGCCTGGTTCAGCGTCAGGTTGCGGTGGATCTCCAGCCCCAGGTCGACCTCGTCCCCCACGGCCTCACGGATGGCGCCCACGATGGCCACGGCGTCCTTGATCACCTTGGTGGGCGTCTCCTTCTCAAAGTCCCGGAACATCGGCGTCGTGCGCAGCGAGGTGAAGCCCTTCGCCACCTGCTGGCGCGCGCTCTCGGCGAACTCGTCGAGCGTGGCCCCAAAGACGTTGGCGAACACCCGCACCTTGTCGCGCACCTTGCCCCCCAGCAGGGCGTGCACCGGCTTGTTGACCGCCTTGCCCAGGATGTCCCACATGGCGATGTCCATGGCGCTCATCGCCGCGCTGAGCACCGAGCCCATAAAGTGCGTGTTGCGCGACACCACCTGGAAGTGGTGCTCCATACGCGTGGGGTCCTTGCCCAGGTAGTACGCACTGAGCTCCTCGACGGCGCGATACACCGTCGGGTGATGCGCCCACAGCCCCGCCTCGCCGGTGCCGACGATCCCCTCGTCGGTGTACACCCGTACCAGCAGCGACCGCCCCACGAGGAACGGCTGGATGCGTTCGATTCTCACCTCGCAACCTCTCTTTCAATGGTGATGTGGCTGACGCAGACCATGGCCCTACCACCGACAGCTGCTTCTAGGCTTGGTTCACCTCCAGCCTAGAAGCAGCTGTCGGGCTATGTCCCAGATTCCTCTGGGCCGTAAGGCTGGGCCGATCCCTCACGTGCAGTTCGGAACGCCCGAGCATGCAACTG
>DSBO01000240.1 GCA_011046015.1 Thioalkalivibrio sp. | reverse complement strand
GGCGCCAGGCGCTCGAAGTCGGCCGCGACGATACGCGCGGGCGTGCGCAGCGGCACCGTGTAGCTCTGCGAACCCGACTGATACCACTCGCCGGTGAGAACGTCGGGGCCCTGCACCACCACGTCCGGGGCGCGCAGCAACGGGTAGGGCGCCAGCTCCGGCGAGAAGCAGTCCTCGGCGAAGGCGAAGTCCGCCGGCGCGCGCAGGCCGTAGGACAGGCGGTAGCGGTCGCCGGGCGCGCCGCCGGGCAGCGGGAGCCCGGCCTCCAACTCATCGGCCGTCACGCTACGCGTTTCATCGAGGCCCGGCCCCCGGATGGTCACCTCCATCTGCGCGGGGCGCTCCCAGCCGGTGGGCAGGTAGTCCTTCACCAGAACGCGGTCCGCGTAGTTGGTGAGCAGGATGAAGCTGGTGAAGCCCACCTCCTGGCCGGGCGCGATGGCCGACACATCGACCAGCTTGCGCGCCCGCGCGGCCGGGCGGGCGGAGTAGAAGATGGCCGCATCGGTCAGCCGCTGCTCGATGTCGGGCCGCCGGATGCCTGCGGAACGCAGGTACTGATAGGCCCAGCACGAGTAACGTATGCACGCGCTCTCGTGCGAGATGGTGTCGCGCCGGGCCTGACCGTGGATGGGCCCGCCCTCCTCCCACCACTCGGTGCCCATGTAGTACCAGCGGCCATCGAGGTCCAGCTCCTTGCACATCCACCACAGGAACTCCTCGGTCCAGCGCAGCAGCTCGGCGTCGCCACGGTGATAGCCCACGGCCGCGGTCGGCGCCGCGAACAGCGCGATGATGTTGTCCACCGCGTCGTACTGCGGCCGCCCGCCGGTGGTCGGGTTGTACTCGGTCCACAGCGTCGGCTTGCCCTCATGCTCGCCCGGGTGCAGGCCGAACCACTCCGCCTGCCTGCGCACAAAGGTCTCCGCGGCCGCCAGATACTTTTCCTCGCCGCTGACCTCGTACGCCCCAATCAGGCCGAGCGCGGTCATCGCGTCCATGTGATGCGACGGCTCGTAGGGCGGCGTATCGTAGCCGCTGCCATCGATCCAGCCGAAGTCGTGGGTGGGCCAGCCGCCCTGCGCCTCCGGGTCGGGGCGGTACTCGATCCCCAGCCGATCGAGCAGCGCGCTGTGCCCGGTCTCATCGTACTGCGACCAGACCGCGAAGTCGGCCAGCTCCAGGAAACGGGCGCGCACCTGCTCGCTCGCGCTGAACATCGCGGCCTGCCGGTAGGTATCGAGCAGCAGCCCGCACATGTGTGGCCACAGCGTGCGCGCGTAGTGGGACCAGGTCATCACCACCGGGTGGAAGGGCAGGTCGAGCGCGATGAAGGTGCGGTTCGCCGGGCTGCCCTCGAGCACCTCGATGCCGATGGTGCGTTCCAGCCGCTGGTTGGCCTCCAGGTCCCAGATGTGCGCCTCGCTGGCGGGCGCCCCGCCGAACAGCTCGTACTCACAGGGGTCGATGCGGTACCGTTCCGCTCGCGACATGCGGATGTCGCGGACGGTGGGGTCGGTGAACACCTGCGGCTGCGAGTTGACCTCCACCTCGGCGCAACTGACGTACACGTTCGGCTCGACCACCTCCGTGACCGCGACCTCGAGCCAGGTGACCGTGCGCTCGGCGAACTCGATCTGCTCGGGATCATCGGTACCGGCGCAGGCGTGCTCCAGACGCGATCCGTCGGAGAAGCTGATCTCGGCCTGCCGCCACGCGGCGTAGAGGCTGGTGGCGTCGATGCCGTAGAGGGTCAGGCTGTGCACCGGTGTCTCCTGCGCGAACTCCAGGCGGAAGCCCTGGGGCAAGGGCGGGTCTGCGTCGCTGGCCCACCACGTGCGCGTGCTGCCGTCGGTCAGGCGGGCCGCCGAGTACTTGGCCGAGGCCTCGGAGGTGGCGCTGACCCGGGCCAGTCGCGCCGGGTTCAGGCTCTCGTCGTCACGCAGCACGATGCCGGGGGTGGTCCCGGCTGCGGGGTCCAGCGACAGTTCGATCTCGGCCACGCCCACGTAGTGCCGCACCTGGTGCGTGCTCAGCACCTCGATGCGCAGCCAGCCCAGACGCTGGGTCGGCAGCACGATGTCATGCTCGACCACGTCGGGCAGCTCCAGCTCGCAGACCTTGCCGCTGCCCAGCGTCAACCGGACCCGCTGCCAGCGAGCGTACACCGGGCTGTCGGGCTGGAGCAGATGGATGCGATTGACCTCGGTGGTCGCCCCCAGAGTGAGTTCGATCCGCTGAGGCAGCTCCCAGGCGGTTGACGCCCACCAGGTGGCGGGGTCGCCGTCGATGGCGCCGGCCTCCCCGTAGATGCCGCCGGCCGTGCTGGAGGCGGTGAAGGTCATGGCCGGCGCGTCCTGTGCAGGGACGCTGCCGGCCGTGGTCAGCAACATTGATAGCGCGAGCGCGGAACGCACGTCGATCCCACCTTCCTCGGAGCGTGGCTATCGTCCCATGGCCGCCAGCGTCGCGACCTCCCGCCCGCCGAGCGCGCGCCCGTAGAGGCGCACATCCGCGAGCGACCCGTTCAGGTAGTCGTGCTGGCCGAAGCCGATGCGCAGCGGCGCATCGGTGTCGAGCGAGAAGTCGGCGGAGTGGTCGCGGTCGCTGCGCGCCACGCGTTCGCCATCGACATACAGGTGCAGGGCGCCGTGATCGCGCACCGCCGCGATGTGGCGCCAGCCGGCGGGCAGCACCTCGTCGTGGCTGAGCGCGCTCCCGGCCATCATGCGGTAGACATGGCCCGAGGGCAGCGTGCCCGCGTAGAGCCAGCCCTCGTGGATCGCCATCGTCCACACGCGCCGGTAGGTCACGTCGGGCGTCGTGTCGAGCTGCCCGGTCAGCGCCCACCGGCCGGGCGCGTCGAGGC
>DSBO01000230.1 GCA_011046015.1 Thioalkalivibrio sp. | reverse complement strand
GCGACCCGGGGCCGGACGGCATCACTCGGGAACGACGTTGGCCGCCTGCGGACCCTTCGGGCCCTGCTGGACGTCGAAGGTCACCTTCTGGCCTTCACGCAGGGTGCGAAAACCCTCGGCACTGATGGCGCTGTAGTGGACGAACACATCGTCGCCACCGTTGTCCTGTGCGATGAAACCAAAACCCTTGGTTTCGTTGAACCACTTGACGGTACCGGTTGCCATGCTGCTTTCCTCGAACACGAAACAAGAAGCGGACCCGCCTGTCCGGACAGGAAATGAACACACTTCCCAGGATACTTGGCGAGTACGGTTTTATTATCATGAAAAGAAACCGGGTGTGAAAGCGTTTTCTGCGGCCGCATCCGTGAACAATTGGTGACCGGACAGCCTGTGCTGTACGGCACTGACGAAGGGGGATCTGATGTCCGATACGCTGGTTGATGTCCACTGGCTGCGGCGGCATTTCGCTGCACCCGGCGTGGTCGTGGTCGATTGCCGATTTGTCCTGGGCGACCCGCAGGCCGGTCGCCGCGCCTATCTTGCCGGCCATGTCCCGGGCGCGGTCTACGCCAACCTGGAGCAGGACCTCTCCGGGCCGACCGGTCCGCTCACCGGCCGGCACCCGCTGCCGGACCCAGCGGCGCTGGCGCAGTGCTTCGCCGCCTGGGGGATCGGTCCCGCAACGCGGGTGGTCGCCTGCGACGATGCGGGTGGCGCCATGGCCGCGCGCCTGTGGTGGCTCGCACGCTGGCTCGGCCACGCACACACCGCGGTGCTCGATGGCGGATACGCGGCCTGGCTTGCGGCGGGACTGCCAGTGGATACACGCGTGCCGGCCGCGCGGCAGGGAGGCTTCGTGGCGCGACCGGCGGATGCCTTGTGGGTGGCGACGGACGAGGTGACTGCGGCGCTGGCCGCGGGCACCGGTGTCCTGCTCGATGCGCGCGCGCCGGCCCGGTTTGACGGCGAGGAGGAGCCGATCGACCCCGTCGCGGGTCACGTGCCGGGCGCGCTGAACCGCCCCTTCAGCGCCAACCTCGACGGCCAGCAGCGCTTCCTGCCCCCCGCTGTCCTGCGGGCCGCCTTCGAGACGCTGCTGGCAGGCCGCGCGCCGCGAACGGTCATGCACATGTGTGGCTCGGGGGTGACGGCCTGTCACAACCTGCTGGCGATGGAAGTGGCGGGGCTAGCCGGCTCGCGACTTTATGCGGGCTCCTGGAGCGAGTGGATCCGCGACCCGGCGCGGCCGGTGGTGGCACGCCAGGGCGACTGACGCGGGAGCGCCCGGACCTCGCGGCTCAGGCCGGCGCGCCGAGGCGCTCGGGCTGCCCGGTGTTCTCGCGCACGGCGTACCAGAGCTCGCCCTGCGGGTTGACGCGCCGGGTCTGGCCTTCCAGGGCCTGCATGGGCACGTGGGTCATGCGCCCGTGCCAGTAGCCGATGAGCATGCCCGTCTTGCCCGCCATGGCGGCGTGCACCGCCGCCCTTGCCAGCCGGTCGCAGAAGATCTGGTCCGTGGGATTGGCCGGCGTGGAGCGGACCAGGTAGCTCGGGTCGATGTACTTGAGTACCGCGGGTTGCCCGAGCTCCGTGAAATGCGTCTTGATGCGGTCGCGCAGCAGGGTGCCGATGTCGCCCAGCGCCTGGTTGCCCGAGGCGTCCCTGCCGAGCGTCTCAGGATCGAAGCAGTTCTGGCCCGCGCCTTCCGCGGCCACGATCACGGCGTGATCCTTGCGCGCGAGCCGCGCCTCCAGCCAGCCGAGCAGGTCATCGAGTTCGAATGGCACTTCGGGGATCAGCACCAGGTTCGCGTTGCCCGCGGCGAGCGCCGCCGTGGCGGCGATGAAGCCGGCATGTCGACCCATGAGTTTCACCAGGCCCACTCCGCGCGGGGCCCCCTTGGCCTCCACCTCGGCCGCGCGCACGGACTGCATGGCAATGGCCACTGCAGTCTCGAAACCAAAGGCGCGGCGCACGTAGGGGATGTCGTTGTCGATGGTCTTGGGAATGCCGACCACGCCGATGTCGAGCCCGCGGTTGCGGACCTCCTGCTGGATGGCAGCGGCCCCGCGCATCGTGCCATCGCCGCCGACCGTGAACAGCACGTCGATGTCGCGTCCGGCCAGTGCGTCCACCAGCGTGGCGGTTGGCGGGGTGCCGCGGGACGAGCCGAGAATGGTGCCGCCCTCGAGGTGGATATTGCTCACGCGCTCGGGCGTGAGCGTCACCGCTGGCGGGGCATCCGGGCCGAGGCCATTATAGCCGTAGCGGATGCCAAGGATCTCCCGGCAACCGTAGTGATACCAGAGCTGCATCACAATGCCGCGGATCACGCTGTTGAGTCCCGGGCTCAGTCCCCCGCAGGTGACGATCGCCGCCCGCACGCGGGTGGGGTCGAAATGGATCCGGCGCCGTGGCCCGGCCAGCTCGAAGCCCACCGGCCGTGTGCCGCTTTCCACCGCCTCCTCGAGACCGCTCAGGTACGGGTCGCAGAGCAGCCGCTCGTCTTCGTCGATGAAGTGAGCATTCCCCTCGGTGGCAATCGGATTGTCGTGGCGGCAGGGGCCGAGATGATCGATCTCAAAGGATTGTCGGAAATTCATGTGATTGCGGGACGACGGCGTGGTGGCGATCCGGGGATCGTGTTATCCCTATTCAGGACGCATCGCCGGGAGGTGTCAAGCCAGCCATGGCCGTGGCTGGTGAAACGGGCGTATCATTTCGCCTCATCAGGATGAGCGGCGATGGATTGCACCAACTTTCGAGTACGCATGACGTGACCGACAACGCGCCGGCCCTGATTATTTCCCGAAACATCAGCCGCATGCTGGTGGCATCGTTTGCGGCCACCGCGCTTGCCCTGGTGGT
>DSBO01000228.1 GCA_011046015.1 Thioalkalivibrio sp. | reverse complement strand
GAGGACAACCTCGCCAGCGCGGTGGCGCGCATGCAGGCGCGTGGGGATGTGAGCCGCTTCGTGGATGACATCGGTACCGAGGTCGCAGCCATCACGGACCTGCCGTCCCGCGCCGAGCCGCCGGTGGTACGCGAGCTCCACCGCACCGACCTGGTGGCGGCGGTTGCGGTGCGCGGCGACATGGCCTTCGCGGATCTGGAAACCTACGCAGACCGGTTCGGCGATCGCCTGCGGGCCATACCGGGCGTGGCCGATGTCATCACCCAGGGGCTCTCGCAGCGCCAGTGGCGTGTGGAGCTCTCGCGCGAGGTGCTACGCCAGTACGACCTCTCGGCACGTGCGGTCGGCGAGACGATCGCGCGCCAGAACGTGGACCTGCCGCTCGGGACCCTCGAGACGCCAGAGCAGGACATACAGCTTCGCTTCGTCGACCAGCGCCGCAGCCTGCGGCAACTGGCAGACCTGGTCGTGGTCGCCGGCCCCGCCGGCGGCGAGCTGCGTCTGGGCGACATCGCCACGCTCTCCGAGGCCTGGGAGCGCGAAGAGGAGCGGGTGCTCTTCAACGGCGAACGCGCGCTGGTACTGGAGGTACACAAGAGCGGCCATGCAGATGCGCTGGACGTGATGGCGGCCCTGCGCCAGGTGGTAGAGGAGGAGCGACGGCGCCAGCCTGAGGGCCTGCGCCTCGACATCACCCAGGACATGACCTCGATCGTGCGCGATCGCCTGCAGATGCTCGCGGCCAACGGCATCATGGGCCTGTTGCTGGTGGGGCTGGTAATGAGCCTGTTCTTCCGCCCGCGGCTGGCTGTCTGGGCCCTGCTCGGGCTTCCGGTTGCATTCGCCGGCGCCTTCGTGGTGATGGCCCTGCTCGGCCTGTCCCTCAACATGATTACCCTGGTCGCGCTGCTCATGACCATCGGTATCGTCATGGACGACTCGGTGGTGATTACCGACAACATCGCCCGGCACGCCACGCGGACCACGTCGCCGCTGGCAGCGGCGAGCGCGGGCGCCCGGCAGGTTCTGCCCGGCGTGCTGTCCTCGTTCCTCACCACCGTGGCGGTATTCCTGCCGCTGTCGTTTCTCGCCGGCGAACTCGGGGCCGTACTGGAGGTACTCCCCGTGGCGCTGATCGCGGCGCTGGCCGCCAGCCTGATCGAGGCCTTCTGGATCCTGCCGCATCACCTCAAGGGCGGGCTGGCACGGCTCGACGTCTCGCGAGGGCATCGCTGGCGCCGGCGCTTCGAGAGTGGCTTCGATACCCTGCGGGAATCCCTGGGACGGCTGGCGGACGCCGCAGTACGCCGGCGCTACCGCGTGCTCGCGGGGCTGGTGTTGGTGCTGCTCGGCTCGGCGGGTTACATCGCGGGCGGCCACGTGAAGATGGAGGCCATGCCCGAGATCGACGGCGACGTGCTGGAGGCGCGCATCCTCATGCCTCAGGGCACACCGCTGGCAGGCACGGAGGCGGTGGTGGAACAGGTCGTGTCGGCGATACAGTCGCTCGATACCGTGCTCGGTCCGGAGCAGCCGGGGAATACTCCGCTGGTGCAGGCCATCCAGGTGCGCTTCAGCCAGAACGCCAGCGCCCAGGAGAGTGGGGCGCATGTCGCCACGGTGATGGTCGACCTACTCACCGCCGAGCGGCGCACCATCGCACTGGACGAACTCACCGCGCGCTGGCACGAAGCCATCGGCCCCGTGGACGGCCTGGTCAGTCTCATCATCCAGGAACCGGGGTTCGGTCCCGCCGGCATCCCCATCGAAGTGCGACTCAAGGGCGAGGAGCTGGACACACTCAAGCAGGCGGCCACGTCGCTGGGCGACCGGCTGGAACACTATGGAGGGGTCTTCAACGCGCTCGACGACCTGCGGCCCGGCAAGCCGCAGCGTCGCCTGGCGCTCGCCGACGGCGCGCTGCCGCTGGGACTGACGGCCGCGGACATCGCGGACCAGCTGCGGGCCGGCGTACTGGGTGATGTGGTGGACCGGTTGCAGATCGGGCAGCAGCAGGTTGAGATCCTGGTGCGCGAGGGCGAGGCCGAGCGGACCAGCCTCGACTTCCTGGATCGCACCGTGGTGCAGGGGTCGCAGGGTCAGCCGGTTCCGCTGTCGGAAGTCACGACCGTGCGGGAGGAGCGCGACTGGGGCCGCATCACGCGTATCTCGGGAGAGCGCACCGTGACGGTCACCGCCGATGTGGATGGCCGGGTGAGCAACGCCGACGCCATCGTGCGCGACCTCGAGTCACACGTCTTTCCCGAACTGGCCAAAACCTATCCTGCCATCCGGTTCGAGATCGAGGGCCAGGCCGCCCGCTCGCAGGAGACGGGGGCGTCCATCGCGCGAGGCCTGCTCATCGGGCTGCTCGGCATCTTCCTTATCCTTTCGTTCCAGTTCCGTGGGTACCTCGAACCGCTGATGGTCATGCTCACCATTCCGCTTGCGTTCATGGGCGCCATGTGGGGGCACGTGCTCATGGGCTACAACCTGTCCATGCCCTCGCTGGTAGGCGCCGCCTCGCTGGCGGGCATCGTGGTCAACAACGCCATCCTGCTGGTGCAGTTCATCAACGCGTATCGGGCCGATGGGATCGGCGCCGCCGCGGCCGCCGGGCAGGCGAGCCGCGACCGCTTCCGCGCGATTTTCATCACCACCTCCACCACGATTGCCGGGCTGCTCCCCCTACTGGCCGAAACCAGCACCCAGGCGGTGGCCATCATCCCGCTGGTAATCTCGGTGGTGTTCGGGCTGCTCGTCTCCACGGTGCTGATCCTGATCCTGCTGCCGGCACTTTACGTCATCCTCGACGACTGGGGGATGAGCCGCACGGACGGTGACGTCCGGGGCGTCGCACCTGACGAGCCAG
>DSBO01000138.1 GCA_011046015.1 Thioalkalivibrio sp. | reverse complement strand
GCGCCATGTCCGGCAGCGGCCTGGTCTCGTGCGGAGCGACGCGGATGCGCGCCAGATGAACGTCCAACCGGCCGCCCTGCGGCATAGCGTCCCGGGCGTTGACGGCCAGATTCATAATCATCTGCTGCATGCTGGTCGGGTCGGCGTGGACGACGTACTCGTCCCGTCCATAGCTCATGTTGACTTCGATGTGTTCCGGCAACGTCCGTTCCAGCAGTTTGACCTGCTCTTTCAAGAACAGTTCTATGTCGAGTGGCTGCCGTTCGAGCACAGCCCGGCGGCTGAAATCGAGGATCTGACGGATCAGCCGGGTGGCGTGCTGCGCCTGCTGATTGATGATTTGCATCCGCTCCCGGTCGCGCGCCGCCAGCCCTTCCACCCGCGCCGCCATCTGGGCGTAGAGCACGATGGTGGCCATGATGTTGTTAAAGTCGTGAGCGATGCCGGCGGCCAATTGTCCCACCGCCGCCAGCCGCTCCTGCTGTCGCTGCCACTGCTGGATGTCCCGCTCGCGGGTCACGTCGCGCAGGACCAATACCCACCCACCAGGCGTGGGACCGGTCTCGACGGGGCGAGCGATGACCTCGAAAGTGTGCGCTTCCGTCGTCACTTCGTGCCACAACCCCTTGCCCTCGGGCGGCGACGTGAGCAGCTCTTCCAACGGCCGGTGACCCAGGTGGGTCAGCCGGCTGCCCACGGCCGCATCGGCCAGAACCTGCAAAGCATAGACGGCGACCGGGTTTGCCAGGACGACCTGGTACTCGGCGTCGAGCAGCAGCACACCTTCTGGCACCGTGTTGATGATCTGCTGCACCTGCTGGGCCTGCTCCTGAATCTGGGTCAACAGCCGTTCTCGTTCAACCTCGGCCTGCCGCCGCGCGGTGATGTCGGCAAAGACGGCGATGGTGCCGGCGAAGCGGTCGCCCTCGAAGCGCGGGCTGCCGCTGACGAGGACCGCGACCCGCCCGCCGTCCTTGCGCACCGCTTCCAGTTCGTAGTGATCGGTCTCACCCCGCATCCGGCGCTCATCGGCCGCAGCGACGATAGGCTGCTGGTCGGGCGGGACGAATTGCGTCCACGGGCAGCCGATCAGCTCGGCCGGGTCGTCGTAGCCCAGCATCCGGGCGGCGGCCGGGTTGGCAAAGGTGCAGTATCCATCGGCGTCTTGGACCAGGATGCCCTCGGCCATGCTCTGGACGATCCCTTCGTTGAATTCCTTCAGCCGCTGCATTTCCGCTTCGACCCGCTGCCCCTCGGCGTTCAGCAGGGCCTGCACAACCTGATCGGCCGCCTCACCCGCGAAGGCGATCTCGTCGGTGTGCCAGACGCGCGGTTCGCCCACGTGTTCGTGGCACAGGATGCCAATCATTTGCCCTCCGACGCGAATCGGCGCGTCGAGCATCGAGGTGATCCCCTTTGGCTTCAGGTAGGTTTCGGCGAGATCGCTGGTTCTGGGGTCCGAAAGGGCATCGGAGGCGTCGATCGCTCGTTCGGTCTGCAGCGCCTCGAAATAGTGGGGGTAATCGGTGAGCGGTATGGGCGGATCGGTAAGGTGTCGCCCCTCGGCGCGCTCAAAGATGTCCACACAGCGGAGTGTGGGGCGAGCATCCTCACTTGCTTCCTCTGACTGGAGCAACCACAACCCGACCCGTTCGATGCGCAGCGCTTCGGCCATCGTTTCGGTGATGATCTGGACGGCTTCGTCGAGGTCGCCGCTCGCGATCGCCGCGTTGGTCGCCAGGGCGACGATGGCCCGTTGTTGGCGCTGCACCCGCTCGGTGCGGGCGCGCTGCTCCTCCTCAGCCTGCACCCGGTCGGTGATGTCCATCATGCCCACCATCACGCTGTCGAAACAGTCGAGTTCCGACGGCAGGGCCATGGTCAGCAGGACGTTCAGCCGCTCCCCTTGCAGCGTGCGGTTGACGGTTTCACCCTCGAAATAGGCGCGGCCGACGGCGATGGCGATGATCTCGTCGCGCACGATCTGCGCCGTCTCCGGCAGGAACACCTGGCTTAACGATCCCAGCAGCTCGGCCTTGTCCTGGGCGCCAAACATGCGCAGTGTGGCCGGGTTGACGTCCACGATGCGGATCATCCCTGCGACTTGGTGGACAAATTCGGGATGCTCGTCCAGGTAAGCGGCGAAATCGGCGACGCCCTGGGCCTCAAGATCCTCCACGGCCGCCTTGACCGCGCTGAAGTCCTCCTCCCAGAGGGAGACGGCGGCCGTCTCGAAGATGGCGCGGTAGCGGGCTTCGCTCTCCCGCAGCGCTGCCTCGGCCTGCTTCTGCTCGGTGACGTCGCGGATGATGACGAAGACGTGTGGTTGCCCGTCCAACTCGATCAAGCAGGTGCGTACTTCGACCGGGAAAACGGTCCCGTCTTTCCGTCGGTTCAGCGCTTCTCCCATAAACGCGCCGTTCAACATCTCTTCGATGACCTGGGGGATCATGGTGTGCAGTTCTTCCGGCACCAGGTCCAGAGCGTGCATCTCAATCAGTTCATCTTTGGTGTAGCCAAGCACCTGCGCTGCAGCCTGGTTGCAATCCACGATGGCGCCCTCCAACGTTTCCAGGAAAAGCGCATCGGGAGAGAGATCGAACAACTCCCGGAAGTGATGTTCGCTCTCGCGCAGAGCCTGATCCGCCGCCTTCCGATCGGTGATGTCCTGCACCGTCCCCATCACCCGGACGATGCGACCGTCCTGGTCTCGCACGATCTCGGCCAATTCGTGGACGTGACGGATCGCCCCATCGGGCCAGACGATGCGGTGTTCGATGCTGATGCCGTCGCCCTCGGCCAGGGCGCGCGTCCGTTCGGCGATGAAGCGGTCGCGGTCCTCCGGGTGGATGACGGCCTCGAATTCGGCGGCGCTCGGTTGGAACTGCTGTGGGT
>DSBO01000032.1 GCA_011046015.1 Thioalkalivibrio sp. | reverse complement strand
GAGACCATGCTGCAGGACACCATGGCGCTGCTGAAATCACGCGGCTTCGGGCGGTTCGACGTGCACGAGCTGCCGGGTTTCGACGAACCCCGCGAGGTGACCATCCCTGTGCTCAACGTACACATGCGCCCGGATATCTGGGCCAGCGACGACCAGGGCCACGTGGTACTCGCCATGGTCTCGCCCAGCACCGACCTCGGCGAAGAGGCCTGCGGTCGCCGCTGGCAGATGCTGGAGAGCTGGGCCCAGGGGCATAACGCCGAGGTCCACGTCTTCGTGCACCCCGAAGACGAGCGCCGCGCCAGCGATATCGCCCGCCTCTGGCACCTCGAGGGCAACATCGTCGAGACCCTGCCCCGCACACACTGACGCCCGGCCACGACTCCTGGTGGTCCCGCCCTCATCCCCGGCGTGGATCACGCTCTCCCAAGCGCCCGTCCCGGGCGCTCTTTTTTGGCTGCCCCGTTTTCCACAGGCTATGCGCCACAAAGGACACGGAGCAACACCCGCATCTCCGGTCGCCATTCCCGCACAGGCAGGAACCCGGAATGGGGCGCGACACGGCGTTTCGGGCCGGTCAGCTTCAAAAGGCACCGCTGCTGGATCCCTGCCTTCGCAGGGATGACGGGGCAGAAGGCGGCTTCTGAAAGTCCAGGCGCCGCCGAGGGCACGGGGTAAAACCGGCACCTCAATAACCACGCCCCCCCCTGGCAAAGCCGCCTTCATAGCGGGCCAGCGACCACGAACCACGGGCCATGGACAAATCCGTTACCTTTGGTAACAGACCTGCTATTCTTGCCCCATGCCAAACACGCCCCGCTCCCGCCGCGCCCTGGACCGTACCCTGCTGGTGCTGTTCGCGGCGCTGCTGCTGTTTGCCTCGCCGCTGACGCGCTGGTGGTCGCAGGGCGATCCGCCCTGGTACCTGCCCTACGTGATCTGGGGCGGACTGCTGGTGCTGGTCGCCTGGCTACAGCGCTGGCTTGTGCGCCATGACGTTTGAGCTCGGCACCCTGTTCGTCGCCGGGGTGCTCTACCTCGCACTGCTGTTCCTGACCGCGCACGCGGCCGAACGCGGCTGGCTGCCGGCGCGTCTGGTCCGCCACCCGCTCACCTACACCCTCTCGCTCGGGGTATATGCCACCTCCTGGAGCTACTATGGCAGCGTGGGCCTGGCGCAGGACCAGGGTTACCTGTTCCTGACCATCTACCTGGGTGTGACACTCGCCTTCATCCTCACGCCGGTGCTGCTGCAGCCGATCCTGCGACTGGTCCGCGACTTCCAGCTCACCTCGCTGGCCGACCTGCTGGCCTTTCGCTATCGCAGCCAGTGGACCGGGGTACTGGTCACCCTGTTCATGCTCGGTGGCACGCTGCCCTACATCGCCCTGCAGATCAAGGCGGTGACGGACTCGGTGCAGGTCGTCACCCAGCAGGCACCCCCGCACATCCTGGCACTGGGTTTCTGCCTGACGCTAAGCGTGTTTGCCATTCTGTTCGGCGCGCGCCACATCAGCCCGCGCGAGAAACACGAGGGGCTGGTGGTGGCGATCGCCTTCGAGTCGCTGGTCAAGCTCGCGGCCCTGCTGCTGGTGGGGGCCTTCGCCCTGTTCGCGGTGTTCGGCGGTTTTCAGGGTCTGGCGGACTGGCTGGCGGCCACCCCGGAGGCCAGCCGCGCCCTGTATGCCACGCTGCACCAGGGCGATGCCTGGGGCAGCCTGCTACTGCTCGCCTTTGCCGCGGCCTTCCTGCTGCCGCGCCAGTTCCACATGATCTTCACCGAGAACATCGACCCCAGGACGCTCAACACGGCGAGCTGGGGGTTCCCGCTGTTCCTGTTGCTGCTCAACCTGCCCATCCCCATCATCCTCTGGGCAGGCAACCACGCCGAGCTCGCGGTGCCGGCGGACTACTACGTGCTGGGGCTGACCCTCATGGGCGACAGCCCGGTGCTGCCGCTGGTGACCTTCATTGGCGGCCTGTCCGCGGCCAGTGCGATGATGATCGTCACCTCCCTGGCCCTGGCCTCGATGGCGCTCAACCACCTGCTGCTACCGTCGCGCCTGCAGCGCCAGCAGGGTGCCTCCGGCAGCCTCTACACCTGGCTGTTGTGGGGACGGCGGGTACTCATCGCCGGCATCATTCTGCTCGGTTACCTCTTCTACCTCCTGCTGGAATACAACCAGGGACTCGCCCAGATCGGGCTGATCTCCTTCGTGGCGGTGGCCCAGTTCCTGCCGGGGATCGTCGGCCTGCTCTACTGGCGGCGCGCCACGCATGCGGGCTTCATCTCCGGGCTGGTGGCCGGCATGCTGGTGTGGCTCACGGCCCTGATCCTGCCCCTGCTCGACCAGTCGGGCGTGCTGTCGAACAATATCAACCTGCAGGTGCTGATGGGCGCGCAGGGGCAGGACCGCTGGGCCTTCGCGAGCTTCTGGTCGCTGAGCCTCAACGCCACGCTGTTCGTGGCGGTTTCGCTTGTGAGCGAGCCCTCGCGCGAGGAGCTGGAGGCCGCCCAGGCCTGCTGCCGCGAGACGGTCGCCCCGCCGCCGGGCACGGTGAACGTACAGTCGCTGCGGCAGTTCGAGGAACGCCTGTCGCACAGCCTGGGCCACGACATGGCCCGGGCCGAGATCGACAAGGCGCTCTCCGACCTGGCCCTGGCGCCCGAGACAGTACGCCCGTCCCAGCTGCGCCTGCTGCGCGAGCGGATCGAACGCAACCTGTCGGGTCTGATCGGCCCCCTGCTCGCCCGCATGATCGTGGACGAGGGGCTCAAGGTAGACGCGAACGCACAGACCGCGCTGGCCGACACCCTGCGCTTCATGGAGGAACAGCTCGAGACCTCGCACACCCGCCTGCAGGGCCTGGCCGCCGAACTCGACACCCTGCGCCGCTATCACCGTACCGTGCTGCAG
>DSBO01000100.1 GCA_011046015.1 Thioalkalivibrio sp. | reverse complement strand
CTACCGGGCGCGGCCGGCGAGTCCGGTCCACAACCCCTGCGCCCGGTAGTGCGCCGGGACGCCCTCCGCCGACTGTGGCCGGTAGGGCGCCAGCACCCCCTCATCGCGCAGCTTGAGCGTCTGCGCGAACTCGCCGTTCCACCACACGTCCGCCTGCGGCGCCGCCCGCTCCGCGATCAGGCGGTTGACCAGCCCGGTGGTCTTCGCCGCCTCGACATCGAAAACGGCCCTGACCTCAATGCCGCTCTCGTCCTCGAAGGCCTGCAGGATCGGCTCGGAGTACACCTGGTCCACCGACGTGTAGACGACCACCCGGGCAGTCCCAGGGCCCGGGCAGCCCGCCAGCAAGAGCGCCGGCAGCCACGGCACGACCGGCAAGCACACCTTAAGGGCTCTGCGCACGGCGGCACCCCTCGCGCCCATCCTGCTGACACGCCTCGACGCCGGCCCGGCCGGACGATGGCCATTTCCCAGGCGGGCGCCCCAACTCCTGCCCGCTCGTGGCGGAAGGGCACACAGGCTGACCTGTTGCGGGTGGGGGCCAGGTGTGTGAGCAGAGAATCCACATCGGGGCGAAATGGTGCAGAAGGAGTCCGGACGGGGAAGGCGAACAGGGGCGTGTTGCCGCGCAGCGGGCGTCGTCTACCCGCACGCGCTGTCGGCCCGGGAGCGAGACCGCCGGAGCGTGACGTCTGCTGTGGGATGAGCACTGAGTCGCGCAGGTGCGCGTGTCTGCGGCGGCTACGTGCGTGTTGGTGCACGGAGAGCGGCTGTGGCGACCGCGAGCAGTTGAGCTGCTGCCGCTGAGTGATCGCCCTTTGGGCATCGAATGCTCATGCTGTGCCGGGCACGCTCCTGGCGCGATTGCCGGGCGGCACGCCCGGAAGCAACGGAGGTGATCGTGGCAGCCACACACCGGGGGCAGGGAGTGCCGTCGGAGGGTCAGTGCACGCAACTGCCGGTTACATGAAGGGAGTCGGTTCCGGTGAGAACCACATGGGCAGCCGTCGTCTGTTGGGCCATAGTGTTGACCTGGGCGTGTACCATGTGGGCAGGTGCACAGCCGAATACGGGCACAGGGACTCCACCGGCCGACGCCGTAGTCACCGCCCCCGGCGTCGATGTCGAGGGCATGATCACCGAGTTGGCCGACCGGGGGGCGTCCACCAACGACCCGGCGCTGGTGCTTGCCGCGGCTGAGGTGCGTCTGGCGGTGGACCGGGCCACGCGGGCCCGGGGCCTGGAGCCACAGGAGGGCGCGGCGGCCGAGATGGCGGAGGTCGAGCCGGTGGAGGGCAAGGAGCAGATGGGCTAGAGCGCCCGCGAGCTGATCGCCCTGGCGGCCGACATCGCGGTGGAGACGGGGCAGACTGAGGTCGGCCAGATGGTGGCGGAGCTGGCGGAGAACGGCACCATCGAGCTGGGCGATGCGGCCCTGGCCGGGGAGATCCGGCAGCGTCTGGAGACCGCCGGGACCAGGGGCACCCCCAGCGGGCGCACCACCGCCAGCGGCTACCTCGGCCCCGGTGGTTCGGCGACCTGGAACGCGACCTTCTTGGCCGGCCAGTACGCCCGAGTGGACGCTACGGCTCCGGCGGCGGCGATGTGGACCTCTACGTCTATGACGAGAACTGGAACGAGATCGACCGCGACAACGACGCCACCAACTGGTGCATCGATGAGTGGCACCCGCGCTGGACCGGGGTCTTCCACATGAAGGTGGTCAACTACTCGTCCTGCTACGGGATCAGCTACCAACTGGTGACCAACTAGACGAGCGGGCCATCGGGGAGGGGGGCGGCCCGTCGGCCTCCCCCCTCCGCGCCGCCCGTGGGTCTGCCCTCGGCGACCGTGCGACACGGGTCGCGCCGCGCCGGTGCGCATGTGGCGCGACGAGGCCGGACCTCGGAAGCGGCCGCGTGGGCTTGCGAGAGGAGGCGGCATGAGGTGAGATCGCGCTGCCTGGTGGCGCTCGCCAGCGCCTGCGCGCTGTGCCTGCTCGCCGTGCACGTCCGGGCCGATGAGCCCGCACGACGGGCGCTGCTGGTGGGCATCGCGCAGTACAGCCGGGGGCAGACCGGGAGTCTCTGGCACGATCTGCACGGCGACCGCGACGTGCAGGCCGTGCGTGAGGTGCTCATCAGCAGGTTCGGCTTCGAGCCGGACTGCATTCGGGTCCTCACTACCCCCGCGGAGACCACCCACGCGGCGATCGTGCAGGCCTTCCGCACCTTCCTCATCGAGCCGACCGGGCCCGGCGACACCGTCTACTTCCACTTCTCCGGGCACGGCCATCGCGTCGAGGATCAGGACGGCGATGAGGTGGACGGCTGGGACGAGACCCTGGTACCGTCGGACCGGCGTACGGGGCGCGAGCCCAACGAGATCACCGACGACGAGATCTCCGGCCTGCTCGCCGAACTGCGGCAACGGGAGCCCGCGAACGTGACCCTGGTCTTCGACTGCTGTCACTCGGGCAGCGTCACGCGCGGGCCGAACATCTGCTTCCGCGGCCTGGGCCCGCAGGATGCGCCGCTCGCCCGCGCCCCGGCGGGCGGCGCGCCGGAGGGCGCGGGCGGGATGCTGGCCCGGGGCGAGGCCGATGAGCTGGGCTACGTTGCGGTCTTCGCCGCTCGCCACGACCAGCAGGCGCAGGAGACCCGCAATGACAGCGGCGAGTCGATGGGCCTGCTGACCTACGCCTGGATCAGCACCCTCCTCGAGGCCGGGCCTCAGACGACCTACCGCGACCTCGTGCCGTAGCCGGCCGCGTCAAGCACGGGTCGCTCCTGTTCGGTTCCAGCGTGTCGCGACCTGCCTCGACGCGGGCCGCGATACGTTCCTGCTATTACGTCTGCGTTGGGATCCCCGTCTGCCTGAGCAGTGCGCACACACTGGGGCGAGCCGTACGGGTGTCCAGGG
>DSBO01000183.1 GCA_011046015.1 Thioalkalivibrio sp. | reverse complement strand
TCTCGGTGTCGCCGTTGCAGCGCAGCTCGGTGCGGGAGGCCGCCTCGCAGCGCAGGGAGCGCCCCGGTTCCAGCCAGCCCCGTTCGGGCCGCAGGCCAGCGGGAGTGGGGGCGGTGGCGGGTTCGTCACGCCGCTTCAGATCCACCACGTTGTAGATGTAGTTGATGCGAAAGCGCCCCTCGGGATCGAAGTCGCTCAGCGTCGCCTTGGCCGTGTAGGTCACGTCCTGTTGCTCGATGCCGCGCGTCTGTTCGCGCGAGAAGCAGACCACCTCTTCCCCCGATACCAGGCAACTGGTGGCCGGCGAGGGCAGGAACAGCGCGGGCGTGCCCACCGTGTGCCACTGGCTGTTCATCACGACGTCGCGGATGTCGGGCATCCGGGGTGCGGCCGGCGGAGGCGGCGTTGCCGGGCGGGCCGGCTCCTCGCGCCTCGGTGCCGGCGGTGGTGTCGCTGGCCGGGGCGCCGGACGCGGGGCGGTGGTGGCGACCGCGCGCTGTGCGGCGCGGGCCTCCTCGGCGACGCGGGCGCGCTCCTGGGCGGCCAGGTGTTCACGCGCGCCATGGTGGCCATTGGTGGCCGCGAGCTCGAACCAGCCGCGGGCGCGCTGGGGGTTTCTTGTCACCCCGATGCCCTGTTCGTGGAACTGCCCGAGCTTGAACTGTGCGCCCGTATGCCCGCCGTTGGCCGCCTCGGTGTACCAGCGAATGGCCTCCGACAGGTTCTTTTCCACCCCGTTGCCGTCCTCGTAGCGGGCGCCGAGCGCAAACTGGGATTCGACGTCACCGCCCTGGGCCTGCATCTGTTCGATGCGCAGCAGCGAGGTGGAGAGATCCTGGGCGATGACCGGGTGCATGGCAAAGGCCAGTGCCAGCGTGGCGATGCCGAGCCGCAGGCGGGGGGTGGAAGGCAGTGAAACGCGTGTCGTCATCGTGGTCCCTTCAGATCGTCGGCGCCCCTCGATCCGGCCCGTGGGCCACCCGGGGCCTCCCTTGGGCATCTATTTCCGGTCGCGGCAGGTAGAGGTGAAGCGCGCGGCGGGGCTGTTGCAGGGGTCGGTGGAGAAGGCCTTGTCGTCGCCGGCCTTCTCGGCCGCCTCGCGAGCGGCCTGCTCCTCCGCCTCGCGCCGAGCGCGCGCCTCGGCCTCGGCGCGTTGGCGGGCCTGCTCGCGGGCGGCGGCCTCCCGGCGGGCCTGCTCGCGGGCGGCGGCCTCCCGGCGGACCTGTTCCCGGGCGGCGGCTTCCCGGCGGGCCTGTTCCCGGGCGGCGGCTTCCCGACGCGCGCGCTCGCGGGCCTCGGCTTGGCGACGGGCCTGTTCCTGGGCCTCGGCCTCGCGGCGGGCCTGCTCCCGTGCCTGTTCTTCGCGACGCGCCTCCTCTCGGGCCTCGGCTTCGAGGCGCGCCTGTTCCTGCGCACTGCGCCCGAGCCGGTCCTGCTTGCGGCGGTCGTAGGTGCCCAGCCGTTCGGCGGCTTCGGCGTGCCCCTGGTCGGCCGCCCGACCGTACCATTGCTTGGCGAGTGCGTCGTCCTGCTCGACGCCGAGTCCCTCCTCGTACATCTCGCCCAGCTTGTACTGGGCCTCGGCATTGCCCTGTTCGGCAAGCTTCGACTGGAAATTGAAAACGCCTTCCCAGGCGGCGTCGGCCAGGGCCGGTGTCCCGATGAAGAGCAACGCAACCAGCAACAGTAAGCGCTTGACCATGTTTGGCACCTCTCCGAATGGGCCGGTCGTGATAATAATCGTAGTCTCTGAACCGCCCCTGACCGGTGGGGCCGCACGGCGGGGGAGTCCCCCGCCGTGTAGTGCTTTTACGGGATGATGGACAGCACCTTCACGCTGCCGTCCACCGCACTGCCGTCGACGTAGCCGATGCCGCCCGGCGTGGTGGCCACCCAGTTGCGTACCGCTTCGTCGCCGGCCAGGCTCGGCGGCGGTTTACCCTTGCCGCTGAACATGCGCTGCGACCAGTAACGCTTCAGCTGGGCCTCGCTCTGGCCGACCACCTTGTCGTAGAACTGCGCGCGTGCACGGCTGCCCGGGTCCTGGTCGACGGGTTTGACGCTCACGCCGCCAAGGCTCGAGCTGTTGCCGAGGTAGACCTTGCTGAGCTCGTCGTTGGACACGCCGCGCAGGTTGATGCCCGGGTGGCCGATGATGGCGAGTTCTGCCAGGGCCGCGTTGGAGACCAGCGCGGCGGCGAGCGCCGTGCCCAGGGCGAGTTTCTTCATGAAGGTCATCCGCGTTCCCCCCTTAAAACACCACGTCGAGGGCGACGCTGTAGACATTTGCGCTGTCGTCACCGAGGGGGCCATCGAACAGGCCGATGTTGTTATCTTCGGGTTCCACGCGAGTGGCCTCGAACTTCAGGGCCGCGCCGGCGGCCAGTTCGTAGCGCAGGCCAAGGGTGACGGAGGTCTGGGCCTGGCTGTAGGCGAGCACACTGGCTGCATCCGGGGAGCCTTCTTCGAGCTGGGCGTAGGTGAGGCTAGGCAGCCAGGGACCGAAGCGGTAACCGGCGGTGACGTACCAGGCCTCCTGGTCGGGGAAGCCGACCTCCGCACCATCGTCCTGGTCGCGGGAAGCCCACTCGGCGTAGCCGACGAAGTTGTTCCAGTCGATGTTCATGCCGGCACTGATGAACGTCGCCTTGTCCTCGTCGATCAGTCCGCCGCCAAAGCCGGAGCTGACCTCGGTGGTGAGGTAGCCGGCGCGGAAGGTGCCGATGGCGGTGGACAGCGCCAGGTTGACGCCGCCGAGCTTCTTGGCCTCGAAATTGACCTCGGTGCCGACTGCAGGGAAAGACGTGCCAGGCCCGAAGGGGTCGACGGCTTCCGCCTGCATGCCGGTCACAAAGCCAGTGCCGCTGGAGTTGCCGAAGTACGGCTGGATCAACAGGCTGTTGCTGCCGACCGGCACGGTCCACAGCGCATCCACGCCGGAGAGC
>DSBO01000195.1 GCA_011046015.1 Thioalkalivibrio sp. | reverse complement strand
TCTCCGTACCGTCCACTCCGATCCATCACGGCCCATCGAGGAAACCCGCATGGTCAGAACAGAGCCCGCAGGAAAACGCCTCTTCGTCCTCGACACCAACGTGCTGATGCACGACCCCACGGCGCTGTTTCGCTTCCAGGAACATGACATCTACCTGCCCATGGTCGTCCTCGAAGAGCTCGACCGTGGCAAGAAGGGCGTCTCGGAAGTCGCCCGCAACGTCCGCCAGGTCAGCCGTTTCATCGACGATCTGATGGCGCAGCTCGATCACGCCGAGATCGCCCGCGGCATCGAGCTCGCCACCACCCTGTCGTTGCCGGACTCCGAATTCGCCCCCAGCGGCCGACTCCTCTTCCAGACCGAGGCGCTGGTCACCGACCTGCCCGAGACCCTGCCCGGCCATACCGCCGACAACACCATCCTCGGCACCGCGCTCGCCCTGCAGAAGGAAAGACCGGATATCGACGTCACCCTGGTGTCCAAGGACATCAACCTGCGCATCAAGGCGGCCGTGGTCGGGATCCGTGCGGAGGATTACTACAACGACCAGGTGCTCGACGACGTCAACCTGCTCTATCTCGGCATCTGCGACCTGCCCGCGGACTTCTGGGAACACCACAGCAAGGACATGGAATCCTGGCAGGAAGAGGGTCGCACCTTCTACCAGCTGCAGGGCCCGATGACCGCCGACTGGTATCCCAACCAGTTTCTCTCGCTGGAGGGCGAGCAACCCTTTCGCGCCATCGTGCGCCGCGTCGAGAGGGAGTCGGCCATCATCGAGACCGTCACCGACTACGCCAACCCGCGCCACACCGTCTGGGGCATCAACGCCCGCAACGCCGAACAGAACTTCGCCCTCAACCTCTTGATGGACCCCGACATCGACTTCATCAGCCTGGTGGGCGCCGCCGGTACCGGCAAGACGCTGCTCACCCTGGCCTCCGCACTGGCGCAGACGCTGGAACAGAACATCTACAAGGAAATCATCATGACCCGCGTCACCGTCCCCGTGGGCGAGGACATCGGCTTCCTGCCCGGCACCGAGGAGGAAAAGATGACGCCCTGGATGGGCGCACTGATGGACAACCTCGAGGTGCTCACCCACTCCGAGGAAGGCGGTGAATGGGGACGGGCGGCCACCGCCGACATTCTCAAGAACCGCATCAAGATCCGCTCGCTCAACTTTATGCGCGGGCGCACCTTCCTCAATCGCTTCGTGATCCTCGACGAGGCCCAGAACCTCACCGCCAAGCAGATGAAGACGCTGATCACCCGCGCCGGCCCCGGGACCAAGATGATCTGCCTGGGCAACATCGCCCAGATCGACACGCCCTACCTCACCGAGACCACCTCGGGGCTGACCTTCGTCGTCGACCGCTTCAAGCAATGGGCCCACAGCGGCCACGTCACCCTGCGCCGCGGCGAACGCTCGCGCCTCGCCGACTACGCCTCGAGCGTGTTGTAGAGAGATACCGGCAACCCCGGCAGGGGCGTGCTGCACCAGGCTACGCCGCACGCCCCTTCCCCGATGGCTACCCTGATCCGCCGCCATCGCGCAACACAACGGCAGTCCATCCCCTCACGCCCCCCTGCGCTTCGCGTTCGCGGATGGCCTTACTCGACCTGTGCTTGACATTTTCTCCCGCGCCCATAAAGATGCACAGCACATACATGTTATGGCGAAGGAGAGGATTCATGGAACAAACGCTGGCCTGGTATCTGTCCCTGCTGTTCATCGGTGTGGTAGCGGCGGTCTTTCTCTGGGTGCGCCTCCATTCACGCGAGGCGGCCGAGTTCGAGCCCATCCGCGACCGCGCCTATCGCCTGCGCCCGCACCTGTTCTGGGCATTGGTCGTGGTCGGCATCCCGGTCATGGTCGTGACGCTGATGATGACCCCCTACGAGAGCGCACAGGGCCTGCCGGATGACGCCCTCCATATCGACGTGCAGGGCCAGCAGTTCGCCTGGACCCTGAGCGAGACCGGTGCCCGCGCCGGGCAGACCGTGGTGTTCAACGTGACCAGTGCCGACGTGAACCATGGCTTTGGCATCTACGACACCGACATGCGCCTCGTGGCGCAGACGCAGGCCATGCCCGGCTACACCAACCGCCTGGTGCACGTCTTCGACGCGCCCGGTAGCTACCGCATCCTATGCCTCGAGTACTGCGGCATGGCCCATCACGTGATGGAAGCCCGCTTCGAGATCACCAAAGCGCGTTGAGCGCTCCGAACGGAATAATGGGAGAAGAACAATGACTGACTCGACGATGACTCAGACGCGACCGCACGCAGGCGTGCTGGCCTATCTCGTGGTGGCCGGTGTCGTCATCCTGCTGATGATGCTGCTCGGCCTGCTGATGCGCCTGGACCAGGCCACCGCCCTGGATCTCGGCCTGGCCGGGTTCTACCGGGTGATGACCGCCCATGGTGCCGGCATGGTCGGCATCATGGGCCTGGGCGGCGCCGCCGTGATGTGGCACTTCCTCTCGCGCCACGTGCAACTGTCGGGCGCCATCCTCTTCATCAACCTGCTGCTGTTCCTGGTCGGCGCGGTGATGGTGCTGGGCAGCATCTTCATCGGCGGCTATGCCGGTGCGTGGACCTTCCTCTACCCGCTGCCGGCGCAGGCCGCGGGCGCCTGGTCGCCCCACGCCGCTGCCGTCTTCACCGGCGGCCTGCTCGCCATCGGTACCGGCTTCCTGCTCCTGCACCTGGATACGGCCCGCGCCATCATCCAGCGCTACGGCAGCCTCCCGCGCGCGCTGGGCTGGCCGCAGCTCTTTGGCGGCGACACCAGCGAACCGCCGCCGGCCGCGGTGGTCGCCAGCACCATGGTGCTCATCGTCAACATCCTGGGCATTACCGCCGGTGCCGCCATCCTGGTGATGACGCTCGTGAATCTCTATGTGCCGGCCTTCGACATCGACCCCCTGCTGGCGAAGAACCTG
>DSBO01000137.1 GCA_011046015.1 Thioalkalivibrio sp. | reverse complement strand
GGCGAGGTGGCATTCACCGGCGCGGGCGGCGCAACATGCTCGCTGGCGGGTGAAGGTGTAGCACCGGCCATCTCCGTGACGCCCGCTTCGCACGATTTCGGCGAGACAGCTTTGGGCGCGACGGCCACGGCCACGTTCACGGTCGAGAACACGGGCACGGCCACCCTCGCAGGCGAGGCGAGCACGGAGGCGCCCTTTAGCATTGCCTCAGGCGCATCCTACAGCATCGAGCCCGGCGCGCAGCAGGCCGTTATCGTACAGTTCGCCCCGGCGGCGCTCGGGACGGTCACCGGCGAGGTGGCATTCACCGGCGCGGGCGGCGCGCCATGCTCGCTGACGGGTGAAGGCGTAGCGCCGGCCATCTCCGTAACGCCCGCTTCGCACGATTTCGCTGAGACGGCCGTAGGTTCAACCGCTCAGGCAACCTTCACGGTCGAGAATACCGGCAGCGGCACGCTTATCGGTGAAGCCAGTGCCGCCGCCCCGTTCAGTGTGGTTGAGGGCGCGTCGTACTCGCTTGGCCCCGGTGCACAGCATCAGGTAATTGTACAGTTCCAACCGGCTGCGCTCGGCGAGGCTACCGGCGAGGTGCAGTTCACCGGCGGGGACGGCGCAACATGCGCCCTGACGGGGCAGGGCATCGAGGGCGGCGCGCCCGCCGTCAGTGTGACGCCCACCGCGTATGACTTCGGCACGGTGACCGTAGGCGAGACAGGCGAGGCTACCTTCACCTTGACCAATAGCGGTACGGCAACACTCACAGGCGAGGTGACCGTGACCGGGATCTTCGCCATCGTTTCGGGCGGGACCTACACACTCGAGCCCAATGCACAGCAAGGAGTCGTGGTCAGCTTCACTCCCACCGAGGAGACCTTATATTCCGGCATTCTACAGTTCAGCGGTGGCGACGGAGGACGGGCGACGCTGGCGGGTGCAGGCAAAGAACCGGGCGGCATACAGTGCTTCGGCGGCGCGGCCATGCCAAGCGGCGGCACGACCCGAGGGCTTCCCGCAGGCGACCTGGCCCTCGTGGCCGCTGTCGGGATGCTTTTTGCCGGGCTGGGCAAGAAGACACGGCCCTTGGCGTCACGCACAATCCCATGAGCAACAACATACCCCAACTCGCGACGCTCTGGGCGGCCTTTGCCGCTATCCCGAGCGTCTTTCTTTCGCGGGCATCGAGGTCCCCCGGCAGCCACGCCGCTGTCGTGGCTATCCCGCGCCGAACGGTCGGCTGGGCACTGCGGCACGGGCTGATCAATGGCCAGGCACGTCAGGGCGGCGTGGACATCATGTTCATCGGTGAGTCGATTGTACGGTGGTGGACGCGCGACGGTCACCGCGTTTGGGAGCGGTACTACGGACATCGGCGCGGCCTGTTCGCAGGGATCTCGGAAGACCGCACACAACACGTTCTATGGCGTATTCGCCATGGCAACCTGCGCGGGATCCAGCCAAAGCTCGTCGTGGTACAGTGCGGCACCAACAACCACGCCGAGAATTCCGCGCAAGAGATTGCCGAGGGGGTCAACGCCGTCGTCGATGAGGTGCTGGCGCGTGTTGGCGGCGCGACAGTGGTACTGATGGCCATCTTCCCTCGCGGGCGCACACCCGGCCCAGCGCGGGACACGCTGGACGCCGCCAATGCGCTGCTCGCTGAGCGCTCCGATGAGGACAGAATACGCTATCTGGACATCAACGACAGGTTCCTCAACGCGAGCGGGCTCATTTCGGAGGACTTGATGCCTGACGGCATCCACCTCAGCGAAGCAGGATACGCTCTGTGGGCCGAGGCTCTCGAGCCCCTCGCGGCCCAGGTGCTGGGGAATGCGTTCGCGCCGGGGGCGTAGGGCCTGCGGTCCCCAGCCCATGGAGGTGCGCCGTAGACGTCCCGTCGTCGACTACTCCGTCGCGAGGGCGTCGATGCGGCCGATGACCTCGTCGAGTTCGTTCGTGCTCATGAAGCCGATGGTCATCGCATCGACGCTCCCCGTCGAGCCGACGAAGCGCAGCGATTCGTCCATCTTCTCGACGACCTTCGGATCACCTTCGCCGAGGATCTTCATGCCCAGCACGCCCTTGCCCGCATCGTGTATCTTCTTGAGAATCGGCGCGACCTTCTCGACGGGACCGTCCATGTGGCTGTTAAAGGGGTTGATGCGCGCGAGCACGACGTCGGCCCACTCTGTCTCGGCGACGCGCTCGAGCCCGGGCAGGATGTGGCACGACACGCCATGGGCGCGGATGTGGCCCTCGGCCTTGGCGTCGGCGAGGATGTCCATGTTGGCTTTGAGCGTCCCGGGCCAGTCTTCCTCGCCGTAGCGCAGGCAGTGCATAAGGACGATGTCGACGCAGTCCGTATCGAGTTCGCGCCGGAAGCGCTCGATGTCCTTCTTGACCCACTCGGGCTCCCGCGACCACACCTTGCTCAACAACATCACTTTCTCGCGCGGGATCGAGCGCTTCATCGCCTCGCGCATGTACACGTGCGAGCCGTAGCGGTCGGCCATATCGAAGTACGTGACGCCGCGCTGGTAGGCGTGTTCGAGCAGGCCGATGATCTGCTCGCCGGTCAGTTTCAAGGTCAGCTCGGTAATCCCCGGCCCGCGCCCCTTGATACCGGTGCCGATACCCAGATACGAGCACTGCAGACCCGTCGTGCCGAGCGTGCGCATATCGGTTGCCTTGGGCAGCCCGGCCGCAGCAACGGCGCCTGCTCGCGACAATGCAGCGGTTGCGGCCAGGGCGTTTGTGCCGCGCCGCAGGAACTCACGTCGATTAAGTGTCGGCATGATGCGTGTTTCTCCTTGCTCGCGGAACGCACAGCGGCGTCTGTGCCGCATTGCACGAGTACTGACAGAAGCCTGCTCCAGCGGCCCACCCTGTACGCTTGGACCATGGTCGTTGCGAATCGTCTGGGTTTCAGGCTTTGGTTTGTCTTCTGCCGCACTGCCCGGGAG
>DSBO01000130.1 GCA_011046015.1 Thioalkalivibrio sp. | reverse complement strand
CTGCTGCCCGTGTCCGATGAAGAGGATAATGCCCAGAATGGCCTGTTGCTCAGGGAGCTCCAGCTGTCGGCTGCCAACGATGACGATCCTGCCGACGACGCCAATGACACGCAAGGCAACCCGTTACCCGCAGAGCGCCGCGCTTACATCGAGGCGCTGCTGGATGATGCCGGCTGGAGCTATACCGTCGTCACCGACGGCGAGGCCTTTGCACGCGAACTTCGCAGCGGCGGTTACCTGAGCTACGCGCTACTGAGCGATCGTGAAAAGCTCTCCGAGCAGGTACAACAGGAACTGCGCGAGGCAGTTTATCGTGGTGAAGGCCTGCTGGTGGCTGGTAATCATGACGAGCGTAATGGTCGTCTCGACGAGGCCCTCGGTATTCGTTACCAGGGCAAGTCGACGGGCACCAGCGGCATCCGCTTCGAAGCACCCATCCTACAGCTGGAAGGCGAGCATGCGTTCGTCGCCACGGAGCGGGCTGTCCGTATCCGGCTGGATGGTGCGGAGGTGGTCGCACGCTATCTGGCCTCGCCACGCGGCCATGAGCACGACACGCATCACAAGACCGGTCACGACCGTCATGATGGCGGGCACGACCACGGTCATGATCGTGATGCATGCTCACCGGGCAAGCAGTCGGAGCATGATGCCAGAAAGGACAAATCGTCCCATGCCCACGACAAGCAGAATGACGACGCACGTTGCGATGACCGGGCACAGGAAGACGGTGATGTGGCCGTCACGACTCACGACTACGGTCAGGGGCGCTCGGTCTATACCGGTTTCGACCTGCTGGGGCAGGCGGCAATCGGCGATGAGGCATCCGTCTTCGAACAGCTGCTGCTGCAAGCACTGACGCATATCGAGCCGAAGCCGCTGCCCACCGTCTCCGGGGGCGTGGTGCCGGTGCGCATACACCTCGTTAACCACGGATCGGAGGTCCCGGTGCGGCTGCTCGTCACCCTGCCTGTCGGCGGTGCCGCGATCCATGCGCCAGGTGCCGACACCACGGCGGACGGTCAGTTGTCGTGGAACCTGATCCTGACCGAGCAGGCAGAGGCCACGTTCGAGTTCTGGATCCGCCTGCCAGAAATGGCCGGTCCGGTCTTGATCGACGCCCTGATTCAGACCGATCAGGCCGGCACTTATATCGACCACAAGGCGCTCAGTCTCTCCCTGTCAATTGACGAGCCGGTGATGCCGCAGTTGCGCGCCGAGCTGGATGCCTTGGATGGGAAGGACTACCGCAAGGTACGCCAGGAAGTCGCGAAGGCGAATGACTACCTGGCCAGGGGACGAATCGAGAAGGCGTTAAAGCACCTGGTGCATGCAGCCGGGTTGCTGGGCAGACTGCCCGGTGACGAGGCCGCGGCCCTGCGCCTTGAGGTAGCGAAGGCGATTCGCGAGGCAGGCCTGCGGGGCGGTGGTTAACAAGCGACAACCAACGCCACGTCAATCAATGGACAAATGAAAATAAAGTAGGGACAGTCGATGCAACAGCCGATCATCGCCGCCATGCGTAGTGCCACCCTGTTCACGAAGGGCATCTCCACGTTTGTCATCGTGGCCTTCTTCATGCTCGTCACCTCGCCCGCGGTGGCCGCGGTACGAGCGGAAGCCGACAAACGCGCAGCCGAGCAGGCACGTGCGCCGAGCCCCGAACAGCAGCTCAACCAGCGTGTGCAGCACGTACAGGAGCGGCTGGCCTCGCTCAGGCACGCACTTGAGGCCGGCACCGACGCCACGCAGGAGAAGGACGAGCTGAAAAGGCTGCATCGTGAGATCGAGCAGCTCGACAGACAGGTCAGCCGTCACTTCGCCGATATCCAGGCCCAGCTCAAGGCCCGTCAGGTGCCCGATGTCATCCTGCAGCGCCACCGGGAGGCGGTGAGTAACTATCGCGCCGAGCTGGAGGCACTCACGGCCGGTCTGCGCCGCATCGATACCGCCAGGGATGACAAGGAGCGCAAGCGTGAGACGGAAGAAACCGCAGCCCGCCTGAAGGACAAGAAATACAAACGCGCCCATCAGCCCTTCGATCCCGAGCAACTACCCCACCATTCGCCGCGCCCCGATCATGACAACAAGCCCAGGACCCGGAAGCAGGACTTCACCCGTGCCGGCTTGTTCGACCACCCGCCGCAGAAAGTCGCGGCACTGGGCGATTTCCGCTATGACACCCTGGCCGATGCCTCCGATCCGGCCTACCTGGGCGAGTCGGTTGAGGTCGTCCTCACCGAGGCCATCGAGGCAAGGGCCGCCGAGCTGAATCACGACCCGGTTGAAATCTACCACTGGGTGCGCAACAACATCGAATGGATCCCCAGCTGGGGCACGATGCAGGATGCAGACATCACCCTGGGCAGCCAGCGTGGCAATGCCTTCGACATTGCCAGCCTGACCCTCGCCCTGCTGCGTGCCTCCGGCATCCCGGCACGATACGTTCACGGCACCATCGACGTACCGGAAGATCGCTTCCGCAACTGGGTCGGTGGCTTTACCGACATCACCGATGCCGCCAACTTCGCCGCCTCCGGTGGCATCCCGGTGGTCTCCCTCGTCGAGAACGGCCGCATCTCCCGCATCCGGATGGAACACGTCTGGGTGGAAGCCGCCATCGACTTTTATCCCTCACGCGGCGCGGTCATGCAGGAGGCGGATGCCTGGGTCGCACTCGACCCGAGCTTCAAGCAGTACGAGTTCCTGGAAGGTCTCGACGTGGCCGAGGTCGCCGGCATCGACGGTGCAGCACTGGCCGACAGCTTCATGCAAAGCGGCACCGTGAACGAGACCGAAGGCTGGGTGCAGGGGCTGGACGCCAGCGTTCTCCAGGCCGCCCAGACCGAGGCCCAGCAGAAACTCGCGTACCACATCAGCAACCAGATGACCGACCCGACCGTGGGTGACGTGATCGGCGGCCGCAAGGTCATCATCCAGGAATTCCCCAACCTGCCCTCGGCCCTGCCCTATCGCATCCTCGTCGAGGGTACCCGCTACGGCGCAGTGCCGGACAAGCTCAGAAACCGCATCACCTTCG
>DSBO01000198.1 GCA_011046015.1 Thioalkalivibrio sp. | reverse complement strand
TCCGGAGCTACCTCCTCCATGATCCGGCAATAGTCCAGCATCACCGGAATGGTCCGCAGCGCGCGAAAGATGCCGCCGATGCCGAGGGTGTCGGCGATGGTCTGCCGCAGGCCGTACTTTTTCGGGATCTCGAAATCGGTCACCGTCGCGGGCTCGTACCCACCCACCTGGATGGCGTTCACCACATAGTCGGCGCCGCGCAGGCCTTCTGCCGCATCGTCGGCCAGGTAGGCGCGAATATCCGCCGCCGCGCCCAGGGTGCGGTTGACGTTCTTGAGCATCGTCTCGGAGACGTGCAGACGATCGGCATCGATGTCGATCAGAGCGATCTCGGCATCACGCAGGGCCGGCACGTGTAGGCAATCCCCCAGCACGTTCTTGGCAAACACGGTGCTGCCAGCGCCCAGGAAACTAATCTTGGCCATGTCCTCTCCTCTGCCCAGAATACCGGGCCCGCCAAAGGCAGAACGTCACAGGTCAACAACTTTTAGCGCATCGTACTGATAGTCGCGGATGGGATCTGCCAGAAAGTCAAAGTCATGCCGCCCCTCGTCCGTCCGCCAGCGCCCGATGGGGTCACGGCGGACCGGTATCCGCGCCAGAGGGAACCCCAGGAACCCCTCTAGCTGCGCCAGAGTCTCTTCCTGACGCAGCACAAAGTCCTCGAAACGCACCTCGGTCCAATGGCGTGGCCGCGGCGTCGCCTGCACCAGGCGATACTGGTAGATATACGAGATGGCCCGTCGCTCGCGCTCGTCATCGGTCTCGGGATACTCGATCCCGAAATCTCTCAAGTCATCGGTCTTGTGCGCGCCGATGATGCTATCGCGCGGATCCCGCATCCAGATGATGAACTTGGCCTCTGGGAACATGCGCTGGATCCAGGGGTAACAGAGCGTCGTCTCGGGGATCTTCCAGCCGCGATGCTCGGCGTCGCTGGCCAGCACACTGGACAGGTAACGCTCGATGAGCTGTGTGAACTCGCGAGGCGGGTCCATCGCCAGCGCGCGGCCCCAATCCCATGAGAGCCCCCCCTGCCAGGTGACGTGCCGCGCAAAGACGCGACAGGCCTCGTACATGGGCTCGGGTGGCAACAAGTCACCCGAGACATTCTGGGGCTCGCCCGTGAAAACGCCCGAGGCCGTCAGCGTGTGCGACATGGCCCGGGTTCCTCCATGACCGCGTCCAATAACTGTGATGAGTGACACGTAACCGCTCCTTGTCTTGTTGCTCCAATATCCGTTGTCGTCCCATAGCTCACCGTAACCCATCTGCTCCGGTCGAGCGGGGGCGTGCCCCCTGAACCAGGGCGGTGGTGGTCTCCCAAGAGACCACCTGCCCGCCCAAGTGGGCCTGGCAGGCCCGTCGAACGTCGTCCAACTCGTCCGAAGAGAGCAGCGTGGCCAGCCGATCGGCATAGCTAGGAGGCGCCTGCTCCACAGCAAGCCACGCGTCCAGCTGGCCTGGCGTGATCATCTGGTCGCGCTGCCACGGCAAGGCGTCCAGCCGAACATCGACGAATCCGGCATCCTCCAGAGCAGCCTTGAGCTCCTCCGGCCCCCAGTTGGTCTTGGGGTTGTCTGGATCGTGGTAGATGGCCTCCTCAGCCTCGCGCCAGCGGCGCAGCAGCTCCTCTGGCAACGCGCCATTGGGCAGCAGCGCCGATAACCGCTGCGTCGCCAAGGGCACGACCTCGGCCAGGCTCAGCGTGCCCCCCTCTCGCAAGAGCGCCAGAAGGCCCTGCGCAACGTGCGCCCTGCCACCCAGAGAGCCGAGCACATTGCGCCCAACGATCAGGTCAAACCGCACCTCGCCGTGGCCAGCCCTCGTCAACGCCTCGCACAGCTCTGGTAGGGTCGCCCGAACCAGAATCGGGCGGGCCAGCTCTTCCAAGGGGGCCGCCTGCTGCGCCATGGCCTCGGCCACGCGCGCGTTCGGAACCCGGCACCAAACCCCGCCCTCGGGCACGCGCCGGAGCGCCTCCCATGTCAGGAGGCCGCTATCGCCCGTCAGGTCCAGCACCAGGTGGTGCCGCGCCAGCGCAGCAGCGCCGAGAACGCGATCCCGCAGCGCTTCCAGCTCGTCGCCGACGTTGCCCACGGCCCGTTGCAGCCAGCGGTCACGGCCCCTATCGCCAGGGCTAAAGGTGAGCAGCTCCGAACGCTGCTCGTCCAGGTCGAGCATGGCGGCAAGCTGCGCCTCACGACGGCGCTGGACGCGCTCACGGATGCCCGCCTCATAGCCCTGGTCGCTGGGCTCGTAGAACACCTTTCCCTGAAGATGGTCCGGCAGGTACTGCTGGGCAACCCAGTGGTCGCGATAGGCGTGTGGGTACAGGTACCCTTCGCCGTGACCAAAGCCCTCCTGGTCGCGGCTGGCGTCCTTGAGATGCACCGGCACCTCACCCTCGGCCTCTTGCTCCACCGCGGCCAGCGCATCGAAAAAGCCCATGGTCGTGTTGGATTTGGCCGCCGTGGCCAGGTAGAGCGCGGCGTGGGCCAGGTGGAACCTACCCTCCGGCAACCCGACGCGGTCGAACGCCTCGGCATCGGCCACCACCACGCGGATGGCATCGGGGTCGGCCAGGCCAATGTCCTCACAAGCGGCGATGATCATCCGTCGGAAGATGAACCGCGGATCCTCGCCAGCATAGACCATTTTGGCCAGCCAGTATAGAGCCGCATCCGGATCCGACCCCCGCAGCGACTTGATAAAGGCGCTGATGGTGTCAAAATGATAGTCGCCCTGGCGATCATAGAGCACCGCCCGCCGTTGGATGGACTCTTCCGCCACAGCGAGGTCGATGACCGCCCGCCCCTCGGTATCGGGTTGGGTAGTCTCCACGGCCAGCTCGACGGCGTTGAGCACCGAACGCGCATCGCCATTGGCCACATCCACCAGGTGATCCAGCGCCTCGGGCGTGATCGCCACGTCACGGTCGCCATAGCCGCGCTCGGGATCGGCGATGGCCCGACGGGCAATCTCGCGGAGGTGCTCCTCCTGCAAGGGGACCATCTGAAAGACCCGGCTGCGGCTGAGC
>DSBO01000017.1 GCA_011046015.1 Thioalkalivibrio sp. | reverse complement strand
GCGGAAGACCGCCATCTCGCCCGGCCACGGTACTGCATGCGCCGCGACCAGCGGCCGATGCGCGGGCTGTTCCTCGGTCAGCTGCGGCAGGCCCAACAGCACGGCATCCGGCGCGCCGAACACCACGGCGCGCGTCAGCGACGCGGCGCGGGGATCGCCGGGCGGCAGGTCGTAGGTTGCCCGGTCCTGGCGCACCGCTTCGATACCGCGCCCCTCGGCGTCGGCGATGGAGACGAGCCGGAGGTCCACCAACCGCCCGTCATGCTCCAGCCGGATCGCGTCGGCCGGATCGAGGGCGAGACGCGAGGGCGGCAGACGGAACGCCGCGGTCTCGCGCCCCACCCACGCTTCCATCAGGGCACGGCGGCAGCGGCGCTCGGCCTCCTCGGGTGGCACGGCCATCGGGAAGGACTCGGACGCAATCCGCGTCGTGTCGACGGTGATGCGCCTCGCTTCGACGAGGGCGGCGTCATAATCCTCATCGGCGCGCGCAACCTGCCATTTGAGCGCCTGCGGCAGTTCCGTCTCCTGGCCGCGGGTAAGCTCAAACACCTCTCCGCCGCCCGCCTGCGCAACGGCCAGATCATCCACGCCGATCCCAGCGACCGCCGCCCGGCCGCGCATGACGAAGCGGATGACGCCGCCTGTTTCGACCGCATCGAAGCCGAAATGCCGCGCCAGCGTGGTGATCGAGGCGCGCGGACTTTCGAGCGCGGTGATGGCATAGCCCTCGACCGCGCCCCAGAGGCCGGTGACGTCGATGCGATCCTCGGGGAGTCCGGCGCGGAGGCAGAGATGCCGGACGAGTGCTACCAGCGACACGGCCCCCAGCCGCCCGGTCAGCCAATGGCCCAGTCGCCAGTTCGCGCCATCGGTCCAGACATCGGTCAGCGCCGGGAAGAACGGATAGGGCCGCGCGTCCCAGGTCCACGCTGCGCATTCGGGCACATGCACCATCCTGTCCCCGTAGACCGAGGACAGCGGGTTGTTCGCGGCCTCGCCCCACCAGAGATAAGTTGCCCCGAGATAGGCGCGCTGGATGGCGTCGTCCCGCCAGCCGCGGGAGAAGTACGGCGTGAAGCTCTCGGACGACTTTGGGTCGAAGAAGACGTTGGGCTGGTTGGTGCCCCGGTCGATGGCGGGGCAGCCGAGCTCGGTGAACCAGATCGGCTTCGATTGCGGCACCCATGCGGTCGGCGTGCCGCTCTCCGCCCCGCCCGGGCGGTTGTAGTGCGCGTTCGACCACCAGGCGCGCAGATCCTTGTAGCGAAACACCCACGGTTTGCCTGCGCTGCCGTCCGAAATGGGCGTCCGGATCTGCGCCGACCGGTCGGCCTCCGAGCCGTAGAACCAGTCGTAACCCTCGCCGCCCGCAATGTTGGCCTGCAGATAGGCGCGGTCATGGATCGCGGGCCAGCCCTCGTTCGGGGGCTCGCTCGAACCAATGGCGCTCGCCCCCTCACCGTCGGCGTGATCGAACCCGTCCCTCCAGTCTGACAGCGGCATGTAGTTGTCGATGGCGATGAAGTCGGTGTTGGTGTCCGCCCAGAGCGGGTCGAGGTGGAAGAAGACATCATTGCTGCCGTCGCCCGGCTGATGGCCGAAATATTCCGACCAGTCGGCGGCGTAGCTGATCTTCGTCGTGGGCCCGAGGATGCTGCGCACGCTTGCTGCCAGATCGCGGAAGGCCTGCACGGCCGGATAGGTGGACGCACCCGACCGGATCGTGGTGAGCCCGCGCATCTCCGAGCCGATCAGGAAGGCATCGACGCCCCCGGCCGCCGCGCAGAGATGGGCGTAGTGCAGGATCATGCGGCGCAGGCCCCAGTCGCCTGCGGGGCCGGTCCAGCTGACGGTCTCGCCCGACACGGAGAAGTTCGCGGGGCTGGCCGCGCCGAAGAAGCTCGTGACCTGCGTTGCCGCCGTGGCGGTCTTGTCGACCGTGCCCGCGAACCCTGCGGCAGGCGAACAGGTGATGCGCCCGCGCCAGGGGAACACGGGCTGGCCCGTCTGCGCGGCGTTGTCGCTGTAGGGGTTCGGCAGGCTGTTGCCGGGCGGCACGTCCATCAGGATGAAGGGATAGAAGGTCACGCGGAGCCCGCGCGCCTTCATTTCCTGGATGGCCTGCACCACGGCGAAGTCAGAGGGCGTGCCGCCATAGACCGGGCGGCCCTCGCTGTCGCGGCTGACCAGATGGGCATTCGCCCGCGTCACCCCGTTCACCGACCAGACCCGCGGGCTGGTTGCCTTCGCCGCGACCTCGACGCCCGGCTTGATCGCGCAGTTGCCTGCGCGCAGGTCGGTGCCGAACCAGGCGACCACGAGGCTGACGCTCTCGACCGCAGGCGCCATGGCCTGCAGCCGGTCGAGCGCCACGACGATGTCGGCGGTGTCGGGCAATGCGTTCAGGTTCTCGGCCGTGGTGGTGCCGCCGCTCGATGTTCCGAAGGGACCGGTGGACCCGCCCGTGGTCTTGCGGATTGCCTGCGTGGCATAAGTGAACTCGCCCGAGGCCGGGATCATGGTGACTGCGCGGGTCAGTCCCTCGGCGGTGTCGGGATCGGCGAGCGGTCGGAACACCTCGAAGCTGAGCTGCGGGATCCGGTTGCCGAAATCCGCGAGCGGCAGATCCTCGAAGACGACATAGGCCGTGCCGCGATAGGCGGGCGTGTTGGCCGCGCCCATCTTCGCGGCAATGAGCGGATCCGGCGCCTGCGCCTCGTCGCCCGGGTACCAGCGCATCGTGATGCCGCTGAGATCGAGCGGCTTGCCGTCGGCCCAGATGCGGCCGATGCCTGTGATCGGGCCCTCGCAGAGCGCGACGGCGAAGGACGCGTAGTAGAGATACTCCGTCGTCCGGACCTTGCCGCCCCCGCCACCCTTGCCGCCGCCGCGCTGGGTGGTGGTCCGGGTCTCTTCGCGGAAATCGGTCGCCCAGACGATGTTGCCGCCCATGCGCATACGCCCGTAAAGCCGCGGGATCACCGCGCCCTCGGTGGCCGAGGTGATGCGCAGCGTGTCGAGCCGCGCGCCCTCGATGCGC
>DSBO01000128.1 GCA_011046015.1 Thioalkalivibrio sp. | reverse complement strand
GCGGGGTGGGCGTCACCGGCCCGACGACGCCCACGGCCGGTCAGCAGCTTGCCCCGACGGTGAGGGACTACTCGGTCCTGCAGCCCATCGGGGCCAGGCCGCTGCAGGGCGTGAGGCCCATGACGCCGACCCGATTGCTGGCCCAGATCTCGCGGCTGTCGGACGAGTACGCGCGCCTGCAGGGCGAGTTGACCGCCGGTGCCGCCGAGATCGAGGCCCGGCTGAGCGGCCCGCCGCAGGAGGAGACGCAGACGCCGGCCCAACCGGCGACGCAGCCGCCTACCCGAACCCGGTCGCAGACCCAGACCGAGCTGCAGACCTGGATCCAGGCGGAGGGCGAGTCACGGAGGGCACAGCGGATGTCCGCACGCACGGGCAGGGGTCTTGCGACGCCGCCGACCGATCAACTCCTGGCCCTGCCGCCGACGCCGTACATCGACGGCGTGCTGGTGGCGACCGCCACGCCCCCGAGCATCATGGCCGCCCTGGCCGCCCTGACCCCCGAACAGCGTGCGTACGTTATGGAGATTCAGGGTCGCCTGACGGCGGGGGAGGCTCGCCTGGTTGAGATCGAGGTCGAGAGGGAGCGCCTGCAGGGAGAGCTGGACTCAGCGCTGGCGCAACTGAACCAGCTTGCGCCCAGCAACGCGGCTGCCATGAGCGGCATAGTGGAACGGATGCAACTCGCCGGTCTGCGCCTGAACGAGATCGCGGTGTCCGTGCCGGGGTTCCACGAGCTGGCGATCCGACAGAGGACGGTGTTGGAGCGTGGGATGAGGCCCTCCCGCTAGGCCATCGGGCCCGGCTCACAGGTGGCACACGAGTTCATCGAAGGCACGGGATGGCGCAGGCAGTGCCGGCTGCACTGCGGTGGACCCTATTGCCAACACACGATAACCGGTGCTGTTAAGGTAGGCTTGTCCTGGTAGAGCCCGGAGGCAGTTGCCGTCAGCAGGCGCTGCTCCCGCCCCCCATGGGGGGCGGCGCTCGTCGAGTGATGGACCTGTGCGGGCGTGCAGTACCCGAGGGCCTGGTGCGGCCGCTCGTGGTTGTAGAAGTTGAAGTAGCGGCCCAAGCCCCGGCGCGCCTCGCGCGGGCTGGCATAGTCGTGCAGGTAGACCCTCCTCGTACTTGACCGAGCGCCACAGCCGCTCCACGAAGCAGTTGTCCAGCGCCCGACCCCTGCCGTTCATGCTGGGTCGCACACCCGCCTCCTGCAACAGCGCCGCCCACTGCGGGCTGGTGAACTGGCTGCCCTGATCGCTGTTGCAGATCTTCGGCCTCGCCTGGCCCAGCGCCCGGCCCATCGCCGCCAGCACGAAGTCGATCGCCAGCGTCTGGTCCAGCTCCCAGGCCACCACGCAGCGCGAGTACCAATCGAGCACCGCCTGCTTGGTGGGCGCGAGGACGCAGTCGATGCGGCGCAGGACGGTGAAGGGGAGGATGACGTCCTGGTACTTGCCGCGCTTGAACACATCGCGGATGAGGTCCGCGATCCCCCAGATGAAGCCGGCGCGATCACCGTGCGTGCGCACGACGAGGTTCCCCATCAGGCGGAAGGTAGTGCCCAGAGGCGGCAGGTTCGTGGGGCGGCGGCCGAAGTCCTCTGTCCGCGCGAGCAGGGAGGCGAGTGCGCGGCGGCGCGGAAGAACCGGGAGCCGGTCACTCGAGTGCGTCGAGCAGGGGACGCGGACGCCGCACAGGGAGAGGACCGCGATGAGCCCGCGGGAACGAGTATTGGCCGCCTTCACCAGGCAGGACACCGACCGGGTACCGGTGCACCACATCGGCACCTGCGCCGAGGTGGCGTCCGCACTGCTGGGACGCGAGGCCTACGTCGGTGGGGGCATCCAGCAGTGGCGGGAGGTAACCGCGCTGTGGGAGAGCGCCGACGCTCACGCGGAGTTCGTGGAGCGCTCGTTCCGCGACGCCATCGACATCGCGCTGCGCTTCGAGAACGACGTCATCCGACCCAGCTACTGGCGCTACAACCGCAGGCCGACGAAGAAGCTGGACGACAACACCTTCGTGTTTGCCGAGGGCCCGGAGGAGAACTGGACGGTACTGCGCTTCGACCCGCCCAGCGAGCAGTGCCATATCTTCAAGTACCATCCCGAGGCCAGGCAGACCTTCGAGGATCTGGAGGCGCAGATCAGCGCGGCCGAGACAGCCATCGAGGACTACCGGCCGACCGAGCGGGGCTACGACTTCGAGCTGCGGGCGATGGCGCTGATGGGCGACGAGTATGTGATCCGCGTCGGGGCAGGCGGGTGTGGCATCCCCACGCGCAACACCGATATCTGGTTCGAGGCCATGTTGCTGCGGCCGGACCTGGTGGGACGATACCTGGACCTGCAGGTGGAACGCGCCCGGCGCGATATCGAGTTCCTGAAGGGGCGGGGCTTCAGTCTGTTCTGGGGCGGCAGCGACTTCGCCTCCTACGAAGGGCCGATGTACTCGCCACGGGTCTTCGACGAACTGATGCTGCCTCGGGTCAGGCAGATCGCGGAAGCCGCGGCGGCCCACGATGGGTATTACCTCTTCGCCAGCGACGGGAATCTGTGGCCGGTGGCGGACAGCCTCTTCGGCACATCCGGTGTGCACGGCTACTACGAGATCGACCGGCGCGCGGGCATGGACCTGGCCAGGTTGCGGCGCGAGTTCCCCGAGCTGACCCCGGTTGGGAACATCAGCTCGCACACGATGCACCTGGGTACGCGCGAGGAGGTCGTCGAGGAGGCGCTCTCCTGCCTGGCGGCGGCCAAGCGCAGCCGCGGCATCATCGTGGGCGTGTCCAACTACTTCGTGCCGAGCACCCCCATCGAGAACGTTGAAGCCTTGCTCGAGACGATCAGTCAGCACCGTTGAGGTCGCGGTGGCGCGGTCGCCCCCCGGATCGAGTAAAGGATGACCGGAGATGCGTCGCACTCGCAGTGGCCCGAGCATACGGCAGTTCCTGGAGTACTACCTGCTGCTTCTGCTCTCCGAGAAGAGGCGCAGCAAGTCGGGTATGGTTGCTGAGATCAGGGAGCGCAGTGCCGGCAATCGGTCCTACCG
>DSBO01000253.1 GCA_011046015.1 Thioalkalivibrio sp. | reverse complement strand
TGCACGTAGACGCCCCCCAGCGCCTCCTGCAGTTGCAGCCGCTGGTAGCTCGCCGCCGCCGCGCTCGACAGCAGCCAGCCCAGAGCCACCAGCCACAGGCCCGAGAAGTCGCCGGCGAGCAGCGTGGCCAGGAAGCCGAGGACGATCATCATGTAGCCGAAGGCGCGGCCGAAGCCCGAGGCCACGCGCGTCGCGCGGTCGAGGCTGCGCCAGATGGCCCACAGCGCCGAGCGCAGCACGCGGCCACCGTCGAGCGGGAAGGCCGGCAGCATGTTGAAGGCGGCCAGCAGCAGGTTGATGTAGCCCACCCAGTGGCTCGCCACCCACCACAGCCGCGGCGCGTCGGCGCCCTTGAGCCAGTAGTGCAGGGCGTAGAACAGCCCGCCCAGCACCACGCTGGTGAGCGGGCCGACGATGGCGATGGCGAACTCGGTCCGGGGCTTGTCGGGCTCGCGGCTCATCTGCGAGACGCCGCCGAAGACGAACAGCGTGATGCGCGACACGTCCGCGCCCAGGCGGTTGGCCACCACCGAGTGCGCCAACTCGTGCAGCACCAGCGAGCCGAAGAACAGCAGCGTGGCGAGCAGGCCGATGCCCCACAGCTCAGAGGGGGATGCGTCGGGCACCTCAGTGGGCAGGATGTTGCCGGTGACCGTCCACAGGATCAGGCCCAGGATGATCAGCCAGGTGAAGTGGATCTCGATGTTGATGCCGAACAGCTTGCCGATGCGCCAGCCGTGCATGGGCCGTCACCTCATCAGCCACCACGCAGCGAATCAGTCCGGGATGAGCACCCAGGTGGGGCTCGACCACGCCATGCCGCCGCCCGCCTGGAACACGCGCGCGTAATAGTAGCCCAGACCGGGCGCGGCGGGCAAGTGCGCGAGCGGCTCGTCGTGCTCGAACTCCACCCCCAGCTCCCACTGCGCGTCGCCGTCGAAGCTCGCCAGGGTCGCGCCGTTGTGGATGATCTCCACGCGCTCGACCGGCGCGGTGCCCGCCACCGCGATGGCGATCTGCCGCGGCTCGTCGCGCTCGGAGAGCAGCAGCTCCTGGCCCATCATCTGCCCGTTGACCGCAGTGTGCAGCAGGATACGCTCACCGCGGGTGGCGTAGGCGCGACGGTGCCACAGCGCGTCGAAGACCGCGTCGCGCGTGAGTTCGGTGGCCCAGACCGCGGTCAGGCCGGGGACCCTGCCGTGCCCGAAGCTGGTCTCGCGGTATGCCGCCGGCGCGCCCATGTGCGAGTCGGTGCCGGCCGTGAAGCCGATCATGCGCCCGCGATCGAGGCCCGCGCGCGCGGTGCACTCCTCGCCGATGCGCCCGCCGCCCACCGGCGCCGGCACGTCCTGCGCCTCCGAGCAGCCGAAGAACGAGTAGACCTCCACCAGCCGCGTGTAGCCCGACACGAAGCGCCCCCAGTCGGTCTGCATGTGGCTGGTGTGGTCCACCAGCATGAAGTCCGAGCGCGTGCGCTGCAGCAGATCGACGAGTTCCTCGATGTGCACGTAGTCGAGGCCGGTGCGCCCGCCGCCGTAGGGGCTGGAGTTGAAGAACGGCGGCTCGTCATCGACGAAGTAGACGTTCTTGTGCCCATAGGCCTCCCCCTCGGCCATCCCCGCGTGGCTGATCTCCCAGCCCGGCAGGGTCACGAAGCGCCCGGCCTGGTTGAAGTCGCGCGCCGCGTCGAGGATCATCTGCCAGTGCGTCTCCGGGTCGTGCAGGGCGATGCCGAAGTCATGGTCGGTGATGGCCGCGAAGTCGAGCAGCGCGGTGTCGCGGCCCCAGCGGTAGAACTGCTCGGGGGTGCGCTGGCCGCCGTCGGAGAGGCAGGTGTGCCCGTGGATCTCGCCCCAGTAGAGGCGGTAGGGCGGGTCCTCGACGATCTCGATGGGGTTGCTCTCGCCCGCCAGCCCGACGCGCTCGTCCTCGATGCGCACCCGGTCGAGCAGGTTCGAGCCCTCGGGGCAATCGAAGGGCGTGGTCTCGTCCTCGGCGGGCGGGAACTGGATGCGCGCGCGCCGCACCGGGTTGCCGAGGGCGTCCAGCGCCACGCTGGCGACCGTCACCTCCTCGTCCGGCGCCATGATCGAGGGCGCCACCACCACCAGCCGCTCGGGCGGCCCCGGCCGGACGACCAGCGTGTCGCCACCCAGCAGCTCCAGCGGCGCATCGGCGCCGCGCTGCACGCACACCCAGTGCCGCCAGTCGGGCTTGGCCTGGCCGGGGACCTGCATCCCCGCCGAGCCGCCCGAGGTGTCGCCGAAGGTCACGCGCAGCTCATCGCCCGCCTCCAGCCGCCCGGCGACCACGCTGATCGCCAGGATGTGCAGGTTCAGCGACGAGTGGATGCCCAGCAGGTCGCGCCAGTCGTAGGACTCGGTGTCGCCCAGCGCCCGGCCGGAGTCATCGGGCGGGCGGTTGTGGTGCGAGCGATAGCCCTCGAGCGCCAGCTCGACGCCCGCGGGGCCCTCGGCGGAGGCGTAGTTGTCGCCGGCGGGGTCGGTGGCCTGCGGGAAGGCGTTGTAGCCGGACTCGCCGCGCAGGTCCCAGGCGACCTTGACGCAGCCGCCGGCCGCCACGGGCGCGCCGCGCAGCACGATGTGGCAGTGCCAGGTCGCCATCGACCCGGCGATGAGCGGTTCGGGGGACGTGATGCTGACGGCGCGCATGCGGATACCTCCGGCCGGGATCGGCACTTGCGGCAGTTTCGCCTCGCACGGCCGGGGACCTGCGTGCGGAGGGATGTGGCGCGGGGCCGGGAATCGGCAAGCGGACAGGGAGGAGAGAATGTGCATGATGATGGAACTTTCGGGGGGGTGGTGTCAATGCATATGCTCGTCGCGACTCAGGCGAGCGCACGGAGGTAGGGGCGATGTCCGTCGTCTCACGACCACGAGTTGGTCTACCGCGAGGAATGCTCCTCGCCGCCGCGCTGCTTCTCCTGCCCGCACGCGCCCTCCTCGCCCAGACTGAGCCGGTGCCCCTGTCCGTCGGTGGCTGGATCGACGGTTACTTCCTGACTCCCGACGGCGAACTCGGTCTTCACACGCTGACGC
>DSBO01000104.1 GCA_011046015.1 Thioalkalivibrio sp. | reverse complement strand
TGTTTCTGCTTGAAGGCCGCGATGCCCTCGGCCTGCTCGGCGAGAAAACGGTTGTAGTCGCCGAGCCTGAGCGTGGTCTCCTCGATCTTGAGGTTGAACCGGCCCTGCACGAAGTCCTCGCGCATGCGCGTGAGTTCTTCATGGCTCACGGGGTAGAAACGCAGCTGATCGAAGAAACGAAGCAGCCACTGCTTGCCGTCCGTGAAGTCCTGCGTCTGCTTGTAGCGGTTCCACATCTGCACCGTGCGGCCGACGAACTGGTAGCCGCCGGGCCCCTCCATGCCATACACGCACAGATACGCGCCGCCGATGCCGACGGCATTCTCCGGCGTCCAGGTGCGCGCCGGGTTGTACTTGGTGGTCACCAGGCGATGACGCGGGTCCAGCGGTGTGGCCACCGGCGCACCGAGGTATACGTCGCCCAGACCCATGACGAGGTAGCTCGCGTTGAAGAGGATGTCCTGCACGTCGTCGATGCGCTCCAGCCCGTTGATGCGGCGGATGAACTCGATGTTGCTCGGGCACCAGGGTGCGTCGGGGCGCACCGATTGCATGTACTTGTCGATGGCGAGCTGCGTGGAGGGATCGTCCCAGGACAGCGGCAGATGCACGATGCGGCTGGGTACCTCCATCTCCTCGATGGGCGGCAGTTCGTCCTCGGCCAGCCGGAGGATTTGCAGTAGCTCGCCCTGGCTGACGATGCGGCTGTCGTAGTGGATCTGCAGCGAGCGGATACCTGGCGTGAGGTCGATGAGGCCGTCGATGGCCTGCGCGCGCATCCATTCCATCAGCGCGTGCACGCGAAAGCGCAGGTTGAGATCGAGCACCAGTTCGCCGTATTCCACGAGCAGGTACTTGTCGCCAGCCTGTCGGTAGCAGACGCCTACGTGATCGTCGCCGGGTGCGGCGCGATAGAGGATCGGTGTGGCGTCCTGGCCGGGTGTGCAGGACGTGAGCGACGCAGCAGGGGCCTCGGCACGTTGCGCGAGGGCCGTGTCCTGCGCCTGTTCCAGCGCGCGGGCCGTGGCGATGTCGATGCAGTGAAAACGCAGGGTGTCGCCAGGGGCGAGCTGGCCCATCTTCCACAGCTCGGCCTGCACGATGGTGACCGGGCAGACGAAGCCGCCAAGACTGGGGCCGTCCGGCCCGAGGATCACGGGCATGTCGCCGGTGAAATCCACCGCACCGATGGCGTAGGCGTTGTCGTGGATGTTGGACGGGTGCAGCCGGCCTCGCCGCCGTCCTCGCGGGCCCATTCGGGCTTCGGTCCGATCAGTCTTACGCCCGTGCGACTCGAGTTGTAGTGCACCTCCCAGTCGGTGGTGAAGAAGGTCACGATGTCGTCATCGGTGAAGAAGTCCGGCGCGCCGTGCGGGCCGTAGGTCACCTGGATGTCCCAGTGCCGGCCGTAGCGCGGGATGAGTGCGGCCGGTATTGCCCGGGCCGGCTCACGCGCCCTGGTGTCCCCGTTCAGGCGCAACACATCGCCCACATGCAGGGTGCGTCCGCCATGGCCGCCGAACTGTCCCAGGGTGAAGGTGGACTTGCTGCCCATCTAGTCCGGCACGTCGAAGCCGCCCCGCACCACAAGGTAACTGCGGCTGCCGCCGCCGGTGATGCCGCGCAGTTTCAGCGTGCTGCCGGCCTTCACCTCGACCGGCTGCCAATAGCCGATCTCCACGCCGTCGAGCAGGGCTTTCATGTGCGCGCCGGTCAGTGCGATCACCGTATCGGTGTTGAAGCGCAGGGTGGGGCCCGTGACGGTGAGTTCCAGGGCGGCCGTGCCCTCGTCGTTGCCCACCGCGCGGTTGGCGAGCCGGAAGGCGAGGTGGTCCATCGGCCCCGAGGGTGGCACGCCGATGTCCCAGTAACCCGTGCGTCCGGGGTAGTCCTGAATCGTGGACTGGGTGCCGGGTGCAAGCACCTCGATGGTGGTCGGTCGGTAGGCGAGGCCATCGAGATAGCGCGTGTAGTGTTCGGCGTGGGCGAACGCCTTGTCGCGCAGGATCGCGCCAAGGTAGGGCAGGTTCGACTCGATGCCGTGCAGCGAGGTCTCGTCCAGCGCGTCGATCAGTTTGCCGATCGAGTCTGCACGATCGCTGCCGTGGGCGATGATCTTCGCCACCATCGGGGCGTAGTAGGGCGAGATCACCGAGCCCGGCTCCACCCAGGTATCGACGCGCGCGTTGGACGAGAAGCGCATCTCGGTGAGCACGCCGCTGGCCGGCTGGAATTGCTTGCCGGCGTCTTCCGCGTAAAGCCGGACCTGGACGGCCGCTCCCTGCGGCGCGTGCCGGTAGGTCAGCAGGAAGTCGTTCTCGCCCGCGGCCTGGCAAACCATCCATTCGACGAGATCGACGCCCGTGACCTCTTCCGTAACACCGTGCTCGACCTGCAGGCGGGTGTTCACTTCCAGGAAATAAAACGCATGCGTCTGCGTGTCGAAGACATACTCCGCCGTGCCGGCGGACTGGTAGTTCACCGCCCGGCCGAGGCGCACCGCCGCATCCATCAGCTGCGCGCGCAGGCTGTCGCTGATGCCGGGTGCGGGCGTCTCCTCGATCACCTTCTGGTTGCGGCGCTGCACGGAGCAGTCGCGTTCCCCGAGCGCGACCACGTTGCCCCGCCCGTCGCCGAAGATCTGCACCTCGATGTGACGCGCGTACTCGACGTGCTTTTCGAGAAAGATGCCGCCCTGGCTGAAGTTGTTGCGGCTCAGGCGCTCGACCGAGTGGAAGGCCTCCTCGAGCTGGTCCTCGCTGTGGCACAGCTGCATGCCGATGCCGCCGCCCCCGGCGGTGCTCTTGAGCATCACCGGGTAGCCGATGCGCAGCGCCTCGCGTTTGGCGTGGGCGGTATCGTCGAGCAGGCCCGTGCCCGGCAGCAATGGCACCTTGTTCTCGGCGGCCAGGTGCCGTGCCGTGTGTTTGAGGCCGAAGTCGCGCATGTGCTGCGGGGTGGGGCCGATGAAGGCGATGCCCGCGACGGTGCAGGCCTCGGCGAAGGCGGCATTCTCGCTCAGGAAACCGTAGCCCGAGTGGATGGCTTCGGCGCCGGTGGCG
>DSBO01000046.1 GCA_011046015.1 Thioalkalivibrio sp. | reverse complement strand
CCTCGGCCGAGGCCGCCGCGGCGGCGGCGGCCGAGATCGGCTACCCGGTGGTGGTGCGCCCCAGCTACGTGCTGGGCGGGCGCGCCATGCAGATCTGCTACGACGAGGAGCAGCTCCTGCGGTACATGGGGCTGGCGGTCGAGGCCTCACCGGTGCACCCGGTGCTCATCGATCGCTTCCTCGAGGACGCCATCGAGATCGACGTGGACGCGGTCTGCGACGGCACTCGCTGCGTCATCGGCGGGGTCATGGAGCACATCGAGGAGGCGGGCGTGCACTCGGGCGACTCGGCCTGCGTGCTGCCGCCGTTCTCGCTCTCCGAGCCCGAGGTGCAGAGCCTGATGGAGCAGACCCGGGCGCTGGCGGCCGAACTCAACGTGGTGGGCCTGCTCAACATCCAGTACGCCATCCGCAACGAGCAGGTCTACGTGCTGGAGGCCAACCCGCGCGCCTCGCGCACCATCCCCTACGTCTCCAAGGCCATCGGGGTGCCGCTGGCCAAGGTCGCGGCCCGGGTGATGGTGGGGCAGAGCCTGGAGGAGATCGGCTTCACCGCGGAGGTGGACATCGCACACTTCGCGGTGAAGTTCCCCGTCTTCCCCTTCAGCCGCTTCCACGGGGTGGACACCATCCTGGGGCCGGAGATGAAGTCCACCGGCGAGGTCATGGGCATGGACCAGAACTTCGGCGCGGCCTTCGCCAAGGCCGCCATCGCCGCCGGGGTGAACCTGCCCATCCGCGGCACGGTGTTCATCTCGGTGCGCAACCGCGACAAGCGCGACGCCATCTTCCTCGCCAAGCACCTCGAGACGCTGGGCTTCAAGCTGGTGGCCACCGAGGGCACGGCGCGCGCGCTGCGCCGCTCGGGGATCAACGCCGAGGTGGTCTACCGCCTGGGCGACGACCGCGGCCCGAACGCCATCGACCTGATCGCGAACCAGCGCCTCGACCTGATCATCAACACGCCGTCGGGGCCGCAGCCGCGCGATGACGAGCGCCGCATCCGCGCCGCCGCCGTGCAGCACGGCGTCCCGTGCATCACCACCGTCGCGGGCGCCTCGGTGGCGGTGCTGGCGGTGGAGGCCCTGCAGCGCGGCGACCTCGACCTGCGCACCCTCCAGGAGTACAACGCCGACGTGCATCCCGTCTCCCACGGCATCTGAACCCCCACCCGTTTCCATACGTTGTGCGTCATAACGTGCTTTATGATGACGAGAGCCTCAAGAGATGCCCAACTGCGCGCGGTGGGGCAGGATACGCGGCTCGGGTGGGGTATACACCTCTTGCTGCAGACGATGCAGGCGATGCGTTCGTAGCTGCGGGGCGATCATCCATCGAGGAGGGTGTCGCGACCATGGCATGCGGTTACCGCGCGCTATGCGTGACCGGCAGCGCCCGCCGCCCCACATCGCAGTTGCGCCGCGCACGTATGGTGCCTGACGGCTCACTCGTCGGCCTGTGCCTTGCCTTCGTCTTCGCCCTCTTCACCGCCGCGACCGCGCAGGCCGACACCGTTCTGTCTCCGGGTCTTGCCTATCGGCAGCCCCGCCCCATCCAGACGCTCCGGCCCAACTACTCCGATCGCAGCCTGCTGGTGCGCCTGGAGCCCGAGGCCGACCGTAGCGCCTTCGCCGGGCAGGCGCACCAGCGCCTGGGCGCGCGGGTTCAGTTCCACCAGCGCTTCGAGGGCTACGCATCGGTGAGCCTGCCGCAGAGCCGCCACGCGGTGGCCGGTCAACTCGATCCGGTCGCGGCCCTGGAGGCCATGCCCGGGGTGCAGAGCGTGCGTCCGCACCTGATCATGCACTCACATGCAGCCCCCAACGATCCGTTCTTCAGGAACTACGGCGACCCGGACATGGACCCGGACCTGATGGACAACCAGTACTACCTGTTCGAGGTCAACGCCCCCCAGGCGTGGGACCTGGAGCGAGGCTCGCCCGACACGGTCATCGCCGTCATCGACAGCGGCATCAGCGTCTACCACGAGGACCTGGCGGCCAAGATCGTGCCCGGCTACGACTTCGTGGGCGACAACGTGGGCTGGTGGACCGAGTCGCCCCCGAGTCCATCGGAGGAGAACCCCGCGAGCGAGGACTCCAACCCGACGGTGTGGGACCCGGCCTGGGGCCAGCCCGAGGACCACGACTACCCGGGCTTTGACATCTTCAGCGACGACAACGAGCGCGCCGAGTGGTGGTTCGCCAACTACGACCCGGCCATCGGCGACACCGTGGACAACGATCCGGGCATCGACGGCTACGGCCAGGTCGATACCGGCGTCAGCCACGGTACCATCGCCGCCGCCATGGCGGCCGCCGTCACCGACAACGGCATGGGCATGGCCGGCCTGGCCTGGTACCCCAGCCTGATGCCGGTGCGGGTCATCAACGCCGAGGGGTGGGGCTTCGGCATCGACGCCGCCGACGCCATCTACTGGGCGGTCGAGCACGGCGCCGACGTGCTCAATCTGAGCTGGGGCTTCGGCCCCATGTACGCCATCGATCCCGCCGAGTTCGACCCCGGCGGCGAGGGTTACCTGGTGCAGCAGGCCATCGAGTGGGCCCACGCACAGGGCGCCATGATCGTCGTCTCGGCGGGCAACTCGGACAACCATCCGGCGCTGCCCGACTACGGCAACCACGAGTACTTCGGCGACGGCCTCAGCCACGCCGGCGGCCTGGACTTCCCGGCCAACCTGCCCCAGACCATCTCCGTGGGCTCCACCAACGAGGACCACGTGAGGTCCGACTTCGCCTCCTACGCGGACCCGCTGCTGGGCGAGATCCTGGACGTCACCGCCCCCGGCGAGAGCATCTACACCATGGGCATGTGGACCTGCTCGGTCTTCAGCGCCTACGACTGGTGGCTGTGGGGTGAGCTGCTGGGTGAGGGGCTGCCGCTGGGCGAGGACCTCTACGACGCGGGCGCCATGGGCACGTCGTTCTCGGCGCCCATCGTGACCGGCTTCGCCGCGCTGCTCAAGTCCCGCTACCCGTTTCTGACGAATGACGATCTGCGCGCGATCCTGATGATGTCCAGCCAGGATCTGGGCGATCCGGGCTACGACCCCCACTTCGGCTACGGT
>DSBO01000087.1 GCA_011046015.1 Thioalkalivibrio sp. | reverse complement strand
GCGTAGCCCACCTCGATGTAGTCGGAGGTGAGGAAGGTCGGCAGCTTGACCTTGCCGGCGCGCACCTGCAGGGCGTCGTTCACGTCGTAGCCGACGAAGGCCCAGTCGGCCTCGGTGTTGAAGTTGTCCGGCACCGCGCGGGCCAGCAGCTGGGCGGTGAAGCTCATGCGCTCGTTGATGTCGGCGGCGATCTGCAGGCCGAGGCGGTTGTCACGGCCGTCGAAGCGGACGTCGTCGGAGGCGAGGTCGATGTTGTAGGGGCTGTCGGCGTCCGTGTAGGTCGCGGCGGCCGTGAGGAAGCCGTTGATGCGGATGTCGTCGATTGCCATGGCCTGCTGACCAGCGCCCGCAAGCGCCAGACCCACGCCCAGCGCGAGTACGTTCTTTTTCATGATTCGATTACCCTGCAATGCGAATTATTGTTGGTGCCAGAACGGGCGGCAGCCCCCTGAAAGTCGGCCGTCCGTGGAAAATACCGTGAAACCTGTCGCGAAAAGTAACCGGTTGGCGCTTCTCGCACAAGTTTCAATGGGTTTACTTCCCGTCTTTACTCGGGATTTTTACGTTGTTTTACGTTTGTTGCCGTCACCGGGTGACAAATGGGCATGAAAGGCCGATCAGTGGCAGGCTAGGCCTGGAGCAGCGCCGTGGTCTTCGCCACTTCGCGCTCGCCTTCCTCGAGGACGCGGTGCGGCAGGTCGTCCACGTCGCTCTCGGCCTGGAGTCGGGCAAGGGCCGGGAGCGTGGCGATGGGCGGCAGGCGCGCATCCCGGCCGGTCATTTCCAGTTCCAGGCGCCGTGCCAGCAGGACCACGTCGCAGATATCGGCGTCGCCCCGGTGATCCCGCAACCAGGCCGAGGACTCGTCCAGCGTGGCGGCCAGTTCCCCCCCCAGGCCCCAGCTGCTCAGCACCAGTTCGCCCACCATGATCTCGAGGTCGCCGATGGCCGCGTCGAGTTCATCGGCGTCGTGATCCACGACGTGGCGGTTGACGTGATCGAGGATGGCGATGGCGCCGACGTGGACGACCAGCCCCGCCAACAGGGCGCGCTCCGGATCGACGTGGCGGGTATGCCCGGCCAGTATCCGGCTGAGGAGCGCCGTGACGAACGAGGACCGCCACAGGGTGAGCATGCGGGCGCCCAGCTCGGGCGTGACCGGCTCGAAGACGTGCTGTCCGGCGAGCCGGCAGGCGAGGTCGGGTACGGCATCGTGTCCGATCCGGGCCATGGCGGCGTCGAGGTCGTCCATTGGGTGCTGATCGTGGTCGGGCAGGCCCCGGGCCGCGCGCAGTAGGCCGGCGGTCAGGGACGGGTCGGCCTGGATGAGCCGCGCGAGACGGTCGATGTCCGGCGCCTGGCTGCCGGCCAGGGCCTGGACCTGCCGCACGACTACCGGCATGCACGGCACGACGAGTTCGCCACGCCCATAGGCATCGTAGATCTGCCGGAACAGCCGGCCTTCGGCCGGGCTGATGCGCAGGTCGACGATGTCGTAGCGGCTGGTGGCGTCCTGCTGGCGCAACACGTCCACCAGTTCGCGTTCGAGCTTGAGCAGGCGGCAGGGGTGGCTGGCGACGACGCGGGCGCGGGTGTCGCCAGCGCGGAACAGCGGCTGGCGCGCCCGCAGGGCGCCGGCCTCGATATGCACGGGGCTGCGGCCGGGCTCGATGAGGGAGAGCTCGCCTTCCAGCAGGTAGAGGTGCCAGCGGTGCACGTCGCCGCTGCGCAGGGGGCTGCGCGGGGCGAGTGCCAGGGTGCTGGCCTTGGTCGCCAGCCGGCGCAGGGCGTCCTCGCCGAGCGATTTCAGCGGCTCGAGCCGTGCCAGCAGGTCGTGGGAGAGGGAGGCGCTCATGGATGGGGGCAGAACCGGCGCGCGGCCCATCGGGGCCGCGCGCGGTAACCTGCCGGGATTCGGGGGGGCGCTAGTGCTGGTGACCGCCCGGGCCATGCACGTGCCCGTGGTCCAGCTCCTCACCGGTGGCCTCGCGCACGTCCTTGATCGTGACCGCGAAGTTGAGGTTCTTGCCGGCCAGCGGGTGGTTGCCGTCGATGGTGATGTCGTCGCCTTCCACCTGGGTGACCGTGATCGCCTGGATACCCTGGCTGGTCTGGGCATGGAACTGCATGCCGGGCTCGATGGTGTCTACGCCCTGGAACATCTCGCGCGGCACGACCTGGATCAGGCCCTCGTTGTAGTCGCCGTAACCTTCGGCCGGCGGGATCTTCACGCTCACCTCGTCACCGGCGGACTTTCCTTCGAGGGCATTTTCCAGGCCCGGGATGATTTGCCCGATGCCCTGAATGTAGGCCAGCGGCTCGCCGCCCGCGGAGCTGTCGACCACGTCGCCGTTGTCGTCGGTGAGGGTGTAGTCGATGACGACCACGCTGTTCTTGGCAATCTGCATTTGCGAGGCTCCGCAGGGTATGAATTAATCGACCAGTTTACACCCCGACCGCCCTTTGCTCAAAAACGCGGCCGGCCCGTGACGCTTCCGCCGGCATCGATCAGGGCGTGTTGCTCGAGCCAGGCCCTGGCATCTTCGGCGTCATCCTCGAACCAGGTGCGGGCGCTGCCCAGGCGGAAACTGTAGCCCCAGGCGTCCATGTCGGCCCACATGCGCTCGCGCCCGATGCCGGGCACGGCGTCGGCCAGCAGGATCTGCAGGTAGCAGACGCCGTTTTCCTCCAGGTCGGTGCCGCCGGCGTCGGTATGCAGGCCGGAGCGGCGCGTCTCGTCCATGCAGATGTAGTGGCAGGCCTCGTGCAGGGCCGAGTGCACCGGGGTATCCGGGCGCACCAGCAGCCGCTCGCCCACCAGCCCGGCCTCGGGCTCACCCCAGTAGCTGCCCGGAATGGAGGCGCCCCGTGCAAGCGTTTCGACGTGCAGGCCATAGCCGCCGAGCAGGTCGCGGAAGCGGTCGAGGTCGATGTCGGCAATCAGCAGCACGTTCGGTTTCCAATGGGGTTGGAGCAGGGGGCGGCATGGTAACCCGACCGGGGGCGGGAGGTTAAGCGGGACCCGGCATGATTGGGGACGCTCGCGGGGTGTGAGCGGGGGGATTGAGTCGGCCCGTGGGGCGCAGTATGGT
>DSBO01000108.1 GCA_011046015.1 Thioalkalivibrio sp. | reverse complement strand
GCCAAGTCCCGCTCGACCCGGGCGGATCCCCTTTCGGCGCCCACGGAGGCGGCGCCCGCCGAGCCGGTGCGCGAGAGCGGGGCGGTCGCCGCGGAGGAATCGGCCCCCACCCGCGAGCCGCGGTTCGATGCGGAGTATCTGGACAATCCGGCCCCGACCTATCCGCGTGCCTCGCTGCGTCTGCGCGAGGAGGGTAGCGTCGAGATCCGCGCGCGCGTGGGGCGCGACGGCCGGCCACGTGAACTCGCGGTGGCCCGCTCCAGCGGTTCCATGCGCCTGGACCGGGCGGCGCTGGACGCGATCCGGCGCTGGTCCTTCGAGCCGGCGCAGCGCGCGGGGATCGCGGTGGAGGCCTGGGTGGTGGTGCCGATCACATTCAAACTGGAGAACTGAGAATGTCACTGGATTACCTGTTTGCGCAGGGCGACTGGGTGCTGGTCACCGTTTTCACCGTGCTCGTGCTGATGTCGGTGGCGACCTGGTACCTCATCCTGGCAGGCGGCCTGCTGGTGCAGAGCCAGCGCACGGCCAACCGCGATTTTGTGGAGGCCTTCTGGGCGGCCCGCAGCACGGACGCGGCACTGGAGATCGCCGCAGGCTCGGCAAGCCCGCTCGGGCGTATCGCCGTGGCCGGCATCGAGGGGCTGCGCCACTTCCGGGCGCGCGAGCATCGACGCCTGGGCGATGCCTGCAGCACGGACGAGTTTCTGGTACGTACCATCCGCAACGCCATGAACGCCGAACAGGCCCACCTGCAGTCCGGGCTGACCCTGCTCGCCTCGGTCGGCAGCACCGCGCCCTTCGTTGGTCTGTTCGGCACGGTCTGGGGCATTTATCACGCCCTGCTCGACATCGCCGCCAGCGGACAGGCGAGCATGGAGGTCGTGGCCGGGCCGCTCGGCGAGGCACTGGTGGCCACCGCCGCCGGCCTGGCCGCCGCCATCCCCGCCGTGCTGGCCTACAACGCGCGCACGCGGGCCAATCGCCGACTGGCCGACGAGATGGATGCCTTTGCCCATGACCTGCACGCCTTCCTGATCACCGGCTCGGAGCTTCCCCGGCCGACGGCCGCCAACGGATCACCCGCTCATCCGGTGGGGGTGGGCGCGTAATGGCCTTCGGTGGATTTGCGCCATCCGGCGAGCAGCCCATGGCCGAGATCAACATGATCCCGCTGGTGGACGTCATGCTGGTGCTGCTGGTGGCGTTCATCATCACCGCCCCGGTCATCACTCATGCGGTCAGGGTGGATTTGCCGCAGGCCTCCGCCTCGCCCGGCGAGCCGGACGAGCAGAGCCTGTTCATCGCCATCGACGCCGATGGCGGCCTCTACTGGGACAGTGAGGCCGTGAGCCTGGGCGAGCTCGAGGCACGGCTGGCCGCCAGCGCCGCGCCCGGGCGCGAGCTGCATCTGGAGGCCGACCGCGCGGCCACTTACGAGGTGATCGCGCGGGTCATGTCGGCCGCCCGCCAGGCCGGTGTCCGGCGCATCGGGTTCGTCACCGATCCGGAGGCACCGCGATGAGCGAGAAGCGGCCACCGCGGCCCGCGGCACGCCCTCCCGTCCCGGGGGCTGCGGGCGTGCAACTGGTGAGTAGCGAGGTACTGCTGCCTGCCGGGCGCCCGCTGCACATCGAGCACCGGGGCGAGATCTACACCCTGCGTCGTACGCGCAGCGGGAAACTGATCCTGACCAAGTAGACACTCATCAATTTTTCCGCCAGCCCGCCGTGCATCCCCTGATTGCCGGCCAGCCAGCCCAGTCGCAGTTAAATCAATCAATGGGAGGCTGACATGCACAGCACAGAAAACACACCAATGCTTCACACCGGCCGTCGTCTCGGTACGCTGGCCGCCGCGATCGCCCTGGCCCTGGTCCAGGTGCCAGCGGTTCAGGCGGCGGACGAGGACGCGCCGCGCTCGACCCGTGTGCTCGAGCGCGTGATGGTGGTCGGCGGGGAGGCCGGCGTGGATGACATCCCGGGCTCGGCGCACTACGTTGACGCCGAGGAACTCGACCGGCACGAATACAGCGATATCCAGCGCATCCTGCAACAGGTGCCCGGCGTGTACGTGCGCGAGGAGGATGGCTATGGGCTGCGGCCGAATATCGGCATGCGCGGCAGCGGCGGCGAGCGCAGCCAGCGCATCACGTTGATGGAGGACGGCGTGCTTGCCGCCCCCGCGCCCTATGCCGCCCCGGCGGCCTACTACTTTCCCAGTGCCGGGCGCCTGGAAGGCGTGGAGGTGCGCAAGGGTTCGAGCGCCATCAAGTACGGTCCGAACACCACGGGCGGGGCGCTCAACCTGCTCTCGACGAGCATTCCGGATGACTTCGCCGGCCATCTCGAGGTCGGCGTCGGTGACAATGCCACGCGCCGCATCCACGCGCACGTCGGTGATGCCGGTGAGCGGACCGGCTTCATGCTGGAGACCTTCCAGTACCTGACCGACGGCTTCAAGGCGCTCGACGGTGGCGGCAACACCGGCTTTGACACCACCGACTACCTCGGCAAGTTTCGCGTGAACAGCGGCCCGAATGCCTCCGTGTACCAGGAGCTGGAGCTCAAGGTCGGTGACTATGGCGAGACCTCGCACGAGACCTATCTCGGCCTCACCGAGGACGACTTCAACGCCACGCCATTCCGCCGCTATGCCGGCTCGCAGCGCGACGAGATGAACGTCGATCAGAACCAGTACAGCCTGCGTCACTACGCGGAACTTGCACCGCGTCTCGACGTGACCACCACGGTGTATCGCCAGGAGGTCGCGCGCAACTGGTACAAGCTCGACCGGGTCAACGGTGTAGGCATCAGCGCGATCCTGGCCGACCCCACCACCTATGCCACCGAGCTCGCCTGGATCCAGGGCGCGACCAGCGGGGACGATGCGCTGTCGGTGAAGGCCAACAACCGCGAGTACGAGTCGCAGGGTATCCAGTCGGTGCTGGGCCTGAGCGTCGACCGGGCGGGGATGTTGCACGAGATCGAGCTCGGCATGCGCTACCACGAGGACGAGGAAGATCGCTACCAGTGGTCCGACGCCTACCGCATGGACAACGGCACCATGGTCTTGACCACCGAGGGCACGCCGGTGCCCGGCG
>DSBO01000229.1 GCA_011046015.1 Thioalkalivibrio sp. | reverse complement strand
GGCTTGCTGGATCAGCTCAGCCGTCCAGTGTAGGCCTGCCGTCGGCGCGGCAGCCGATCCCTTGACGCGGGCATATACGGTCTGGTAGCGGTTGGGATCCTCTAGCGGCGCGTGGATGTACGGCGGCAGCGGGATGCTGCCCAGGCGGTCGAGTCGGTCTTCCAGGGGGGTGTCTAGCTGTAGCAGACGTCCGCCCGAGGGGGTGATCGCCTTGACGGTCGCCGTGACGCCGTTCTGTTCGTGCGCGCCGATAGATAGCTTTTGACCGATGCCCACGCGTCGCCCTTTGACCAGGGCTTCCCAATGCAGGTCATCGCGGCGAGCTAGCAGGAGCAGCTCGACCTTGCCGCCCGTGGGGAGTTTGCGGGCCTGCACGCGAGCTGGGATCACGCGCGTCTCGTTCACCACCAGGACGTCGCCCTCGCGCAGATACGCCAAGATATCGGCGAACTGGCGATGGTAGAGGGTTTGTGTGGCGCGATCCACCACCAGCATTCGTGAGGCGCTGCGAGGCTCTACGGGGTGCTGGGCGATGAGATCCTCGGGGAGGGGATAATCGAACTCGCTGGTCAGCATCTCAAGCACGGCTCCGTGTGGCGGCGTCTTTGGAGAGGGATTCCCACTCGCTGTAGATGCAGCCACAGTAGCGTTGCTGGTAGAGGCCGTGCTCTTTGGCAAGACGGTGGTGTTCGGCGAACCCGCGGCGCAGATTCTCGTCATAAAAGCGTACCCCGTGCTTTTCCGCGGCGGCGTGTCCCTCGTCGCGGATGATGTCGAGGTCCTGGTGTGGGCTGATCAGCAGGGTGGAGCACAGGTAGCTATACCCCAGTTCTGCAGCCCGCTGGGCCGTACGCTGGAGCCGCATACGGTAGCAAGGGTGGCAGCGCTGCCCCTGTTGGGGGGCGTCGGCGACGACCTGCAGAAAGGCGGGCATCTCATAGCTTGGCTCCCACACCATGGGGAGGCCCTGCTGCTGGGCAAAAGCGGCCAGGGTCTCGCGGCGCCGCTCGTGCTCGGAGAACGGATGGATGTTGGGATTGAACCAGAACCCCGTCACCAACGCGCCGAGTTGGGTCAGATGCTGGATGGTCCAGGTGGCACAGGGGCCGCAGCAGATGTGCAGCAGCAGACGCTCACCAGCCAATGGGGAGGCTGGTTCGGGCTGGCGCTCGGGGATGTCGACCGCATAGCTCAGGCGGATGGTGAGGGGGTCGTCCGAGACAAGGCTCGCACGGCCGTCTGCCAGCATCTGCCTGGCCTTTTCTGCGGGGCAACCTGAGAGCGGCCGTCCTTGTGCGTCCTCCACGCGCGCTTCGGCCATCAGAAGAGGTTCTCTTGGAGGTTGGATGGGGCGGGTATCCCGCGGTGTAGGTGCTCATATGCCCGGCGGGTGGCGGTGCGTCCACGTGGCGTCCGCTCGAGAAAGCCAAGCTGCAGCAAGAATGGCTCGTACACGTCCATGATGGTGTCTGCATCTTCGCTCAACGCGGCGGCCAGGGTATCCAGGCCGACAGGCCCGCCATCGAACTTGTCGATGATGGTTTCGAGGACGCGGCGGTCCGAGTCGTCCAGGCCGAGCTGATCCACCTGCAGGAGTTGCATGGCCTCGCCCGCGATAGCAGCATCGATGGTGCCGTCACCACGCACCTGGGCCACATCGCGAACGCGCTTGAGCAGGCGGTTGGCCACGCGGGGCGTCCCTCGCGAGCGCGCAGCGATCTCGTGGACGCCATCGGAGGAGATGGGCACCCCCAGGATGCTGGCGGAGCGCTCGACGATGGCGCACATGGCGTCGAGGTCGTAGAAATCGAGGCGGCACATCACGCCAAAACGGGCGCGGAGCGGCGAGGTCATCAGAGCCAAGCGGGTGGTCGCGCCAACCATGGTAAAGCGCGGTAGCTGGAGGCGGATGCTGCGAGCCGAGGGCCCTTTGCCGATCATCACGTCCAGAGCATAGTCCTCCATGGCTGGATAGAGGACCTCTTCCACGGCACGTGAGAGGCGGTGGACCTCGTCGACAAAGAGCACGTCGCCGGGGCGCAGGTTGGTAAGGATGGCTGCCAAGTCGCCAGGGCGCTGGATGACCGGCCCTGAGGTCACCTTGATATTGACCCCCATCTCGGCGGCGATCACGTTGGCCAGAGTAGTCTTGCCCAGGCCGGGCGGCCCATGCAAGAGGACGTGGTCGAGCGGCTCAGAGCGCTCCTTGGCGGCGGTTAGGGTCACCAGGAGGGTATCGACGATGCGCTCCTGGCCGATGTACTCAGCCAAGTTACGCGGGCGCAGACTCTGCTCCGCGTTTGCTTCATCGGGGTGCCGGTTGGGGGAGATCACCCGTTCTTCGACCATGACACTTCCTTTCGCTGGCGGCATTATACCACGAGCGGCGAGGAGCGTCAGAGTCGAAGGAGGCCCCCCTGTGCGTGCAGGGGGGCCTCGACGCATGTCGGTGTGAGAAACCGCGCGCTAGGCGGCGCCGATCATCCTTTTGGCGAGTGTGGCTGCGCCAGCGGCGTCGCGCGAGTACCCGTCGGCACCGATCTCGTCGGCGTACTTTTGGGTGACGGGGGCGCCGCCGATGATGACCTTGACCTGGTCGCGTACACCCGCCTCAGAGAGCGCGTCAATGGTATCGCGCATGCTGGGCATGGTGGTAGTCAACAGCGCCGACAGGCCCACCAGATCCACTTTCTTTTCCTGGACCGCCTCGACGAACTGCTGGGGCGCCACGTCAACGCCGAGGTCGACCACCTCAAAGCCGGCGCCCTCCATCATGATGCCCACCAGGTTCTTGCCGATGTCATGTAGGTCGCCCTTGACAGTGCCCAGGGCGATCTTGCCCACCGGCTCGACGTCCTCTTCTACGAGCTTGGGCCGGATGATGGCGAGACCCGCCTTCATGGCACGTGCCGCGATGAGCATCTCGGGAACATAGTACTCGTTGATCTCAAAGAGGCGTCCAACCTCTGACATGCCGGGGATCAGAGCCTCATACAAGAGCTCGCTGCCCGTCATCCCCTCTCCCAAGGCGGCTTCAACGTGCTCGGTGACCAGATCGCGATCCCCGTCCAGGACGCCCTGGTAGATCTCTTCTTTGTGCCCCATGC
>DSBO01000213.1 GCA_011046015.1 Thioalkalivibrio sp. | reverse complement strand
CCTATGGACTGTGCGCCTGGTTCCTGGCGGAGGAGGGTTGGGGCCACGTGGCCGCCTGGCTGGGCGTCGTCGCCGCCGGCTTGATCGCCGTGGCCTACAGCCAGGGACGGGGTTCCTCGGCCTTCAAGGCGGCGGTGCTGGCTGTTGTCTACGTGGGCGCTGAGCGCGTGCTCCACCGCCTGCGTGACCGGCATCCCATCCCCCGCCGGGCCTGGCCGCTCTACCGCCGGCCGCTGCTCGTCTCCGGGTGGATCGTCTCCGGGGGTACGATCTTGCTGGCCCTGGTGCGCAACCTGTGGCTCCTGGGCGGCGGTCCAGGGCGCGAGAACTGGGCCATCGCGGGGCTGCTGACCATCGTCGCCCTCTACGCCGCCTCGGCCTACCTGTTCCGCCGCCCGCTCTTCCTGTGGTTGGCCGCGCCGCTGCTCTTCGCTCCCTGGACCCTGCTGACCCACCGGGGCTGGTACGTCTGGGACCCACCCCTGGCCCCTCGCTACGCGCTGGCCTGGGCAGTACTGGCCTGGGTACTCATTCTCGCAGGGCTTGCACTCGAGTGTCTTGCCGGCCAGCGCGCTGGCCGGCGCTACGGGCTCCCGCTGCGTGTCACCGCCCACATTCTGCTGCCCTTCGCGCTGGCGTGGGGCAGCGCCGACCCCGCGACATCAAGCGCGACCCTTGGCCTGGGCGTCGTCTTCTACGTCCTCGCCGCCTTACTCGACTGCCGCCGGGGCCGCACGGGCCACGGTGCCGCTCGCTTCGCCTACCCGGCCGCCTTCCTGGTACCGGTGTGGGCGGTCTACCTGCTGGCCTGGCGCGGGCCGTGGTTGCCCCACGCCCACTTCGGGCTGTTGCTGCTGTCGCTGGCGTCGGTGCTCTTCGCCATCGCCCGCCGCCTGCACCGCGTCGATCCCACCAAAGACCTCGGGCGCCCGCTGTCTCTCCCGGTCTATCTCGCCACCTACGGCTGCGCGGTCGCCGGCACCATGCTGGTCAGCTACGAGCGCTCGCTGTTGACGCTGGCCCTGCTCTTCGACGCCGGGTTGGCCCTGACGTCGGCCTGGCGATTGCGCGAGCGCTTGTGGGTCTACCCCGCCGCCGCGCTCCCGCCGGTCGCCCTGGTGCTGGCACTGGCCGAGGCCGGCATCGATCCCCACCGGCGCGGCTGGTGGCTGATCGGGCTGGGCGTCGTCTACCTGGCCCAATCCTGGGGGCTTCGCCGGACCGCTGCCCGATCCTACGCTGCGCCGCTCATGGCCGCCGCCTACGCCATCGTCGCCCTGGGACTGCCCGTCTCCAGTTATGACCAGATCGCCGCCCTGGGTGCTTATAGTGCAGCCTCGGCGATATACGCCATCTCGGCCGTCTGGTTGCAGGAGCCGCTGCTGCTCACGCCCGCCGTCGGGCTGATTGCGGTGCCCTACGCCATTCTCCTGGACCGCATCCCCTGGATCACGCCCGCCGGTTATGGGATCGCCCTGCTGTCGGGCGTCGCCCTTGCGCTGGCCATCGCGCACGGGCTCGATCGGATGGCGGCGACCGGGACGATCGACGGCCTCGACATGACCCACGCCTTTCCCTGGGACGATCCCGCGCGCTGGCTGCCAGAGGCGGCCCGTCGCCTGACCGGGTGGTGGGCGCTGTCGTTTTACCTGTTCGCTTACATCGTTGCGGCGGTCGCCGTGGCGCTCTCGCTGGATTACCCTATCCCGCTGATCCTGACCCTGGCCTCGGCAACCGGTGTCTACGGGCTGGCGACGGCGCGCTTCCGGTTGCGCGGTTGGCTATTGGCCGCTGCGGCATCGGCCCAGTTGACCGCCCTGGCCATCATCCACGCCGCCGCCGAGGGGCTGCTGGGTTTGCCCCCGGCGTGGATCGCCCGGCTGGGCTACACCGCCTGGCAAGCAGCAGCCTTCTTGCCCGTCAGCCTCGTCACCGCCGCCGCCGGCCTGGCGGTCGAACGGCGGCGCGGAGAGGGCTCGCCGCTGGCTGATTTGGGCGCGCTTTGGCGCGGCTGCTCGCGTCCCTTTTACTGGCTGCTGGCCCTCGACCTGACCGTCGTGCAAATCATCGCCCTCACCCATTCCGGCCCCGCCACGCTGGTCAGCACGACTCACGCGTTGCTCCTCGCTGCCCTCGCCGTCGCCTGGAGCCACGGGCTGCTCCCCTACCTGGCTGCCGGACTGGGCCTGCTCGCCGTCATCGCCAACCAATTCCGGGTCGAGGCATCCGCCACCAGTTGGCCCTGGGTGCTGGCGCTGCTGGCCTTGGGCTACGGACTGCTCGGCTACGGGCTGGAATACGTCCGCGCCGCGCTCGACGCCATCACCGATCGATTCAAAGGCATCATCGTGCTGGAGAAACCCCTAGAACGAGCCAGCTGCTTCATCTCGGCCGTCGCCATCCTGAACATGGCCACACAGGGCGCCCGGATATGGCGCTGGCTGTTCCGATCGCTCTTCCTTGGCCAATCGCTGATGACCACCCAGAACGTGCGCGTCGTGCAGATGGCCGTGGCGACACTCTCGATCCTGGGCCTGCTCTACCTGGCGATTGGGCTGGTCCGCCGCTGGTATTGGCTGGGCTACGGCGCCGTCGGGCTTCTTCTGGCCGCCTGGAGCCTGGAGTGGTTCCTGGTCTGGGACCTGCGCGAGATCCAATGGTATGCCATTCCAGCAGGGGTCTATCTCCTGGTCATCGGTTACCTGGAATGGGGTCAGGATCGCCGCGGCCTGGCCCGTTGGATCGACCGGGCCGCACTGCTCCTGCTGCTGGGTTCCGCCTTCTACCAATCGCTGGCCGAACCGCGTGGCTGGCCCTACGCCCTCCTGATGGGGGCGGAGAGTTTCCTCATCATATGGTGGGGCAGCGCCCGCCGCCAGCTGCGCTTTCTCTACGCCGGCGTCATCGGCATCGTCTCCGGCGTGGGCGGGCAGCTCATCGAGCCGCTGCTCTCGGTCAACGCCTGGCTGGTCTTTGGCGGTGTCGGTCTGTTCGTCCTCCTGCTATCCATCTTCATCGAGCGCAGCCTGGAGGCGGTCCGGCGCCTGTCGGAAGACGTACGGCAGCGTCTGGAAGATTGGGAGTGAGGTTGGTATACCGGTATATTGG
>DSBO01000011.1 GCA_011046015.1 Thioalkalivibrio sp. | reverse complement strand
GTGTACAACCTCGACATCGATGTCTGGGCGATCCGGCTGTGCGGGGTGCTGGTGGACCAGGCCGGACTGACCGGGCGCGTGATCCCCATCGAGGGCGACGCCCTCGACATGCCGCTGCGCGACGACTTCGCCGCCTTCATCTACAGCCGGGCGGTCATCCCCTTCGTGGAGGATAAGGTCCAGTTCTTCCGCGAGTGCTACCGGGTGCTCAAGCCCGGCGGGGTGGCGTACGTCGGGCACGGCGGCTTCGGCATGCTGCTCGATCCTGAGGTGCGCGAGCCGCTGGTGCGCGAGCGCCTGCGGCGCTGGGCGGAGGACGGTCCTCCCGAGGGCTGGGACGGCCCTGCGGAGGGCATGGTCGAGCTGGCGCAGCAGGCGGGCATCGAGCACTACCGCCTCATCACCGAGCCGGACGTCGGCTGGTGGCTGGAGATCCGCAAGCCTGTCGAGCAGGCGCCCGTGGACTGAGCTGTCGGCGGCACCCGCCACATCGACACGGAGGAGTTGACCATGAGCCGCACCATCTACTGGGGCGACCTCCACAACCACAACGCGGTCGGCTACGCGCAGGGCTCGCTCGCGCGCTCGTTCGAGATCGCGCAGGAGCACCTCGACTTCTTCGCCCACACCGGGCACTCGCAGTGGCCCGACATGCCGGTGATGCCGCAGGACGCGCACATGAAGTGGGTCAACGGCTTCGCGGTCATGAAGCGCGCCTGGCCCGAGGTCAAGCGACTCACCCGCGCCGCCAACCGCCCCGGCGAGTTCGCCTGCTTCCTCGGCTGGGAGTTCCACTCCAGCACCTGGGGCGACTACCACATCCTCTTCCCCGATGACGCCGGCGAGCTGCGCTACTTCGCCACCCTCGACGGCCTCAAGGCCTACGCCCGCGACACCGGCGCGCTGCTCATCCCGCACCACCCGGCCTACCCGCGGCTGTGGCGCGGGCAGTTCTGGGAGCATGTCGATCCCGAGCTGTCGCCGGTCGCCGAGATCCTCTCCGAGCACGGCGGCGCCGAGCGCGATCGCGGCCTGCACGACTACATCCGCCACTCCATGGGCGGGCGCGCCACCGACAGCACCTGGCAGTGGGCCCTCGACCACGGCCTGCGCCTGGGCTGCGTGGGATCGACCGACGACCACCTCGGCTATCCCGGCGCCTGGGGCGAGGGCCTGGCGGCGGTGCTCGCCGAGGAGCTGACCCGCGAGGCGATCCTCGCCGCCATCCGCGCCCGGCGCTGCTACGCGGTCAGCGGCGACCGCATCGAGATCGACTTCGCGCTCAATGGCGCGCCCATGGGCAGCGAACTGCCCGCCACCGACGTGCGCGAGATCGCGGTCAGCGTGCGCGGCTGGGACGAGATCAGCATGGTCGAGCTGGTGCGCAAGGGCGAGCCCATCGCACGCGCCTTCGGCCGCCAGCGGCCCCCGCTCGACCCCTGGCCCGGCCGTATGCGCTGCCGCGTCCGCTACGGCTGGGGGCCGTGGGCCACGCTGGCGATGCCGCGCACCTGCGACTGGCGCCTGCGCCTGAGCCTCAGCGGGGGCAGCATCCGCCACGTCGTCCCCGCCTGGCAGGCCGGCCCCTACGAGGAGCGGCGTCGCGACCGCGTGCTGGCGCGCGGCGAACGCTCCTGCGAGTGGCAGTCCTTCACCGCGCGCGCCCAGGCCTTCGCCGAGGACCCGACCAAGGCCATGCTCTTCGAGTTCGACGGACCCGCGAGCGCGGTCGTGCGCCTCGAGGTCATCGAGCCGGCGCCGCGCCTCATCGAGCGCACGCTGGGCGAGCTGGCGCGCAACTCCGCCGCGGAGTTCACCGGGCCCTTCACCAGCGAGAACGTGCAGATCGAGCGCCTGGTCGCGCCGGCCTCGTACGAGGCCTCGCTGGAGGTCACCGACGAGCGCACCGGCGCCGACTGGTACTACGTGCGCGTGACCCAGGCCAACGGCCAGATGGCGTGGAGTTCGCCCATCTGGGTGGGGTGAACGGCGGAACGGCCGGGAATGGGGAATGGGCAATCGGCAATCGAGGAATGGCGAGCGGCCGGGAACCGTTATCGCGAGGCCGACGACGGCGAGCGTCGTTCCGTGGCACGGGCAGTCCTGCCCGTGCGCAGTTGTCGTGTGCCGTTGCCGTTCCGTGGCACGGGCACTCCTGCCCGTGCCACGGGAGTGCACGCACAGGGTGCGAGAGGCAGCTATGACTGAGCACTCCGCGGACGAGTACACCACGCTCGACGGCTCGCGCGTGCTGGAGTTGATCCGGCCCGAGCGCGAGGGTTCCAGGAACCTCAGCCTCGCGCGGGCCGTTATTGATGCCGGCAGGAGCACCATCCGCCATCGCCATCGCGCGTCCGAGGAGGTCTACTACGTGCTCGCGGGCGAGGGTGCGCTGGAGATCGGCGGGGCCATCGAACCGGTGGCGCCCGGCGACGCGCGCCTCATCCCGCCGGGCGTCGAGCATCGTGTGACCGCCATCGGCGCGCAGCCGCTGGTGATCCTGTGCGCCTGCTCGCCGCCCTACCGGCACGACGACACGGAGCTGACCGAGCCGGTCAGGACCTGAGGCGGAGGCCACCGTGGAGATCGACCGCCGCATTGCGCATATCGAGGCGAGGCTGGGCAAGCGGCTGATCGTGCGCGAGGTGCGCACGCCCGAGCGAACGCTGCGCGGCCGGGTGGAGGTGCGCGCGTCCACCGTGCTGATCGAGTACTGCGCCGAACTCCCGGGCTACTTCTGGGGCTACGAGCTGCTCGAGGAGCTGCTCGACTGGGTCGAGAGCACCGACCGCTCAGCCTGCTTCTACGAACACAACGGCAGACTCCTGCGCATTCCGGCGATCATCGTGGAGCCCGAAGGACGTGATGGGTAGCATGTTCGCACCGGCGTTCCGCAGCACAGTCAGGCGCGCCTCGGTCGCCGTCGCGCTGGCCGCCGGGGCGCTGATCACCCTCGGGCTGGGCGCCTGCACGCCCGCCGAGCGCCGGCAGGCGATCGACCTGACCGATCCTGCGATCCAGAAACAGCTCGAGACGTTCGTCCCCCTCATCCAGCAGGGCAGAGGGGCTGAGGTGTTGTACATAGGAGAAATGTGAAATGGCAGACTTG
>DSBO01000192.1 GCA_011046015.1 Thioalkalivibrio sp. | reverse complement strand
CAGGCAGATGACGAGGAACAGGCCGGCATCCCCCGGGCCCAGCCAGGGCACGGTGAGAAAGGCCAGTGAGGCGACCAGCATGGAGGCGGCCCAGGCGCGGGCCTTGTCGATGCGCCGGGCGAGCCACAGCCAGGCGGGCAGGGCGAGCACGCCGCTGACGAAATAGGCCGCGAGCAGGCCGCCGGTCCAGCCCGGGGCCTGCAGGTTATGGGTGACGAAGAGCAGGAACAGGGTGGCCGGCAGGCCGTTGGCGATGCCATTGAGGAGATAGGCCAGCAGCAGGCGGCGGCCGTGGGCGTCCCCGCGCAGGGTATCCAGGAGGACGCGCCAGCCGCCCTGGGGCGATGCGTTCAGGCCCGCTGCGGGGGCCGCCGGCACCCGCCAGAGGGCGATGGCCACGGCCAGGGGCAGCAGCCACCAGAGCAGGGTGGCGAACTGCGCCAGGGTGGCCCCGGCATCCTCGGCGATGCCGAGTATAGCCGGCAGCGCCACGGCGGCCAGGGTGCCGAGGATCATGAAGCCCTCGCGGCTGGCGGCCAGCCGGCTGCGCGCGTGGTAGCCATCGGGACCGCGGGGCAGTTCCGCACCCCAGGCGCCGTAGGGCACGCTGATGAGCGTCCAGCCGAGATAGGCCACGAGTGTCCAGGCGAGCAGGTAGAGGCCCCCTGGCGTGCCCGCCGGGCGGAACAGGTACTCGATACCGAGGAGCAGCAGGGGCACGCCCAGGGCGATGAAGGCCTTGCGCCCCAGACGATGCCCGCGGTCGCTGAGCAGGCCGATGAGCGGATCGGTGAGCACGTCGAGACCTCGGGCGAGCAGCAGCATGGCGCCCACCAGGGCCAGCGGTAGCCCCAGACTCTCGGCGTAAAAGGTGGGCAGGTACACGTACAGCGGCAGGCCCAGCAGGGCCAGTGGCAGACCTGGCAGGCCATAAGCGACAAGCCCGGTGCCGCGCAGTCCCATGGCGGGTTCAGCCGCCGCGCCGCGCCAGCGCCAGTTGCATGACGTTGGTGCGCCCGAGCCGGAACCCCGCCTCGCAATAGGCGAGGTAGTAGCGCCACATGCGCAGGAAACGTTCGTCGTAGCCGAGCTCGCAGATGGCCTCGCGCCGTGCCGTCACCTGCTGGTCCCAGCGGCGCAGGGTGAGGGCGTAGTCGTGACCATAGAAGTCGCGCGATACGGTCTCCAGGCCCACGGCGGCCGCCTCGCGGTCGAAGGCCGTGACACTGGGCAGCATGCCGCCGGGGAAGATGTAGCGCTGGATGAAGTCCGGCCGGCGGCAGTAGTCGTGATAGCGTGCATCGTCGATGGTGATGACCTGCAGGGCGGCGCGACCACCGGGCTTGAGGCGGTGCGCCAGGGTGTCGAAATAGGCCGGCCAGTAGGCCTCGCCGACGGCCTCGAACATCTCGATGGAGACGATGTGGTCGAAGCGCTGGTGCAGGTGGCGGTAGTCCCGCAGCTCCAGGCTGACGCGGTCTTCCAGGCCTTCCTCTCGCACCCGACGCCTGGCCCAGGCGAGCTGCTCGCGCGACAGGGTGATGCCGGTGACGTGAAAACCCTGGCGGGCGGCGTGGCAGGCGAAGCCGCCCCAGCCGCAGCCGATCTCGAGGATGTGGTCACCGGGCCGGGCGTCGAGGCGGTCCAGCATGGTCTGGTACTTGCGTGCCTGGGCCTCGGCCAGCGGTTCGTCGGGGCGGGCGAACACGGCGGCCGAGTAGGTCATGGTCGGGTCCAGCCACAGCCGGTAGAAGTCGTTGCCGAGGTCGTAGTGGAAGGCGATGTTGCGGCGGCTGCCGGTGAGGCTGTTGGCATTGAGCAGGTGGCGCAGGCGGTCGGTCAGCCGCGCGGCGAGCCGTCCCTGCGCGAGGCCGGCGAGCTGAGGCTGGTTGAGGGCCAGCAGGTGCAGCGTGTCGGCCAGGTCCTCGGCCTCCCAGTCGCCGGCCATGTAGCCCTCGGCCAGGCCCAGCGCGCCGCGCAGCAGCACGCGACGGGTCAGCGCCAGCGGCCGGTTCAGCTGCAGATGCGCGGTGGGGCCGGGATGGCGCTCCCCCAGCAGGCGGCGGCTGCCGTCCGCAAGGCGCAGGTCCAGCTGTCCGGTCTGGATGCGCGACAGGGCTGCCAGCAGGGGGCGGGCGGATAGCGGGGGTTGTCCGGATCGCGGGCCGTCCTGTGCCAGTCGCGAGCGGTCGACCTGTTCGTATGACATCAGCTGATCTCCTGTGCCGGTGGCTCGGGCTTGCGGTGAAAGCGCGCACCTCTGAGCCAGATCTTGAGTGCCTGCCAGTGGATGAGGACCATGACCTTGAAGGTGAGAAAGGGGATGGCGATGCCCGCGCGCAGCAGCTCGGCTGTGGTGAACGGGCGGCGCTCGCCCACCTGGGCGGCGGTCAGCATCAGCGACATCCCGCCGTCATCCTTTGGCGCGAACTCGCGGATCACCACCTGCAGGGTCGCCTCCGGTTCGCCGAGGCGGAAGTGATAACGCGCCTGCATGCCGATGAAGGGCGAGACGTGGAAATGCTTGTCGCGCTGCTGGCGTACCGGCCAGGCCATGGGCCGCCCCTGTTCGTGCAGCAGGTAGCCGTGCTTCTCGCCGAAGGTGTTGCGTACCTCGCAGAGAACGGCGCGCAGCTGCCCGTCGCGGCCATGGCAGTACCACAGCGCCAGGGGATTGAAGACATAGCCCAGCACGCGCGGGAAGCACAGCAGCGTAATGCGCCCGCCGTCCAGTTCGATGCCGTGGTCGGCGAGGATGCGCTCGATCCAGGGGCGCAGCGGCGAGCCGTCGCGCGGGCCGTGATCGCGGTCGTAGACGGCAAACAGGTTGGGCCGGTTGTGGGAGAACAGCCGGGAGCCGGCCGCCGCCTCGTCCAGCCGGTCGATGTCCAGCAGCAGCGAATAGACCCGGTAGGCGAAGCGGTAGCGCACCGGGAACAGGCGCCGGTGCATCACCTCGCCGCGGTAGAGGCTGGCGGCCGGGGTCTTCACGAGGCCAATGCCTCGCCGGCGGCCGGCAGGGGGGCGTCCTGTTCGGTCTCGAGCCAGGGCGCCGCGATACCAAAACCCTCCTGCACCAGCTCCACCGAGCTGCGCAGGGCGTCCTCATGAAAGCCGTAGCCGGCATAGCT
>DSBO01000219.1 GCA_011046015.1 Thioalkalivibrio sp. | reverse complement strand
GCGGCGCGCCCTCTCGCGGTGAGACGGAGAATATGTACAGGTCGGTCTTCGCTCCGCCGAAGTTGCTCTTGAAGATGATGCGGTCGCCCTGGCGGTTGATGCAGAAGTCGGGCTGCGTGGCCTTGGGCATCACGCCCTCGAGGTCGTGGCTGCGATGCTGCACCAGCCGGCGGATCCGCTGCGAGCCGTCCACCGGGATCTCGAGGATCTCGCCGTAGTAGGGGAACCAGGTCTCGGCGGGGTCGAAGCCCCGGTCGCTCAGCGCCATGTAGATGTACTGCGGCGTGGCGAGCGTGTTGCAGGTGCTGTACATCTGATGGCACCACTTGGGCATGGTCAGCAGCGTGGTGACGTGGCCGTCGGAGAGGCGGATGGCGATGATGTCGCCGGGGCGCACGTTCGCCGGGCCGGTGAACTGCTCGGCCTGGAAGCCCGCCGCGCACGCCATGATCTCCTCGCCCTCGGGGTCGTAGGCGAACTCGAGGTGCGAGCACCAGGGCGCGAGCTGGCGCTGGAAATTCCACTCGCGGTCGTACAGCTCCGTGCCCTGGTAGCGGTCGAAGCCGTTCGCGCGCCACAGCACCACCACGTAGTCGCCCGAGGAGGTGACGGTGGCGTAGTCGATGGCCTTGAAGTCCACGGGGAACGGTGACACCGGACCCTTGGAGCGCTCGACGAGGTCGTACACGAACATCTCGCCGCCATCGCCGTCGAGCAGCCAGTAGCGGCAGTCGTCGGAGACGTCGCCCTCGCCCCCCGCGGGGCCGATGCCCGCGTACTCGTCGAAGCGGTGAATGACCTCGGCGCTGAGGTCGTCGGCGTCCACCAGCCGGAGTTCGTTGCCCGCGTACTGATAGAACTTGCGCGGCTCGGCCGACCAGCGGATGCTCCAGGGGCGGAACTCGACCCCCTCGAGCTGGCGCACGACCGCGCCGGTGCGGCCGTCGTAGAGGCAGCCCTTGCCCCACTCGTCCGCGCCGAAGAAGAGGCTGCCGTCGGCGTTGAAGTAGGAGACCTCGGAGTTGGTGACCTCGGCCATGGTGCGGCGCTCGGGGCGGGCCACGGTCATGCGCGTCACCACGGTGCCGAAGACCGGGTCGGTGAAGCTGCCGCCCACCTCGGCCGGGGGCTCGAGGCTGCCGAACTCAGGTGGGATGATGCAGGCCGTCGAGTACGCGGGGTCATCCGGGAGCGCGACACCTCCGTTCGCCGTAAGCCGCGCCACTCCCACGGCTACGAGACCGATCATCGCGAAGCCTACGACGGTGGGAACACGCCCGATCATGGCTCTCTCCTCCCACTCGGACCGGCGCCGGACGCCGACGGGAGCCGCCTGTCGGCGATCCACGAGTGCGCCGCAGAACGCGCGATGACCTCCCCGCGGCACACGCCTGACACCCGGTCGCGCGGCGCACCCTTGCCGCCACCTGCGCGCAGGCCAATCGGCCGCGCCCGGCGAACTGAGCGCCGGACATCATGCAATACCGCACACTGGGACGAACCGGTCTCTCAGTCGGCGCCATCGGCCTGGGCACCGAGTACCTGCTCGAGGTGCCGCGCGCGCAGGCCATCGGCGTGGTACGCCGGGCGGTCGAGGAGGGCGTCAACTACCTCGACCTGTTCTACGCGCAGCCCGCCTTCCGCGACACCATGGCCGAGGCGCTCGACGGCCTGCGCGACCGCGTCGTCCTCACAGCCCACCTGGGCGCGGGCGAGCGCGCCGGGCAGTACGAGCGCATCCGCGAGCCGGGCCGCTGTGCCACGTACATCGAGGACAACCTGCGGCGCTACCGCACCGACCACGTCGATGTCCTCTTCCTGCACAACTGCGACGAGGCCGACGACTGCGACGCGATCTTCGCGCCCGGCGGCCTCGCGGACCTGGCCGAGGGCTTCCGGCGCGAGGGCAGGGCGCGCTTCATCGGCTTCAGCACCCACACCGTCGCCACGGCGCAGCGGGCCATCGCGACCGACCGCGTGGACGTGCTCATGTTCCCGGTCAACCTGACCGGGCACGCCACCCCGGGCCGCCGGGAGCTGTTCGAGGCCTGCCTGGACCGCGGCATCGGCCTCGTGGGGATGAAGCCGTACGCGGGCGGCAAGCTCCTGCAGGCGCAGCCCGAGCTGAGCCTGAGCCGCGTCGCCACCGGCGGGCCGTCGCTGGCGGTGGCTCCTCAACCCGTGACGCCCGTGCAGTGCCTCGCCTACGCCCTCGCGCAGCCGGGAGTAACGACCGTCGTCCCCGGCTGCAGCGACCTGTCGCAGCTCGAGGATGCCCTGGCCTGGCTGACCGCCGGGGACGCCGAGCGCGACTTCTCAGCGGCGCTGGCCGGCTTCGGGCGCTTCCGCTCGGGCGAGTGCGTCTACTGCAACCACTGCCTGCCCTGCCCGGCGGGGATCGACATCGGCGCCGTCATGCGCCTGCTGGATCGGGCCCGCGTGGCGGTCACGGCCGATCTCCGCGATGAGCACGCGGCGCTCCCGGCCAACGCCTCCGACTGCCGGCAGTGCGGCGCCTGCACGCCGCGCTGCCCGTTCGGCGTGGATCCGGCGGAAGCGATGGAAGAGGCGGCGCGACTGCTCGCCAGCCCCTGAGCCGGTCGCACCGGAACGCGTCAGGGGTCAGTCCTCCTGCCGCTCGATGCTGAAGGTCACCGTCCCCCCGCCCGTCATCTCGCACGGATCGAGGCACTGCACGTACGCCTTGCCGTCGCGTCGGTCCCTGTGCGCGAGACCCATCTGCTCGGGCTTGATCCCCCTGGCGAGCGCGATGTGATAGGGGATGATCGACGCGAACGAGTGCATGCAGCCGGCGGTGGTCTCCTGCACGTTCAGGCGGAAGCCGTTGTCCAGGACGATGACATCGCCCACCTGGTAGGCCGGGCAGCGGCCCTTGATCTCCTCCACGCGGATGACCAGTCTCATGCCGGCGCCTCCTCTCGGCCGCGTCCCTGGACGGGATCGGTCGGCACGCAGGTTGGCCGTCCGAGCCCGCGGCACCTCCGCCTCGAACGGGCACGCTCGCGCACGCCGGGGCGGTTTCGTCGCGGGCCTGAACGGGAATGACGAGACCGGTCCGAACAGCTTGGCGCGCCCACCGCACCGGGAGACAGGTGATTCGATGCTCACCCGGATCCGTCTCGTCGGCCT
>DSBO01000189.1 GCA_011046015.1 Thioalkalivibrio sp. | reverse complement strand
GGCTGCGCCCAGGCGACCAGGTCGATGCCCTCCGGCGCGCGGTCGATGTGCACGATCTCCCCGCCGCCCAGCGCGCGAATGGCCTCGATCAGCCCCGGCGCGACCTCCGCGCTCGCATCGCCCTGCGGCAGCCACTGCGCGCGGCCCTGCCCCACCTCGGTCGGCTCCGCCCGCGCCTCCCGCGCGTGGCCCAGCAGCTCGGCCAGCAGGTCGCTCTCGCGCTCGACCGCGTACTCGGTCATCAGCGCCGTCGCGCCGGTGAAGATCAGCCGCCCGCCCTCGCGCACCCACTGCGCCAGCGTCTCGAGGTGCTCATCCGCCAGGCACGAGGCCTGCGGCGCCACCAGCACGCTAATGCGCGCGAGGTGCTCGGCGTCGAGCTGGTGCTCCTCAAAGACCGCGAAGGGGATGTGCGCGTCCATCAGCGCCCACATGGTCGGTCGCGGGAAACGGTTGTAGGCCTGCCCGAAGTCAACGCTGTGGCGTGAGAGCAGCAGGCCCACGTCCGCCCAGCGCGTGGCGCCGCGGTAGAGGTCGGCGTGCTCCCGCAGGAAGCGCAGGCCGCCGACCAGCGTCGCACGCGCCTCGGCGTCGATCTCGCCCGCGGGCATCTCGAAGTCACCGTTGCGCACCAGATCCTCTCCGTCGTGCTGGAAGCGCACATCGTCGAACCACACGGCCCCGGAGGCGTTCCACAGGAAGGGCTCGACGTTCACCACCGCCGCGCCCGCCGGGGCGACGATGCCATCGAGGCGCATCTCCTGCCAGTCGTGGGTGCCGCCCTCGCCCTCGGCGTAGAACACGTAGGGCTCGCCCTCCGGCGCCCGGCGGTTCTCGTCCACGAAGGTGATGCGCACCCGCGGACCCGCGCCCTGCACGTCCTGCGTCCGATAGCGGGCCGAGAAGCTGAAGCGCTGGCCGGGCTCGATCGCGAGGAAGGGCTGATGCGAGACGCCGATGCGCGCGATGCCGGGCGAGGACAGCGCGACCGCGACCGAGCCGTCGATGCCCCCGCTCTCGTCCCGAGTCCAGCGCACGCCCTCCGGCGCCACGTAGCTGGTGGGCACCCACCACTGGGCGGAGGCCTGGAAGATCAGCCCGTAGCCCACCAGCCACGGGCCGGTGTTCCATGCCAGCGAGGTGCAGAGCCGGTCGAGGATTTCGGGCGAGGTCCGCAGGCGGTTGAGGTCATCGTCCTGCCAGGTGCCGAGGTAGTTCCAGACCGGCTTGCCGTCGGCGAGGCAGTGCCCGTAGGCGAGCTTGCACGACATCTCGCGCGCGAGCTGGTTGCGGCTCTCGCTGAAGAGCAGGTCCTCGGCCGCGATCTGCTCGTGCACCGCCAGCACCCAGTTGCCCTTGTACTGGGTGTTGGCGCACAGCACGGTGCCGGGCATGGCCTCCCGCACGCGCCGGCGGAACTGCTCGGTCGCGTCGCGCCAGGCGATGTAGCGCCAGTCCACCCAGTGCGGCCAGAGCGGCTCGCCCGGCAGCGGGCAGCCGACGGTCTCGGGGTCGAGGCCCAGCGCGCGCAGCGCCTCATCGCCGAGCTTCCCGCGGATGTGCGCCCGGAAGGCCGCCTGGCAGCCGTCGCAGTAGCCGGTCGCGCCTACGTCGGTGGAGTAGAACTCGTTGTTGTCGAGCATGATGCCGTCCACGTCCAGCGCGCGAGCGATCTCGATGCCGAGGTTGATGGTGTAGTCGAGCGCGCCGGTGCTCGGGCACAGCCACTCATCGCCGTAGACCGTGACCACGCCGCCCTCGGCATCGCGCTGCCACCACTCGGGGTGCTCGTTCGCGACGGTGTGCCAGGTCTCATAGTGGCCGACGTGCATGATCGACCAGTACATGAGCACCCTCATGCCCGCGGCGTGATAGTCGTCGATGGCCGCGCGCACGATCTCGGTCGGGTAGTTGGGCTGGATGTCGCCCGGCCCCGGAATGAAGATGACCGCGGTCACGCCCCAGTCCTGGAGGCGCGGGATCCACTCCGCGCGCTCGTCGATCATGGCGCTCACGCGCTCGCCGCTCCACGGCTGCATGACGCAGGCGGCTTCGAGCCAGTCCTGATAGGGCTCCTGTGCGGGGACGAGCGCCTGCCCGTGACACGCGCCCGCGATGGTCGTCAGTGTTCCGATTATCATGGCGATCCGGAGTATCGTCGGCACCTCCCGTTGTGCGTCGCTGCGAGGGACTTCGCCGCACGCGCGCGGCCGCCCTGCGCGCGGCCGCTATGCGGCCGGGCAGGTCCGGCGCGGCGGTCCGGGGAACACAGGCCCCAACGCGAAGACCACGGGCCCTGCGGCGAAGGGTCAGGGGAGTGACGCGAGATGGCGATGACCGACCAGGAGATCACCGACAAGATCGCGGCCTACCTGCGCAGCAACTACGGCGAGACGCTGGTGCGCTGCGAGTTCCTCGACGACCAGCTCAACGAGCAGGGCGACGGGCAGCTGGTGACCGAGTGCACGGTGCGCGTGGGCGCCAGCAACAGCGACTGGAGGAAGACCTTCACGTTCCGGTCCGGCGAGATCGTCAACATGACCTGGCAGCGGCTGGGATGAGGCGCGCGCCCATGCCCCGCTTGTCCGCACACAATGGGGGCAACAATGGACCGTGACCGGCTCGCTGGTCTTCCGGACCAGCTCGCATCTCAGGGCAGTGAACTTCAGGACACCGAGGTGAAGCTGGCCGCGCAAGGCCTGCCGAGCGCGTCGGTGCTGGAGTCGATGTCTGCGTTCGCCAACCGGCGGGGCGGTGGGGCCATCGTGTTTGGTGTTGACGAGTCTGCGGGCTACAGCGTGGTCGGGGTGTACGATGGAGCCCGCCTGCAGGAGGAGATGGCGGCACTCGCCAGCGACGCAATGGAGCCGCCTATCCGGCTCGACTTCACTCTTCTGGAGCACGAGGCCGGGGCTGTCGTGGCAGCCGAAGTGCCTGAGTGCCCGGATGAGCGCAAGCCATGCTACATCCGGGACAGAGGGCTGGCGAATGGCGCGTTCCGGCGGGTGGGCAATACCAACCGTCGCATGACGGCCGACGAACTGGCGCAGTTCCTCGGATCGCTGCGTGACGACTTCGAGGCCGAACCCGTACGGCAAGCGACACTCGAGGATCTGGACGCAGACGCGATCGAGCGCTACCGACAGGCCATCATCGG
>DSBO01000241.1 GCA_011046015.1 Thioalkalivibrio sp. | reverse complement strand
TGCGCTTCTCGCTCCAGACGGGGTTCCGCAGACGGGCCGTCCCTGGCCCGACTGCGGAATTGCGCGCGTCCTGCGCGCAACCCTTCGGGCCTGTCCGTCTTCCGCTGCGATGCTCGGCGAGATAACGGAGATATAAGGTCATAACCGCTTCGACAGGCATCTCGTTGTACTTCTGGTGGTGGACCACGGGCAGCTTCCTCAGATCACTCATCTCTGTTTACGCATTGACTAGACTACCGACACCATGACCGACGAAACCCCAACCCTCCTCGAGTTTCCCTGCGACTTTCCCATCAAGGTCATGGGGCCGCAGATACCGGAGTTTCGCGCGCGGGTGATCGAGATCCTCCAGGCGCACCTCGAGGTGGACGAGGCGCGCCTGAGCGAACGGCCCAGCAGCAACGGGCGCTATCTGGCCATCACCTACGTCGCACGCGCCGAGAGCCAGGCACAGCTCGACGCCATCTACCGCGAGCTGACCGCCTGCGAACTGGTGGCGATGGCCCTGTAGCCGTGACCGATGCCGTGACCACCGACATCGTCGTCAGGCACCTGGGGCGGCGGGACTACCAGCCGACGCTCGAGGCGATGCAGCGTTTCACCGCCGGGCGTGACGGCAACACCCGGGACGAACTCTGGATCGTCGAGCACCCGCCCGTGTTCACCCTGGGGCAGGCCGGCAGGCCCGAGCACGTGCTGAACCCGGGCGACATCCCGGTGGTTCAGGTCGATCGCGGCGGGCAGGTGACCTATCACGGGCCGGGACAGGTGGTGATCTACCTGCTGCTGGACCTCAAGCGACGCAAACTGGGCGTGCGCGAGCTGGTCACGCGCATGGAGCAGGCGGTGATCGACCTGCTGGGTGAGGAGGGCATCGAGGCGCAGGCGCGGCCGGATGCCCCCGGCGTGTACGTGGGCGACGCCAAGATCGCGGCCCTGGGCCTGCGCGTGCGCCGGGGCTGCAGCTACCACGGGTTGGCCTTCAACGTGGCCATGGACCTCGAACCCTTCACCCGCATCAATCCCTGCGGTTACGCGGGACTCGCGGCCACGCAGCTGGCCGATCTGGGCGTTGCGACCGAGTGGGCGACAATCGCCGACAGATTGTGTGGGTGTCTGCTGCGCCGTCTGGGTTAGAATGTGCGCGCAACTGACGTGTTTTCAGGATTTTATCGATGAGTGACAAGCCGCAGAGCGTGATCCGGGGCGAGAAGCTGCGCGGGGCCGAGAAGATGGCCCGCATCCCGGTGAAGATCGAGCCCACCGAGAAGGTGCAGCGCAAGCCGGCCTGGATCCGCGCCAAGTCGCACGCCGGTCCGCGCGTGCAGCACCTGAAGAAGGTGTTGCGCGAGATGCGTCTGCACACCGTGTGCGAGGAGGCCGCCTGCCCGAACCTGGGCGAGTGCTTCGGTCACGGCACGGCCACCTTCCTCATCATGGGTGACATCTGCACCCGCCGCTGTCCCTTCTGCGACGTGGCCCACGGGCGTCCGAACCCGCTCGATCCCGAGGAGCCGCGTCACCTGGCCGAGACCATCCAGGCCATGGGGCTCAACTACGTCGTCATCACCTCCGTGGATCGCGACGACCTGCGCGATGGCGGCGCCGGACATTTCGTCGAGTGCATTCGCCATACCCGCGAACTGAATCCCGACATCCAGATCGAGATCCTGGTGCCGGATTTCCGCGGCCGCATGGACGTGGCCCTCGAGATCCTCGAGAACGCCCCGCCGGACGTATTCAACCACAATCTCGAGACCGTGCCGCGCCTCTACCGGCAGGCCCGCCCGGGTTCGGACTATGCCTGGTCGCTCGACCTCATCAGGCGCTTCAAGGCGGTACACCCCGAGGTGCCCACCAAGTCCGGCATCATGCTCGGCCTCGGCGAGACGCTGGCGGAAGTCGAACAGGTCATGCAGGACCTGCGCGACCACGACTGTGACATGCTCACCCTCGGCCAGTACCTGCAGCCGAGCCGCCACCACCTGCCGGTGGATCGCTTCGTCACGCCCGAGGAGTTCGACCGCCTGCGGGAGATCGGTGAGGCCATGGGCTTCAGCCACGTCGCCTCCGGCCCGATGGTACGTTCCTCCTATCACGCCGACCAGCAGGCCGCGGGCGTCGTCTAGCGCTGCCCCTCGCAGCAAGGATGCTCGCCGATCTCCTCCAAACCCTGATCCTGCCCCCGGGCGGCCCGCTGTTGCTGGCCGTGTTCGGACTGCTGCTCGCGCGCCGCTTCCGCCGTGCGGCCCGTGCCGCGCTGGTCGGCGGCCTCGCGCTGCTGTGGGTGTTCAGTACGCCGCTGCTCGCCTACACCCTCGTCGATACCCTGCAGGGGCGTTATCCCGCCATCCAGCCGGACGCGGTGACCGGCGAGCGCCTCGTCGCGCTCGGCGCCGGGCGCAACGCGAATGCCCCGGAATACGGTGGCGATGCGCCCTCGCCCTATGCCCTCGAGCGCCTGCGCTACACCGCCCATCTCGCCCGGGCCACCGGCACGCCAGTCATCCTCAGCGGCGGTACCGTGTACCCGCAGGAGCAGGAAAGCGAGGCGCGCCTCGGCGCGCGTCTGCTCGTCGAGGATTACGGCATCGCTGACCTCCAGCTCGAGGAACACAGCCGCAACACCTGGGAGAACGCGCTCAACACCCGCGCCCTGCTCGAGCGTGACGGGGTCAGGCGCGTCACGGTCGTCACCCAGGCGTGGCACATGCCGCGCGCGATGTGGTGCTTCGAGCACGCCGGCATTCTGGCGCAGGCCGCGCCCACGGGTTTCGCCGGTCCGCTGGGCGACGAGCAGGGCCTGTACGCGGTCCTGCCCTCGGCGCGGGCCCTGGCGCATGCGCGCCTGGCGTTGCGGGAGATGGTGGGAATGGCCTGGTACCGGGCGGTGTACTGACGCCCTCCAGCGGCCCGTTGTCGCCGGCGTAGGCCGGAATCTTGAAGGTGATCACCCCGGCGTCGCCGGGGCCCCCCTTTGCCTATCGACCGCAACACGGTGGCCGACACGTCGCTTTGCACCAACGACCCGATCGAAAGAAGGCCCGGGATATCCCGGGCCTTCTCGTTGCAACGCCATGCAGCGCCGATCAGGGCTTGACGTAGGTGTAACCCTGGCCCTGCAGGTGGGAGAGGTGGGCCACGCCGCTGGGGACGATGT
>DSBO01000060.1 GCA_011046015.1 Thioalkalivibrio sp. | reverse complement strand
GGTCTCGCGCGTGCGATCAACAGCCATCGTCGTAGTCACACTCCTCGCCTCCGGCATGCGCGACGTGCACCTTCTGCGGGGTCGCGGCCAGCGCGGCCACGTCCTCCGCCAGCGAGCGCAGCTCAGCGAGCGCGCTCGTGACACGGTCGTCCGAGTCGTCCACGGCGCCCTCCAGCACATCCAGCCACCTGATCAGCCGCCCGCCCACGTCGTCGCCCTGGGATGACGGCTCGGACCTGCACGCGGGCACCTGCGCGGCGGGCGTGGTGCGCGTGCCCGGACGCCACCAGTTCGTCCTGGTTGTGCGCCGGGCAGCCCGTGGCGTCGCGTAGCAGTAGCGCTGCACCTTCTCGTCCAGCTCCTCGGCCCATGCCTCGGGGTCGAAGGCGCGCCCCAGGTAGCGCGCGTCGAAGTTGGCCGTGACCTCCAGCTCCAGCGGATGAAGCGAGCGCTCGATCTGATTCCCGCAGTCGGAGCACACTTCACTGCGCAGCACCTTGCCGTGCAGCTCCCCGTCGGAGCCGGTGACGGCCACGAAGACCTCGGCGATGCCGCGCAGCGCCTCGCGCTCGCCGCCGGAGATGATCAGCCGCGTGCCGGGCTCGACCGCCAGCTCGAAGCGCCGGCCGTCGGCGCGCAACTGCATGTGCGCGCCCGCGCGCAGGGCCATCGACCCGCGGCGGTGGGTCGGCTCGAAGAGCATGACGCCGGAGGCCAGGTCGCGGGCCAGTGCCCCGAGCAGGTTCATGTCGGTTCCGCTGAGGAAGAAGCGCGGCGGGATGCGGTCGCTGCGGTGCTGCACCGACCGCGGGTGATGGTGTACCTGGCAGAGCATGCGCAGGTTGGCCGCCGCGGCGTCACGCGCGATCTCGTCGATCCCCGAGGGCAGCGTCTCGCACAGGCCGGCGGAGGCACGCTGCCGGCCGCACGCGAAGTAGCACAGCCGTCGCGTCGCCGGGTCACCGACGCCGTGCAGCGCCACCTCGATGGCGCCGTGCGCCTCGGCCCACTCCACCGCGCCGCGCCACTGCAGGTGGGCCAGCGGCGACAGCTCGTAGCGGATGGCCTCTTCGCTGCGCACCGCGTCGAGGCGGGTGGTGGTCGTCGTCCCTCGTGTCCAGCCCGATTGTGCGTAGTCGGCGTTGTACGGCCAGGTCACGTTCATTGCGTGACCACCTCCATGTCGGTGCGTGTCACACCTTGACGGGCCTGCGGCCGCGCTCGGCATTGACCCATGGGATCACCATCAGCCCCGCCCGTTCGGCCGCGATCCGGGTGGTGCGCGGGGCGCGGCTCTCCGCCAGCTTGCGGTAGGGCGAGGCGGGGGTGCGGGAGCCGTGCCCGGCCTGCAGCACGTGTATACCGCGCTCAAGCGCCTTGATGACCATGGCGGCGGACGACAGATCGTCCTCGCAGAAGATCATCTCGACGTGGCCGGCCGAGCACAGCTCGCGCCCCATCTCGGAGACGAACGGATGGACGATGTCGGGCGCCGACGGCATCTCGACCCGGGTGCGCAGGCGCGTCGCCCGCGGATCGAGCGCGAACTCCCGCACCAGGTCGGCCGTTCCCAGCAGCGAGAAGGTGCCCGGCGGGAAGGCGAACCAGCGCCGGGCTGCGTCCTGCTGGGCGAAGCCCGGGAAGGCCATGGCGAAGCGCATGACCGATTCATGGGCGTCCCAGGTGATACGCAGCGGCGGGTCCTCGAACAGGGTGACCGTGCGGCCCCGCGCATCCGCCAAGCGAGCGCGCAAGCGCTCCAGCGGCCGGGGGTCCGGTGCGAGGGTGGTGAGGCGCGGGGCCAGATGCCTGCGCACCACCTCAGCGGTGCGCTCCTGCAGGCTGCTCCACCAGCCCTGCACCGGGATGGGCGCGAGGGGCTCGTAACGCCGGCCGTGCACGCTCACCCGGCCATTTTGCTGCGGCATCAGGGCGTAGGCCCGACGGTACCACAGCAGGAGATTGTCGGGCACCAGCCGGGCGGCGTCGCATCCCGCCAGCTCGCCGCGCAGCCGCGCCATCACCTGATCGGAGCGGGTCTCGTAGGGCAATCCCTGCTCGCGCGAGCGGCGCCACTGGCGGGCCACGTCCTCGGCCAGAGCGGCCACCACCGCCATGCCCCCGCCCTCGCCGCCTGCCTGCTCGCCGATCAGGGCGCGTGCCTCGTCATCGATCAGACAGCCGATGGGGAACGCCCGGGCATGGCCGAACTGGATGGTGCCGCCCGGACCGGGCGCCAGCCGGAAGCTCGGGGCTTCCTCCGCCTGACTCACAGGCGTCGGCAGATAGACGGTACCGTCCAGCAGTAGGGCGGCCGAGCGCAGCAGGAGGGCCGGGCAATCGCGCATGGCGGCTCACTCCTCAGCTCCGCCGGCGTAGACCTGGGCGAAGCTGATGTACAGGTTCTGGTTCTGGTTCTCGTGGGCGGAGACGTCCACCGGCGTGGCGGGGTCAACGAACACGGCGTCGTCGTCGGCGCCGTGGCGCAGCATCATCGAGTAGCCGGCGTTGTCGGCCTGGGGGAGCCAGCCCCGCACCTGGTTGATGAAGGTGTTCCGGCGGGCGAGCGCGTTCGGGTCGTCGTCGCCGCCATCGGGGTCGTGGTCCATGGCCAGGCGCAGCACGCCGCCCAGGTCCAGGTCGCCCCCGGCGATGAGGTCGCGGGGGATGGTGAAGCTCTGGTGGTCGCCGGCCGGGCCGGCGATGGTGATGGCGATGTGCGGCTCGTGCGGGCCGCGCGCGGCGCCCGTGGGGGTCATGGGCGCATCGGCGTCGGCGTGGTCGGTGATCTCGCGGATGAGCAGTCCTCCGTCCATCGTCTGTGCCTCCTTCACGTCATTGGCTCTCGCTCTTACTGAGGGATCTGGTCGCGTCATCCCTAGGGCTCCAGCGCGGGCCCAGGTACCAGGCGTCGAGGTTCTCGCGCGCCGCGCGCCCGCTGGCGACCAGCACGTGCAGGAGCTGCTCGATGCCCAGGGCGCCTTCGCCGTCGGCCGCCATGGCCTCATCGAGCACCTCCAGCGCGGCCGCGGGCATGGGCGCGGCGTGATGGTCGGTGGCCCACTGCAGCAGCACGTCGGTCACGCGCCCGTCGATGATGACGCCGGAGATCCGGCTCAGGTCCCGCGCCTGCACGGCGACCATCGCGCGCAGGGCGGCCT
>DSBO01000179.1 GCA_011046015.1 Thioalkalivibrio sp. | reverse complement strand
GCACCCCTACCGCGAAGGCGACGACGCGCTGGCCGTCCCCGACCCCCTGCGCGCCTACTACCTCGACCTCGACCAGCTCGAGGCCACGGGCCCGGACGACGTCCAGGCCCTGCTCGCCGACTTCTACGCGCGTATGCTGCGCGACGACCGCCGCGCCGCCGCCCTGGCCGAATTCGAGCTCGAAGACCCCGTCGACGAGGCCGCCATCCGACAGCGCTACCGCGAACTCGCCAGCCGGCACCACCCGGACCGCGGCGGGTCGACGGCGAGGTTCCAGGCGATCAACCGGGCGTTGCGGGTGCTTATACCCTAGAGGGGTATTCGGGTACGGAGGGTTTCGTCCGCGCGCAACGAAAATCGAAAAGAACAGGAACGGCGGTCGCGGGCGAAACACAACGGAATCAATATGATGGTACCCAGCCCGGATTCCGCTCCCGCCCCGCCCAGGCCAGAAATACAAGCCTTTCAACAACAGACCACGGACGGCCGTCAGGCCTTCACCGTCCTCACGGCTGCCGCCGCCTTCCTCGCACGCTCCCGGCAGTCCTCCACCTCCTCGCCCCAGGCCAGCGCCACGCCCATGCGGCGGCGGGCGTAGGCCTCGGGCTTGCCGAACAGGCGCAGGTCGGTGCGCGGCACGGCCAGGGCGCATTCGACATCCTCGAAGGCGATACCCTTTTCGTCCATGCCGCCGTAGATGACGGCGCTGGCGCCGGGCGAGCGCAGGTAGGCGTTCACGGGCAGACCGAGGATGGCGCGGGCGTGGAGTTCGAACTCGTTCTGCATCTGCGTAATCATCGTCACCATGCCGGTATCGTGCGGGCGCGGGCTCACCTCGCTGAACCAGACCTCGTCGCCCTTCACGAACAGCTCCACGCCGAAGATGCCGCGCCCGCCGAGGCTGGTGGTGATCTTCTCCGCGACATCACGCGCGCGGGCCAGGGCGGCCTCGCTCATGGGCTGCGGCTGCCAGCTCTCGACGTAGTCGCCCTTCTCCTGGCGGTGGCCGATCGGTGCGCAGAAGGCCGTTTCGATCTCGCCCCCGGCTCCCAGGGCGCGCACGGTGAGCTGGGTGATCTCGTAGTCGAAGTCGATCATTTCCTCCACGATCACCCGGCCGCGGTTCACGCGCCCGCCGCTCATGGCGTATTCCCAGGCCGCCTGCACGTCGTCCGGGCCCTGGATGGTGGACTGGCCCTTGCCGGAGGAGGACATCACCGGCTTGACGATGCAGGGGTAGCCGATGCCGTCATCGATGGCCTGCTGCAGTTCGGTCAGGCTCTCGGCAAAGGCATAGCGGGAGGTGGGCAGGCCGAGCTCTTCCGCGGCGAGCCGGCGGATGCCCTCGCGGTTCATGGTGAGCTGGGTGGCGCGCGCCGTGGGGATGACCTCGGCCAGACCCTCGGCCTCGATCTCGGCCAGCATGTCGGTGGCAATCGCCTCGATCTCGGGGACGATCAGGGACGGACGTTCTTGTTCCACCAGTGCCTTCAGCGCGGCCGGGTCGGCCATGTCGATCACGTGCGCGCGGTGCGCGACCTGGTGGCCCGGGGCATCGGGATAGCGGTCCACGGCGATGAGTTCCACGCCCAGGCGCTGCAGGGCGATGATCACTTCCTTGCCGAGCTCGCCGCTGCCAAGCAGCATCACGCGGGTGGCCGAAGGGGAGAGCGGGGTTCCGATGCGCATGGTCGACTCCGGTGCAGGGAGGGGAGAAATGCGGCCATTCTAGCAGGATGTCCCTCTCCCGCCTGCCGCGACAGACAGGGCGATGGCATCGGCGGATGCCGCGCAAGCCGGTAGAATGACGGCAGGCCCAGTGCGCGGAAACGGCATCCCATGAGCAGCTGCGACATCGACGAACGCTTCGGCGGCATCCGCCGCGTCTACGGCGACGCGGGCGCCAGGCTGATCCGCGACCTGCACGTCTGCGTGGTGGGTCTAGGCGGCGTCGGCTCCTGGGCGGTGGAGGCGCTGGCGCGCTCCGGCGTGGGGCGGCTCACTCTCATCGACCATGACGAGGTCTGTCTCACCAACATCAACCGCCAGCTCCACGCGCTCAGCAGCACGGTGGGCCAGCCCAAGGGCGCGGTGCTGGCCGCGCGGGTGGCCGACATCAACCCGGACTGCAGGGTGACCGTGATCGACGACTTCCTCACCCTGCAGACGCTGGAGGACCACCTCGGCCGCGACTACGACTACGTGCTCGACGCCATCGACAGCATCAAGTTCAAGGCGGCGATGATCGCCTGGTGCAAGCGCGGCAAGCTGCCCATCGTCACCACCGGCGGCGCCGGCGGCATGACCGATCCCGGCATGATCCAGGTCGCCGACCTGTGGAAGACCTACAACGACCCGCTGGCCGCCAAGGTGCGCGCCAGCCTGAAGAAGAACCACGGCTTTACCACGAAGCCCGGCAAGCGCTTCGGCGTGGAATGCGTGTTCTCCTCGCAGCAGCCGGTGTACCCGAAGGCCGACGGCACGGTCAGCCACGAAAAGCCCGGCATCCACGGCGTGTCGCTGGACTGCCGCTTCGGCTACGGCGCGGCCAGCGTGGTCACGCCCGTGTTCGGGTTCATGGCCGCCTCACGGGTGATCAACCGGAGCCTGGAGCGGGCACGACGACGCTGACGCCGGTTCAGTGCCGTCATCACTGGCCCCATCGCGCTGACCGCAGGTGGTCTTGGGCGCATAACTCGGTCTAGAATGACCGCTCGGTACGTCGCCGCCGATCCTGCCAGCCATGCGGCAACGTATTCGCCCTCCCTGGGCAGGCGGGGTGAGGTCCCATCTTCGCAGGCCCTGGTATCGGGAAGGCGCGTGAGCCGGGCGAATCCCGTGTCGTGGGCCGATACTCCAGATCCCGGACCGCCGCTCGCTGGATTCAACCGGATCATCATCGATGAAGGATGACATCAAACATCTTCACCAGCTGCTCGCCGCGAAGGTGGATGAGTGGCGCGCGCAGCATTACCCCTGCGAATCGTTTCCCGCCATTGCCGAAATCCTCGATCACGCACGTATCGACGGGCAGGACGGCCAGTTGCGGTTCCTGCGCCACGCCCAACTCGTGGCGCTGGAGACCTACTGGTACCTGCGTCTGGTGCTGGATACGCCGACGATTCCAAGGCTTTATGAAACGCTCTACCCCAAGCTGAGCGACCGGCTCCATG
>DSBO01000059.1 GCA_011046015.1 Thioalkalivibrio sp. | reverse complement strand
GATCGCGGGCGCCGCGCCGATGGGGCCGGAGGCGCCGCCCCCGCCGGGTTTTGTCGAGCCGCGGCCGGACTTCTACGCGCGCATGCTCGCGCTGGCGCAGATGACGCGCGCGGGCCTGGGTGACATGGGTGTGCTCGACGAGGAGTCGGACGGTCGCCTGCGCGTGCTCGAGGACATCATCCAGAAGCTGCTCGACATCAGCCTGGTCGAGCTGCGCGGCGAGCCGATCAGTGACCAGGACGCCGACTACATCAAGTACATCGCGCGCCGGCTCGAGCGCACCGTGATGGGCATCGAGGACGAGGAGGCGAAGACCACCATCGTCGCGGACGTGCTCACCGACACCAACACCTCGCAGGTGCTGGAGGAGGGCGTGGGCTACGTCAAGCTGCTGCTCGCGGTCTACCAGGTGCCCGACGGCCGGCTGGCGCTGGGGGCCGGTCCGGTGCTGTCGTACTACGAGTTCAAGCACCCGATGGCGGATCGCCTGACCGACGAGGCCTGGCGCGAGTTGCTCGGAGCCAGCCCGCCGGCCGAGCCGGGGTGGACCGGCAGCTTCTACCTGCCGCCGGGCGGGTAGCGGCGGTGCGCCCCGCCGTTGCCGTTGGAGGGGCGGCACGAGCGTGCGATCCCGCCCGGGGGGCGGGACCCGTCGGTCGTTGCCGTCGCCGTTCTGGACGGGCCGGAGGCCGATGCGGCCTGTGCCGTGCTCCTACCGGCGCGGGCAACGACAGCGGGCCTTCGGCCCGCCCCCCGGCGGGGGCGCCTATGCATCACCCACATCCTGCTGGCCCCGCGACGGGCCGCGCACGATGCCGTTAGCCGTGAGGATGCTTCTGCATCCTCCCGGAGGGGCCGCTCCGAGGGGCGGCTGCGCAGCAGCCGCAACGAGGAGTGCGGGGTGCGGCGCGCAGCGACGCGCCTCGCAGCTTCCATGCCGGCCCGGTCGTTCGTCGTGCACGGCACAACGGCGGGCCGGGATGGAACCTGACGCCTGCGCGGCCAGGGCTGCGCAGGCGTCACTTCTCGCGCCTGCGGCGCTCGAAGCGGCCTCTATGAAACGCCGTGTCAAGCGTTTCGGTCCGCCGGCGGGTGCTATAGGTTGTTGGTCCTGGTAGCTTTGCCGTCACGGAGCGTCTCTCAGGCCTCTATCGGTGCGAACCGTCGCACATGTTAGGATCGGATCGGCCGGCTCCTATGCCCCTCCTGACCTTTCGCTGCTGTAGCCGCTTGGCGAGGACACCGGCGATCCGCAAAGCCACCAGCATGTCAAGGTGCAGCTAGGCGTCGCTGTGCGTGCACTTCAACTCGCCGACGCGGCCACGATACGCCGCCAGGTGAAGAACACCTCGGTGAGCACTTTGCGCGCCGCCGCAATCTTGGCGGTATTGGGCCCTTTTCTGCGCTCCTCGCGCAAGCGCTCGTAGGTGTCTTTCGCCGGGTTGGGGTCGGTGCAGCGCACCGCATTCTGCGCGATCTGCACCGCGATGCGCCGCAGGTGCTTGTTGCACCGCCGCGGCAGCGAGCCCTCATGGCGGCTGTCGCCGCTCTCGCTGGTGCGCGGCACCAGCCCGGCGTAGCTGTGCAACTGCGCGGGCGAGTCGAAGCGCTCAATCTCACCGATCTCCGCGACCAGCGCCAGGGCCAGCACCTCGCGCATACCCGGATGCTGGTCGCCACACAGCTCCGCGGCCACCGGGTGGGCGTGTGCCTGCTCGTGGATGTGCCGCTCCACCTCGGCGATGGCGCCCTCGACCAGCTCCAGCAACTGCCAGAACACCCGGGCCATCAGGCCGCTCAACGGGCCCATCTGCGCGATCAACTCGGGCACCAGCGCCCGCGCCCCGCAGCCGGTCAGATCGGTATAGTTCACCACCATGCCGGCGCGCGCGAAGCCGCTGCGCAGCAGGTTGCACAGCTTGGTGGTGATCTCGCGCAGGCTGTTGCGCCCCCGGCACAGATCGCGCACCTCCACCACCTGCTCGGGCGCCAGATAGCATTCGGGCAGGCAGTTCAGGTGCAGCAGCATCAGCATGGTCTCGGCGTCCTTGGCGTCGGTCTTGGCCGGGTACAGGTCGGCAATCTTCGACAGCTTCTCCGGATGCGCCAGCTTCACGTCCCCAGCCATGGCCTGCAGCCAGCGACACACCGGCGGCGAGTGCCGGCTGGACTCCACCGCCACCGTCCATGGCCGGGGCAGGTCGGCGAGCTTGCGCGCGATATCGTTGCGATCGGTCAGGCACTTGCGGATGATGATCTCCCCGGTCGCAGGATGCAACGCCGCGATGGTCGAACTGTTCTTGTGTACGTCCATGGCGATCAGTGTCATCTTTCGGTCCGCCTTTCGTTGGGATGGTGGTGGTCAACCGACCATTCCCCAACCGGCGGACCGTTTCATCCTAGCCCCTCCGTACGACTCACGACAACAGCCTCGGCCCAACCGTTCGCGACAAGATCGAGCGCAAGATGTGGGTAATGCATAGACGTGGGACGGGGGAGGAAGTCGTCGCCTCTCGACCCGCGTTGGTCAAGGTCGCTACCGACATTCGGGATTCGCACCTCGCGCCGGCCGGATCTTGACTCCGCTCGCCGAGCGCGGTAAGGTCGTGGCCGTCAGCTTCACAACTCATGCGAGCGGGCACACCTGGGAGACGCTGTGTGCGTCTCTCCCGGAAGACCGGTGCGAATCCGGCGCTGCCCCGCAACTGTGACCGGCGACGAAGGCCGCACATGCCACGGACGGTTCCCCGCGAACCATCTGGAAGGCGCGGCCGGAGGATGACCCGGAAGCCAGGAGACGAGCCTGCTCGCCTGATGCGTCCCTCCCCGAGGGCGGGAGGCGCGTCGCCGCAGATGACGTGACTGGACCGCCCTCGGGCGGTCCGTTTGCGTTTTAGGCGTCCGCGATCCGCGCGCTGCGCGGCCGGAGCCAAGGGCGATGCGTCCCGCCCGCGGGGTCACTGCAGGCGGAGGAGGCAGCGCAGATGTCCAGGTCATCCCGTGGCTTCACGCTCATCGAACTGCTGGTGGTGATCGCGATCATCGCGATCCTGGCGGCGATCCTGTTCCCGGTCTTCGCGCGCGCGCGCGAGAAGGCGCGCCAGACCCAGTGCCTCTCCAACCTCAAGCAGATCTGCCTGGGCTGGGCGATGTACGCCGGCGACTACGACGAGACCGTGATGCCGGTGCAGGTGGGCTTCTACCCGGCCACCGACATGGTCTACTACTG
>DSBO01000248.1 GCA_011046015.1 Thioalkalivibrio sp. | reverse complement strand
GGCTGCAGGGTTGGCGCGAGCATCTGCTCGACCCAGGCGCAGAATGCGTCGCCGTCCATGGCCCCCTCGATCAGCATCGGCGCGTCGATCCGGTCGTTACGCAGCCTAGCGAGCTCGGTGGTTCTGGTTTGTCGAAAAAGAGATGAACAAGCAGAGACCGCCACGCGCGCCGAATTCATCCGTGCATTGAAACGAGAGCTTCCCCCGGCCATCACCGAGCTTCAGGCCGCCAACATCGCCCCAGCCGACATGCCGCAATCGGCCATCGGCCCCGGCATGGGTGTCTTCTCGCGCTACAAGGCCGTTCTTGAAGCTGACGATAGTCCGATGACGGTCAAGACCGCGCTGCAGCTGATCAATGCCGAGCTCGACGACTATCTCGGCGGCATCCAGGGCGAGTTCGACGCCGACACCCGCTTTGCCATCACCTGGTTCGAGCAGCACGGAATGGGCAAGGGCGACTATGGCGTGGCCGACAACCTCGCCCGCGCCCGCGGCATCTCGGTCGAGAGCGTGAAGCAAGCCGGGGTCGTCGAAAGTGCTGCGGGCAAGGTGCGGCTGTTGAAACGCGACGAGCTTGACCCCGACTGGGCGCCCGAGGAGGACGCGCATCTGACCATCTGGGAATGCCTGCAGCACCTAGTGCGCCTGCACGAGCGGACTGGCCTGTCGCATGACAGCGCAGCGCTGCTGAAACGCTACGGGCCCCAGGCCGAGGCGGTGAAGGATCTGGCCTATTGCCTTTACGACATTGCCGCCAACAAGCGGCGCGAGGCGTCCGAGGCGACGGTCTACAACGCCCTGATCGCCGACTGGTCCGAGCTGAGCCAGATGGCCGCCACGGTTTCGCTGGAAGGGCGGAACCGGCAAACGCGACTAGACCTGTAAGGAGTCCCTCGATGGCCAAATCTACCCGTCAGCATGTGTTCGAGGGCATGGAGCTTCTGCCCGAGGCGCTGATCCCCTTTGTCGAAAAGCGGCTGGAAAGCTCTCTGACCGGCCATTGGCAGGTGCAGGTGCTGGAAAAGCTGCCCGGCCTCAAGCCCGATGCGCAGGGGCGGATCGTGTGGGACCAATCCGCGCTGCTGAACGCGATGGACCGGTTCTGGATGGATGCGTTCAAGGCCGTGCTGGGCCGCGCCGAACGCTCGATCGTCAACGAGCTGGTCGAGGTGCGCAACAAGCTCTCGCACAACGGGACCTTCAGCTATGACGACGCCGAGCGCGCGCTCGACAGCATGCGGCGGCTGATGGAGGCGATCAGCGCCGGCGAGGTCGCGGCCGAGCTGGGCAAGATGCGCGACACGATCCTGCGGACGAAGTTCACCGAGCTGCAGCGGAACGAGGAGCGCAAGAAGACCCAGCGGTCGGACATCTCGGTCGACACGGTGGCGGGGCTGATGCCCTGGCGCGAGGTGGTGGAGCCGCACCGGGACGTGGCGACGGGGGAGTTCCAGCAGGCCGAGTTCGCGGCCGACCTTGCCAAGGTGCACAACGGCAGTGCGCCGTCGGAGTATCGCAACCCGACCGAGTTCTTCTCGCGCACCTATTTGACCTCGGGTCTGTCGACCCTGCTGATCGGCGCGGCGAAGCGGCTGTCGGGCACCGGCGGCGATCCAGTGGTGGAGCTGCAGACCAACTTCGGCGGCGGCAAGACCCACTCGATGCTGGCGCTCTACCACATGGCGGGCGGCACGCCGGTCGAGGATTTGCCGGGGCTCGACCAGCTGCTGTCGCGCGAAGGGCTGACCGTGCCGGGCAAGGTGAACCGGGCAGTGTTGGTGGGCACGTCCTATGGGCCCTCGGATGCGGCCAAGCGGCAGAAGGACTATGGGCGGCCGATCCGCACGACCTGGGGGGAACTGGCGTTCCAGCTTGGTGGCGAGGCAGGCTATGCGCTGGTGGCTGAAAATGACGCCAACGGAATCGCGCCGGGGTCGAACCTGCTGGAAGAGCTGTTCCGGCAATGCGCGCCGTCGCTGATCCTGATCGACGAATGGGTCGCCTACCTGCGCCAGATCTACAAGGTGGAGGGGCTGCCATCGGGATCGTTCGACTCAAACCTGTCATTTGTCCAGTCGCTAACCGAGGCAGTGAAGGCCAGCCTGGGAACGCTGCTGGTGGCGTCGTTGCCCGCGTCGCAGATCGAAGTTGGCGGCGAGGGCGGCCAGGAGGCCCTGTCTCGCCTGAAGCAGACCTTCAGCCGGGTCGAAACCGGCTGGCGACCGGCTGACCAGGAGGAAAGCTACGAGATCGTCCGGCGGCGCCTGTTCAAGGAAATCCCAGGCGACAAGTTCCACCACCGCGACAACACACTGAAGCAGTTCGCGAAGATGTATCGCGACAGCCCGAACGAATTCCCGCAGAACTGCGAGGGCGAGGATTATCGGCGGAAGCTTGAAAAGGCGTATCCGATTCATCCGGAGCTGTTCGACCACCTCTACACCAGCTGGGGTTCTCTGGAAAAATTCCAGCGCACCCGCGGCGTGCTGCGGTTGATGGCACAGGTGATCCACGAGCTGTGGATGAACAACGATCCCTCGGTGATGATCATGCCGGGCAGCGTTTCCATCAGCTCGGCGCGAGTAGAACCGGAGTTGCTGCATTACCTCGACGTGTCATGGCAGTCGATCATCGCAGGCGATGTCGATGGACCGAACTCCACACCCTATCGGATCGACCAGTCGGCCCCAAACCTCAACCGCTATTCGGCTACCCGCCGCGTGGCCCGGGCGATCTTCATGGGAACTGCACCGACCCATGGGCAAGATAACAAGGGCCTCGATGATCGCCAGATCAATCTGGGTGTAGTGCAGCCCGGTGAACGTCCTGCCATCTTCGGCGATGCCCTGCGCCGCCTCGCGAATAATGCCAGGTTCATGCATGGCGATCTCGGCCGCTACTGGTATTCGATGTCCGCGAGCCTCAATCGGCTTGCAGCCGATCGGGCCGGACAGATCGAAGAGCCGCTGGTCCTTTTGGAAATCGACAAGGCGCTGGCGACCTACATCAACGGCTTGGGCGACCGCGGTCATTTCGACACCGTGCAAGTCTCGCCAAGCAGTTCCGCAGATGTCCCCGACGAAGCCGGTGGCGTTCGTGCCGTCGTGCTTGGCGTGGCCCACCCGCACACCGGTCGCGAGAATTCCGATGCTAGAGTCGACCGCGACCAAGTTGAATCTTTGGGATTCACATTCGGGGTGATTTCTGATTCATGCTGACTGCCGTGAAGGAG
>DSBO01000214.1 GCA_011046015.1 Thioalkalivibrio sp. | reverse complement strand
TCGGCATCGGCGCCGACGTAGGCCGGGCGCGACAGCATCCGCACGGCCTCCATGCGATTGGCGTTGTCGTTCTCGTCCAGCCAGGCGGCGGCGCGAATCAGGGCCTTGACCACGGCCTTGTGCGTGTTCGGGTACTGGTCCGCCCATTCCCTGGTAACACCGAAGACCTTCTCCGGATTGTTGCGCCAGATCTCGTAGTCGGTGATGACGGGCACGCCGATTCCCTTGAACACCGCCTGCTGGTTCCAGGGCTCGCCGACACAGTAGCCGTCGATCGTGCCGGCCTCCATCGTTGCCGGCATTTGTGGTGGCGGGGTCACGGAGAGGAGTACATCGGCCTGCAACTGGCCGGACGTATCGCCGCGCTCCGGTGCGTAGTACCCGGGATGGATACCGCCGGCCGCGAGCCAGTAGCGCAGCTCGTAGTTATGCGTAGACACCGGAAAGACCATGCCCATCTTGAACGGCTTGCCCTCGGCACGGAATTTGTCGACCACGGGCCTGAGGTAGTCCGCCTTGATGGGATGGACCGGCTTGCCATCGTCATGCGGTACGTGCTGCTTCATCTCCTCCCATACCGTGTTCGAGACAGTGATTGCGTTGCCATTCAGATCCATGCTGAAGGCCGTGACAATATGTGCCTCGGTTCCGAAGCCGATGGTGGCCGCCAGCGGCTGGCCGGCCAGCATGTGCGCGCCGTCGAGTTCACCGGTGATGACCCGGTCGAGCAACACCTTCCAGTTGGCCTGGGCCTCTAGCGAGACATAAAGCCCTTCGTCCTCGAAGTAGCCCTTCTCGTAGGCCACCGCCAGCGGCGCCATGTCCGTGAGCTTGATGAACCCGAACTTGAGGTCCTCTTTTTCCGGCGTGCCGGCCTCGGCCATGCCGGTGGTCGCGATGGCAATGCCGGTCACAAGCAAGGCGCGCGACATCGCGCAGCCAAGCCTCTTAAGGAAACCGTTCCGGCCAACGGCGCATCGCCGCCAGTGCTTCATGGTCTTCGACTGGGTCATGCTAGCCTCCGCCTGTCTGTCACAATGATTCCGCCTGTCGCGTTGGTGCCGTGCAGGCAAAAAAAAGCGTCCCCCCCTGGCCGGTCGTCATGGACCGTGCTCGGAGTGGACGCCTTTGTCCTGTCTCTTCAAGAATGGTGAACCGCCATTGGCCCACCTGGATGATTGCATTGCAGTTTGCGTGCCAGATTCAGTCGATCACCGCCAACCGATCCATTGGCGTGGCGCACGCCCCTGTCGCCATGCGCCTTTCGGGCGAGGGAAGCGGGGCTGCACGCTGAGCACGGTCTCTGCCGTTTCGGCGGCGGGATGCACCAGGGCTGTGCGCGTCGATCGGCACTGCCGCACGACGGTGCACTTCGCATGCCGGTTCAACCCAGCATCTCTGCCATGGACACCACGGACTCGGCCACCTCGGCCAGACGCCGGTTCTGGTTCATGGTGGTCTGCCGCAGGAAGCGGTGGGCCTCGTCCTCGGACAGGCCGCGGTGCTTCATGAGCAGCGCCTTGGCCCGCTCGATCACCTTGCGCTCGGCCAGCGCCTTGCGGGCGGCGTGCAGTTCGTCCTCCATGGCCTGCAGGCGCCGGGACTGCTGATGCACGAGGTCCATGACCGAGCGCCCGGACAGCGGAGCGCCGATGCCAGCCGCCAGCACCGGCGACCGCGCCTCGCCATCGGCCTCGGTTTGTGCGTCCGGGAAGAGCGTCGCGAAGGGCCCCGCAGCAGCCAGTGCCAATGCGGCGAATCCCGCCGTAGGTGCGTCCGCCGCCGCCAGTTCCGAGCCCGCCGCCTCGATACGGGATTCACACAGCCCCTCCAGGTGGGCCTCCAGTCCCTCCTCCACGCGCTTCATGGCATCGATGCGGTGAGTCGTGTGGGCAAACCAGGCCTGCGCCGTCTCCATGCCGTCGGCGCCGGATAGCGTCCGGGTACAGGCGATGCGGCGCAGGCGTTCCACCTCGCTGGTGTGGGGCGAGGCCGCGACCTGTTGCCAGGCGGCGCGGGATTGGGGATCGCAGAAGTCCGCAAAGACTTCAAAACTGCGTTCCTGGGCATCGATGCGGTGCAGGAGAGCCTGCCTCAGGGAGTCGTCGAAGCCCCCCTGACTGAAACCGGCTGCGCCGATCGCGCGCTCCTGCCCGGCCAGCTCCTTACCCTGCATGAAGTTGAACAGGGCCACCAGCGCCCGCGAGATCTGGGGATCCGCGGCCGAATCGGCGGCTTCGAAGACCACCGCGAGCAGGTCGCGGATCAGGTCGTTGAACCCCGTCATCACCGCCGTGACGGCGATGCTGCGCGCCCGTACCTGTTCACGCAACTCGGGCAGGCCGGCCAGGCCGTGCAGGGCGGTAGCGATACGGGCGAAGAACCGGGCGCAGCCATGGGGGCACTGGGTGTGCTCGAGCCAGCCCCCCAGCCGGGCGCGCAGTTCCCGCTCCGCCTGCGTAGCGGCGTCCTGATAGTCCTGCAATTGCTCCCCATAACACTGTCCGCCGGACCCCAGGAACAGGTTCGAGGCCCCGCGCTCGCGCTGCAGGCGGTGGACCAGGCCAGTGATGCTAAGCACGAGACGCCCAGCCTCCAGCAGATGCTTGAGGTTCTCGATCTCGCACTGTCGCGCCGCCACCAGAAAGCGAACGACTTCCCGACGATTTCGTTGAGGCATGGGGACTTCCAGATGTCTGATGGGAGTTCACCAGGAACGATGCAAGCTTCGTGCCCTGCCGCCGCCCGGCGGCGGCGCTTGCACCGCCGAACTCCGAGGGCATGACGACGCAACGCCGCTGTCACGATTTCTTAACTCCTCCGTCACAAACGGCTGATAGGGTGCATGGCGAATTCGTTAACAACTCTCCGGAGACATTCCATGCGTAAGCTCGTGCTGATCCTCGCCTTCCTCATCCCGACGCTGGCCATGACCGCCTGCGCCACCACCTCTGCCGCCAAGTATGACAAGGACGGCTACGCGGCCTTCGTCGTCGACGAGCGCCTGTGGGTGTTCAAGGACCCCTCCAAGGAACTGGATGAATACCGCGCCACCGGCCACGAGCCGGGCAAGCTCGCCACCGCCATCGGCGCCGGTCCGAACGGCATGACCGTGAAGGCCCCGGACAACGAGACGCTGCAGGGCTACCTGAACGCCAAGTAAGCCCGGTACCTCACCGGATTCAGGGAAGAACGCGAAAAAGGCGCCCCGGCAACGGGGCGCCTTTTTTCGTGCGGA
>DSBO01000078.1 GCA_011046015.1 Thioalkalivibrio sp. | reverse complement strand
CGTGGTGGCGCGCCTGCGCCGGACGGCGGCGCTGGGGCGCGCGGGGGAGCTGGCGCCGCTGCCGGGCTCCGACGACGAGAACTGAGCCCGCCGGGCGAAGGAATCGATGAACTTGGCTAGTTTGGTGAACATACCGGAGCGGGTATACGTCAAATGGTCAGGACGTAGGGCCGTGCCGAACGTAGACCGTATTGGTGGGGGAGGAAGGTGCTGTCCCCGCCAGCACCCGAATCCCCCGCCGTCTCTTCCGAGGCAAGGGTTGCGCGGGGTGTTGACAAGCCCGAGTCGCTGTGCTATCCTCGGCGCATCTTGGGAGCAGACGCGCGCGAGAGGACGAACTATGGTGGTGACTACGCAGATTGAGGTGACGGTTGACACGGTCGGCGCCATCCGGCGACCGTATCTGATGATGTCGCGCTGAACGAGGCCCCGCCCTGCTGCCATGTACCACGGCACCCGGGCACTGGGGCCTGTTTTCGTGTACGGGGAAGCCGGCGCAGAGGAGCGGAGAGGGCAGCCATGAAGATAGCGACGGACGTGACGAAGCTGGTGGGCAACACACCGCTGGTGTGGTTGGATCGGCTGGCCGAAGGGCTGCCGGCGCGTGTGGCGGGGAAGCTCGAGTCGTTCAACCCCGCTGGGAGTGTCAAGGACCGCATCGGCGTGGCGATGATCGAGGCGGCCGAGCGAGCCGGCGCCATTGATGCCGACACGATCTTGGTGGAGCCGACGTCGGGGAATACGGGCATCGCGCTCGCCTTCGTGGCCGCCGCCAGGGGCTACAGCCTCGTGCTGACCATGCCCGAGAGCATGTCGAAAGAGCGTCGGCGACTGCTGAAGGCCCTGGGCGCTGATATCGTCCTGACCCCTGCCGCGGAGGGGATGAACGGGGCGATCCGGTCGGCGCACGAGCTCGTGGATGCCGATGACCGTTACCTCATCCTGCAGCAGTTCGAGAACCCGGCCAACCCGGCGGTCCACGAGCGCACCACCGCCGAGGAGATCTGGGCCGACACCGACGGCGCGGTCGATGTGATCGTCGCGGGCATCGGCACCGGCGGCACCATCACCGGCCTTGCGCGCGCGCTCAAGCCGCGCAGGCCGGAGCTGCGGCTCATCGGCGTGGAGCCCGAGGAGTCGGCGGTGCTGTCGGGCGGCGCGCCCGGCCCGCACGGCATCCAGGGCATCGGCGCGGGCTTCGTGCCCGGCGTGCTCGACCCGGAGGTGCTCGACGAGGTGCTGACCGTGACGACCGCCGATGCCAAGGCGACCGGCCGGCGGCTCGCGACCGAGGAGGGCATCCTGGCGGGGATCTCGTCGGGCGCGGCGGCGTGCGCCGCCCTGCAGGTGGCCGCGCGCGAGGAGCTGCGCGACCGGCTGATCGTGGTGATCCTGCCCGACACCGGCGAGCGCTACCTGTCCACCGACCTGTTCGAGGCGCCGGAGACGACCTGAGAGGAGGTCCCGTGATGTTCGGGCGCAGCAGACCCGAAGCACAGGTGATGATCCGCATGGTTATGCCGCGGCGCCCCTCGGGGCGCAGCGCAGGGATCGGCCGCACCTGCCGCACAACGCGAATACCGCGCGCCCGGGCGTCATCGGAGCCCGCGGGCGCCGATCGGAGAGAGTGATACCGTTGCCCAAGAGCTATGACGAGATCAACGAGAAGATCCGCAACGGCGAGGTCGTGGTGGTGACCGCCGAGGAGATGGTCGAGGTGGTCGCCGAGCTGGGCCCGGCCGCGGCCGCGGACAAGATCGACGTGGTGACCACGGGGACGCTGGGGCCGATGTGCTCCTCGGGCGCCTTCCTGAACATCGGCCACAGCACGCCGCGCATGAAGATCGCGCAGGCGTGGCTCAACGACGTGCCGGCCTACGCCGGCCTGGCCGCGGTGGACCTCTACATCGGCGCCACCGAGGTGGCCGAGGGCGATCCGCTCAACCGCGAGCACCCCGGGCGCTTCAGCTACGGCGGCGGCCACGTGATCGAGGACCTGGTGGCGGGCAAGGATGTGCGCCTGCACGCCGAGGCCTACGGCACCGACTGCTACCCGCGCCGCGAGCTGGACACCTGGATCAACCTCGCGGACCTGAACGAGGCGTACATACTCAATCCGCGCAACGCCTACCAGAACTACAACGTGGCGGTCAACGTGTATGCCGACCGCGACATCTACACCTACATGGGCGTGGTCAAGCGCGACCTGGGGAGCGCGAACTACTGCTCCGCGGGGCAGCTCAGCCCGCTGCTGAACGATCCCTACTATCGGACCATCGGCATCGGGACGCGCATCTTCCTGGGCGGCGCGCAGGGCTACGTCTACTGGCAGGGTACGCAGCACCACCCCATCGGCGCGCGCAACGAGCGCGGCGTGCCCACCGGCGGCTCCGGGACGCTGGCGACCGTCGGCGACCTCAAGCAGATGGACCCGCGCTACGTGGTGGGCGTGAGCTTCTACGGCTACGGCGTGTCGCTGGCCGTGGGGCTGGGGACGGCGATCCCGGTGCTGGACGAGGAGATCGCCTTCCAGACGAGCGTGAGCGACGCGGACATCACCGCGCCCATCATCGACTACAGCCGCAACTACGGCCTCAATGAGGGCGCACCGCTGGGCAACGTGTCCTACGCCGACCTCAAGACCGGCAGCATCGAGATCGAGGGCCGGCAGGTCCCGACCACGCCGCTGTCGAGCTACGTGCGTGCGAAGGAGATCGCGGAGAAGCTCAAGGGGCAGGTGGCGGCCGGGCAGTTCGTGCTGAGCGAGCCGGTCGCGCCGCTGCCCTCGGCCGACAGCGGCCAGGGCTTCAAGCCGCTCAAGTATCGCCCCGTGGGCGAAGAGGGGTGTGAGTAGGATGGCCGAGAGCCGCGTGGTGCTGCACTTCCCGAAGGACCTGCTGGATCAGCCGGTGACGTCCACGGCGATCCGGCGCTACGATCTGGGCTTCAACATCCTGCGCGCCGACATCACCCAGGACCAGGAGGGGCTGATGGTGCTGGGCCTGGTGGGCGAGCCGGCGAACATCGAGAGCGCCATCGAGTGGATGCGCGAGCAGGGCGTGCGCGTGCAGCCGCTGGAGCAGGACGTGGTGCGCGATGACGAGCGCTGCACCGACTGCGGCGCGTGCATCGTGGTGTGCCCCACCGCGGCGCTGGCGATGGACCCGGTCAGCCGCGAGGTGAGCTTCGACGCCGACGAGTGCGTGGCCTGCGGCATCTGCGTGCCGGTGTGCCCGCCGCG
>DSBO01000235.1 GCA_011046015.1 Thioalkalivibrio sp. | reverse complement strand
CTGGCCGTCCTTCCCTCGAGCGCCGCGGCCGACGGTTCGCCGATGCGCTTCTTCTTTCCCGTGTTCGAGTCGCGCGGCACAAAGACCTGGTGCGCATTCGCCGGCATCAGCCTCCCGCAGGACTATGCGGAATCGTTCCAGGGTCTCTACCGCGTGACCGACCTCGAGGCCTTGCACCTTCTGCCCACCCTCTGCCTGCCGCCCGCCCGGAAGGACTTCATCTACTGGCATCCCTTTCGCAATTGCGCCGATGACCTCACCCATCCCGTCCCCCCGCCCATGGGCGGTCCCAACGTCACCGAGGGCCTGCTTGATGCGATACGGACGGGTCGCGGGCGCCTTGCCCAAGGAGATCCCCAAGGCGCCATTCAGGCATGTCGACAGGCCCTGGCCGTTTCCCCGCGCAGCAAGGATCTCCAGGTGTGTCTGGCCGAGGCGCTTGAGGCTGCCGGGCAACTCGATGCCGCAGCGGATGCCTACCAAAGCATGCTGGATCTATCGCCTGACTTCTGGCCCGCCTACGACCGGGCGGATCGGTTGCTCCGCCAGTCGGCAGCTGCTGAAGAACGCCTTGGCATCTGGGACGCGTTCGCGCAGCAGCATCCCGACACCGTCTTCCCGCATGCCTTCTGCGCGACGGCCCTCGAGCGCGCCGGGGAACACAAGCGGGCCGCGGTCGCGTGGCGCTCAGCCATCGCGCAGCGCCCCTCGAGCCCAAACCTGCATGCCTGCCTCGGCAACGCCCTCTTGGCATGCGGCGAAGTCACCGAGGCCCTCGATGCGCATCGCCGAGCCGTCGCCTTGGCGCCTGAGTACCCCGACTTCTACCCTGGACTCGCCGAGGCCCTGGCCCGGCACGGCGACATCGAGGGCGCCCTCGAAGCGGCCCGCGATGCAGTCGAGCGCGACGCGGTGGCCAAGAACGTTGTGCTCATTGCGCTCGATCGGGCTGCCATCGCGCTCGAGGCCGCGGGGCGATTCGACCAAGCGAGGGAAACCCGGGAAGCCCGCGCCTGGATCTCGATCAACCGCTGAGCGGACTGCGTGGTGATTCAAGCGGCGGTGGACGGGACTTCATGCGCAGAGGCGTGGCCGCGCAGGAGGCGCATCTCGTGACGCACCCACACGGCCGTGACGACGACGGATAGCCCATCCGCAGCCGGAAAGGACCACCAGATTCCCCCGAGGCCTAACCATAGCGGCAGGAGCAACGTGAGCGGTACCAGGAACAACACCTGGCGCGACATGGACAGGAACAGCGCCGGCCCCGCCTTGCCCAGTGCCTGGAACAAGCTCGCGCCCACGATCTGGTAGCCCACCACCGGAAACATCGCGATGACCACGCGCACGATGCCGCGGCCCGCGTCGATCAGGACCGGGTCGCTGCTGAACAGGCTGAGGATGGGGGTTGGGAGCAGCATCAACACGCCAAAGCCGACCGAGGACAAAGCCGTAGCCGCTACGACGGCCCGATGGACAGCCCCATGCACGCGCGCCGTATTCCCGGCCCCGTAATTGAACCCCACGATAGGTTGCAGGCCTTGGATGAGGCCGAACTGCGGCATCAAGAACAGCATCAACGCACGCTGGATCACGCCCATCACGGCCAGGTGCACATTCTCGCCGTAATGGGCGATCGAGTTATTGAGCACGATGGCCATCGCGCTCCCCGCCGCCACGCGCGCCAACGACGATGCCCCAATGGCGAACATCTCGGGCAGGACGCCAACGTCGGGACGCAAGTCCAGCCGCCCCATGCGCAACAGGCTCCGGCCGCTGCGGAAGTACCAGATGAGGAACGCGAATGAGCACGATTGGGCAATGACCGTCGCGATGGCCGCGCCGCGTATCCCGAGCCCGAGCCCGAAGATGAATACCGGGTCGAGGATGACGTTCACCACCGCCCCGAGGATCATGCTGTACATCGCCATCTTCACGTTGCCCTCCGCGCGCACGATGTTGTGCGACGACACGGCGAAGGCGAAGAAGAAGGCACCCCCCATAATCACAGACAGGTACTCAATCCCGTAGGGAAGGACCTCGGGCGTCGCGCCGAACAGCCGCAGCAGCGGCTTCAGGAACGCGAGACCGCCGGCCGTCAGCAAGAGGCTCAGCACCGTCACAGCGGCAAACGACGTGCCGGCGGTCCGTTCCGCATGCCGCAGATCGCCCGCCCCCAGGGCGCGCGAGATAATCGAGGCCGAGCCGATGCCCACCACCTGCGCAATCGCGAGGATGAACATCTGGATCGGAAACGACACGGCGAGCGCCGCCAGCGCCAGCGTCCCTGCGCCGCGGCCCACGAAGACGGTGTCGACCACGTTGTAGAGCGAGTTGACCGTCATCGCTATTATCGCGGGCGTCGAGTAGCGGAGGAGAAGACGCCCCACGCGCTCGTGGCCGAGTTCATATGCCCGATCCTTCATAGGGGCGCGATTCTACGTGTCCCGCGGGCGAAAGAAAAGCCTGCGCGCCAGGCCGACGGCGGCGACGGGCCTCGGAGCGGGGCGAAAGCGGGCGCCGAGTGGAGCTCATGGAGAAGTGGACAAGATAGGCGACGTGGATATTCGGCGGGGCGAGCATCCCCGCGAGCCGGCGCACGAACTTCCGCCAAACGTGATAGAATGTATCCGTTTAGCGGATTGACGCAGGAACCATGTGATCCCGTCATTGCGAGCGAGGCGAAGCCATCTCGACCGGGAATCACACCCTATGCAGACGAGATGGCTTCGCTTGGCCGACAATGACGGGGTGTTTGGGCCTGATCGGGCTGCTCGCGCCACTCGGCTAGAGCGTTTCGATAGAATGGACACCGGGGCCACAGAGGAGATCCATGCCATGCTCGACACAGCGCTTCGGGCGCGGCTTGCGCTCGGGTTTCTGCTTACACTTGCTATCGCCGCCTCCGCGCAGACGCCTCCGCGCTCAACCACGGGCCCGGTTCCGCCGCCGGGCTACAAGCCACCAGCCCCCGATGCAGCCAAGGCGGCCACCACGATCCCCGGCGTGCCCGCGTATGCGTGGCGGCACGGCTGCGGCCCCACCGCGGTGGGCATGGTCATCGGTTACTACGACCGCCAAGGCTTCGACGACCTCATCCCAGGCGAACACACCTACCAGTCACCAGCGGTCAACCACATGATCGCCTCGGGCGGCACGGCCTCGAACCCAAACCCTCCCGGCGCCGAGGAACATTACGAAGACTACGCAATGCCCGAGGATGACGACGAGACCGGCCTGATCGCCG
>DSBO01000133.1 GCA_011046015.1 Thioalkalivibrio sp. | reverse complement strand
GTCCAGCAGATGGCGGCGCAGCGGACGGGCGGCGGTGAGGTCGGGCAGCAGGATGACGACGTGGTCGAGGTCGGGCAGCGTGTCGGCGCCGCGCGCGATCACGCGCGCGGCGAGGGCGCGCAGGGCGTCCTCGCCGCAGGGGATGAGATGCAGGGGGGATTCAGGCAGGGTGGATGCCTTGTACCTGGCCTAGCGCTCGAGGTACTGGAGCTTGTCGGACTTGCCGTCCCATTCCTCGGCGTCCGGCAGCGGGTCCTTGCGCTGGGTGATCACGGGCCAGCTCTTGGCCAGTTCCGCGTTGAGCTCCAGGAACTGCTCCTGGCCTTCCGGCACGTCGTCCTCGGGGAAGATGGCTTCTGCCGGGCACTCGGGTTCGCACAGGGTGCAGTCGATGCACTCGTCCGGGTCGATGACCAGGAAGTTCGGGCCCTCGTGGAAGCAGTCGACCGGGCAGACCTCCACGCAGTCGGTGTACTTGCACTTGATGCAGTTTTCGGTGACGACGAAAGTCATGTTGTCCTCCTTCAGTGACAAGGCTCGCGCACTGCGTGCGGCTATCATAATCAGAAACCGCAGCCGGTTCGACAAACCGTAAGCCGTGTAGGACTTATTGCGGTTCCAGCCGGTCCTTCAGCGAATAAAGCACATCCAGCGCCTGGCGTGGGCTCAGGTCATCCGGGTTCACGTCCGCCAGCGCCTCGATCACCGGGTGCGGCCCCGGCGCGGCGTCCAGCGGCAGACCGAGTTGCGGCGTGGCGTCGGCGCCGCGCGCGCTTTGCTCCTCGAGCTGGCGCAGGCGCTCGCGGGCGCGCTGGATCACGCCGCGTGGCACCCCGGCCAGCTGCGCCACCTGCAGGCCGTAGCTCTGGTTCGCCGGCCCCTCCTTCACGCTGTGCAGGAAGACGATGCTGTCGCCGTGCTCGACGGCGTCGATGTGCACGTTGCGGATGCCCGCAACCTGCTCGGGCAGGGTGGTGAGCTCGAAGTAGTGCGTGGCGAACAGGGTGAACGCGCGATTGTGCACGGCCAGGTGCTCGGCGCAAGCCCAGGCCAGCGACAGCCCGTCGAAGGTGGAGGTGCCGCGGCCGATCTCGTCCATCAGCACCAGGCTGTGGGCGGTGGCATTGTTGAGGATGTTGGCCGCCTCGGTCATCTCCACCATGAAGGTGGAGCGTCCGGAGGCGAGGTCGTCGGAGGCGCCGATGCGGGTGAAGATGCGGTCCACCGGTCCGATGCGCGCGGCCGTGGCCGGCACGTAGCTGCCGATGTGGGCCATGAGCACGATCAGCGCCACCTGGCGCATGTAGGTGGATTTGCCGCCCATGTTGGGGCCGGTGATCATGAGCATGCGCCGCTCGTCGTCGAGCTGCGTGTCGTTGGGCACGAAGGGCTCGTCGAGCACCTGCTCCACCACCGGGTGCCGACCGCCCTCGATGTGGATGCCGGGTGCCGCGGTGAGCTCGGGGCAGACGTAGTCCAGCGTGGCCGCCCGCTCGGCGAGGTTGGTCAGCGCGTCCAGGCTGGCCAGGCCGTCGGCGGCCCGCTGCAGCGGGCGCAGGTGGACGATGAGCCGGTCCAGCAACTCGTCGTACAGGCCCTTCTCGCGGGCCAGCGCACGTTCGCGGGCGGAGAGGACCTGGTCCTCGAAACGCTTGAGCTCCGGAGTGATGAAGCGCTCCGCGCCCTTGAGCGTCTGGCGGCGCGTGTAGTCTTCCGGCGCCCTGTCGGCCTGCCCGCGCGAGATCTCGATGTAGTAGCCGTGGACCCGGTTGTAGGCCACCTTGAGGGTGCTGATGCCGGTGCGCTCGCGCTCGCGGGTCTCGAGGTCCACCAGGAACTGGTCGGCGTTTTCGGAGAGCGCCCGCAGCTCGTCGAGCTCGGCGTCGAAGCCTGGTGCGATCACGCCGCCGTCGCGGATCAGCATGGGCGGGTGATCGATAATGGCTGCAGATAGCAGAGCCTCCACCTCGGGGTGGGTGCCGATGTCCGCGGCCAGTCCGGCGAGCGTCAGGGCGTCCAGGTCGGCGAGCCGCCCCTGCAGCTCGGGCAGGCGTGCCAGCGAATCGCGCAGGGTGGCGAGATCGCGTGGGCGCGCGGATTTGAGCGCCACGCGGGAGAGGATGCGCTCCACGTCGCCGATGCCGCGCAGCTGCTCGCGCAGCGCCTCGAAGGTGCCTGACTCGATCAGGGTGGCGACGGCCTGATGGCGGCCGCGCAGGACCTCGGAATCGCGCAGCGGGCGGTTGATCCAGCGCCGCAGGCAGCGGCTGCCCATGGCCGTGGCCGTTTGGTCGAGTACCGCGGCGAGGGTATGGTCCTGTCCGCCCTGGAGGTTCTGTTCCAGCTCGAGGTTGCGGCGGCTGGCGGCATCCAGCACCACGCTGTGGCCCTGGCGCTCGCGGCGCAGGCTGTTGATGTGGGGCAGGGCGGCGCGCTGGGTGTCCTTCACATACTGCAGCAGGGCCCCGGCGGCGGCCACGGCCAGCGGCGCGTCCTCGCAGCCGAAGCCGGCGAGGTCATGGGTGCCGAACTGGCGGGTGAGCTGTTCGGTGGCGGTGTCGGCCTCGAAGTGCCAGGGCGGACGGCGGGTGAGCCCCGGGCGGTCGCCCAGAGGCGGGCGGCTGTCCTCCGGGTAGAGCAGTTCGGCCGGGCGCAGGCGCTCGATCTCCGCGGTCAGCGCCTCGTCGCCGGTCAGTTCCTGCACCACGAAGCGTCCGCTGGAGAGTTCCAGGCTTGCCAGGCCAAAGCGCCCCTCGCGGCCGCAGACGCTCACCAGCAGGTTCTCGCGCCGCTCGTCGAGCAGGGCCTCCTCGGTGAGGGTGCCTGGCGTGACAATGCGCGCCACCTGGCGTTCCACCGGCCCCTTGGCCGTAGCCGGGTCGCCGACCTGCTCGCAGATGGCCACCGATTCGCCCAGGCGCACCAGCCTGGCCAGGTATTGTTCGGCGGAATGATAGGGCACGCCGGCCATGGGAATGGGCTCGCCGGCCGACTGGCCGCGGGCGGTCAGCGTGATGTCCAGCAGCTCGGACGCGCGCCGCGCGTCCTCGAAGAACAGCTCGTAGAAATCCCCCATGCGGTAGAAGAGGAGGATGTCCGGGTAGTCGGCCTTGATGCGCAGGTACTGCTGCATCATCGGCGTGTGCTGGCTGAGGTCCATGGCGGCGGTCTGGGTCATGCGCGAGAGTCTATCGGACTGCGACCCGTGTCCGCCACTTCGCCGCCGAGGCTTTTGCTGATCCTGCTCAAT
>DSBO01000004.1 GCA_011046015.1 Thioalkalivibrio sp. | reverse complement strand
GTCCAGCACCAGATCCGCCCGCCCCACCGCCTCCAGCAGCGCGCCGCCCTCCAGCACGTGATTCACCGCATGGATCTTTACCTGCGGGTTGAGGGCGTGCATACGGCTCGCCATGGACTCGACCTTGGCGCGGCCGATGTCCTGCGTGGTGTGCGCGATCTGGCGCTGCAGGTTGGTAAGGTCGACGGTGTCGAAATCCGAAAGCGTGATGTGACCGACGCCGGCGGCCGCCAGGTACATGCCGACCGGCGAGCCCAGCCCGCCCGCGCCGATGATCAGCACCTGCGAATCCAGCAGGCGTTGCTGGCCCTCGGTGCCCACGTCGGCGAGCAGGATCTGGCGGCTGTATCGTAAGAGTTCGGCGTCTTGCATCGTCGCACAAGCTTAACGCCTGGTCGTGCGGCTGCAAGAGCTATTTCATGCCGACGCCTCAGCGGCCGATCCGGGCCTGGGCCTGCGCGCGCAGCTTGTCCAGAAACCCGAGTATGCTCGCCGGCACGCGTCGGCTCTCGTTCTCGTCGGCGCGTCGGGGCTGGTGCCGCTTGAGCAGGTGCGGGGAGGCCACGAGCTGCCGGTGATGTGCGACCGTGGCGTGGATGGCGCGCTCGAGCAGGGCCCGGTTGGCGGGCTTGGGCAGGAAGCGATACACCTGGCCGTGGTTGATCAGGTCGATCAGGGCATTGGTGTCCGTGAACGAGGTCAGGGCGATGGTGAGCACGTCCGGCTTGTAGCGCTTCAGGCTGTGGATGGCCGCGCTGATGTCCTGTCCCGCCACCCGCAGTTCAGTGATCACGATGCCGATGTCATCGCGGCCAAGCTGCTCGAAGGCAGATTCGGGCGAGCTGGCGTGATGCACGGTGGCCTCGTGGCCAACGATGCCGCGCACCAGTGCGACGGTGCTCGGGTCGTCGTCGATGACGAGCAGGTTGGGCATGGGCGGTAGAATGTCCAGCGCCGCAGCATTTGCGGTCTCGACCAGGTCGCGCGCAATCCCGGCCGCCTCGGTAACGGTCGCGACGATGTCTTCCGGGTTCCACGGCTTGCTGATGTAGCGAAAGATCTCGCCCTGGTTCACGGCCTCGATGGCGGCATCCATGTCGGAGTAGCCGGTGAGCAGGATGCGCATGGTGTTGGGCGAAATCTCCTTCACCCGTGCAAGTACCTGGGCGCCAAACATCTTCGGCATGCGCTGGTCGCTCACGATCACGTCGATGCGCTCGCGCCGCGCGAGTTCGAAGGCCTCTTCGGGCTCCATGGTGGTAAACACGTCGAAGCGGCCACGAAACAGCATCTTCAGGGTGCGCAGGATGCGCTCTTCGTCGTCGATGAAGAGGATCTTCGATTTGTCCGTCATGGAAATACTCCTTGTGGGTTCCGGTAGGCGTCAGCTCGCCTTGCTGAGTGCCGCCTGGCTGCGTGGCAGGCTGACGACGAATTTCGTGCCCTTGCCGACTTCGGAGGCGACGCGGATGCGGCCGCCATGCTGCTCGATGATCTGGTAGCAGATGGCCAACCCGAGTCCCGTGCCCTCGCCCACCGGCTTGGTGGTGAAGAAGGGGTCGAAGATCCGGTCGACCACATCCTTCGGCATGCCCTTGCCGTTGTCGTGTACAGAAACGTGCACGAAGTCGTCATCGAACCAGCTCTTGATGAGGATGGCACCCGGGGTCTCCATGGCCTGGGCGGCGTTGGTGACCAGGTTGAGCAGCACCTGGTTGATCTGCGAGGGGCTACACGATACCGGCGGCAAGTCATCGAGGCGCGTGATGATCTGCGCCCTGTCCTTGATGACGTTCTTGCCGATGACCAGTGCGCTCTCCACGCACTGGTTGAGGTTCACGTCCTCGGTCTTCGCCTTGTCCAGGCGCGAGAAATTCTTGAGGTTGAGAACGAGTTCGGCGATCTGATCGATGCCAAAGAGGCTGTCGTGATGCAGCTGCATGACGTCTTCGAAGGTTTCGTCGTTCAGCGCCTCGCCCAGTTCCATGGCCAGTCCCAGACGGGCCTGCAGCGCATCGGCATCGGCGTTCTCGTCGGTGAGCATGAGTACGACATCCTGATAGCTGCGTACCAGTTCGCGGGCCTGGTCGATGACCTCGCGGGTCATTTCCAGGTTGTTTTTCACATAGCCGAGCGGCGTGTTGATCTCGTGCGCGACCCCGGCGACCATCTGCCCGAGCGAGGCCATCTTTTCCGACTGCACGAGGTGCGTTTGTGAGCGCTTCAGGTCGCGGTAGGCCTCGTGCAGGGCGCTCGTCTGCAACGACACGCGCGCCTCCATGGCGCGCAGCAGGTCGAGCACGATGCCCATACCGCAGTAGCGCCCGTCGTCCACCATGATGAAGTCTTCCGTGATGGGGTGGGGGATGTGCTTGGCCACGTACTGTGCCGCGGAGTCCATGGGCTCGTGAAATGCGACCACCAGCGGGGCGGTATTCATGAGTTCGGTGACGGGGCGCCTGCCGTAGATCTCGCGGCCGTAATGCTTGAGGTACACCTGCATCAGGGCGTAACGGCTGACGGTGCCCACGGGGCGGCCGGCGTCATCCACCACCGGCAGTGACAGCAGGTGGGTGTAGCGATCGCCGAGAAACAGCTGGCTGACGTCGTCCAGCGTGTGTCGCGGTGAAACGGGTTCGATCTCGAGTCGCAGATTGGCGATGGTGTCCTGGGTCATGGAGTCCGTTCTTGTTCCAGGCCGCGGGAGGGCCGGATTGTTGTTATGGGTTTGTCAGGGCCGGCGCTGCCGACGAAGGCGCGAGCGGGCCTGTCGACGCCAGAGAGTCTAGCGCGCGTGTATTACAGAATTCTTAAGTGCTGATGAAGCGGGCGGGTTAGAGGTAGCGGCGCCAGTGTTCTGGGCGCTCGTCCTGGCAGCCGTGGCGGCGATTGCGGTATTGCTTGACGAAGAGTTTTTGCGCGCAGTTTCCGGTGCAGTCGGGGCGGCCGAGGCCGAGGTTCTCGCGCTGCACGGTTTCGGTGTATTCGTAGAGAGCGCGCTTGAGCTTGTAGATGACGCCGTTGTCGAGGTGGAAGCCGATCTCCTGTAGGGCGCCCTCGAGCTCGGCCAGGGTCAGCTTGCGTAGATCGTAGGATACAGAGACCCGTACGTCATCCAGCGGGTTGACGCTGATGACGCCGTCGACGTCGTGGAGCAACAGCGTAGCGCTGTGCGCCTGACGGGCATCCGGGTGGGGCCCGCGAAAGCCGATCTCCCGGTGCTTGATGACGTCCGTGATCTCGTCGGTCATGGCTCCATCGT
>DSBO01000169.1 GCA_011046015.1 Thioalkalivibrio sp. | reverse complement strand
TGCGTCGCGGATCGCAGTAGACCGGCGGGATGGCGTCCTGAATGTCGACCTCAAGAGCCAGCCCCTTTTGCTGCAGGAGCGGCCGTACGATCCTCAGGCTGCTGGCCATCAGGGCGCTCATGTCCACCCACTCACGCCGGAGGGCCAACCGCCCGGCCTCGACCTGACTGAGGTCGAGCACATCGTTGATCATGCTCGAGAGGTGCTCGCAGTTGCGATAGAGGATCGCCAGGTCCTCGCGCACGCCGGGAGGCAACGGCTGATCGCCATCCCGGCGTGGGCGCAAAAGAACCTCGGCCAGCCCGATCACGATGTTGAGCGGGGTTCGCAGCTCGTGGCTGACGTTGGCCACGAACGCGGCCTTGCTCGTCCGCGCGGTCTCGGCGGCGACGCGCATGGCGGCCAACCGGTCGTTGGCGAGGGCAAGCTCCCGGTTGGCGTGACTGAGAGCATCGAGCGCCTCCTTGAGCTGCACCTGCCGGTCACGCGCCTGCTCGAGCAGCTCGCGGTGGCGCTCAAAGTGCTCCCAGAACCAGCGCACCTGCTGGCCGAGGGCATGGTGGAGCCACAGCAGGAACCCGGCGGTGGCCACGACCATACAGAGGGATAGGATGACCTCTGTCGTGGGGATCTCGGCCGAGAGCCAGAGGAGGGCGACGTGTAGCGCGGCCTCGGCAGCCCCGAGCACGGCCACCGCCGGTGCGCCGACGACAACGCCGGCCACGACGACGGCCAGCGCAGAGAGTGCCAGGAGGCCCGGCATCGGCAGCACGAGGCGCAGAACGACGATCATGGCGCCCAGCGTCACGACGGTCACCCAGCGTCCCCACTCATCCGTCAGGGCGTGCAGCGCAATGAGCGCCCCGAGGAGCGCGTAGAGCAGCAGCGCCAGCCTCAGGTTGCGCGCCTCAAAGATGTTTGGGGAACTCAGCACCGCCGGCAACACGACGATGGCCAGGAGCGCGATGATGACGCGCGGCGACAGGCGCACGTCGTCGCTGAACTCGGGCGCTCGCGCGGCATGAATGAGGCTCACCGGGCCCTCCCTCCAGGCTCACCAAGATCGAACGGGTCACTCGATCGAGGGTGCGCCGTGCATGGTGGCCGGACCCGAGAGACGCCAAACGCCGGTCAACGCGGTCCCCCAGGAACCCCTATGACCGCCGGGAAGTGGGTCCGGCACGTGACGGTAGTTTGGCACACCGTCGGTGATTGCGCAACTTTTGGCCCTCCTCGGCTTCCGAACGGCGCCCGTGCCCCCGCTTGACGCCCAGTTCCATCTCGCTTATTTTTCTGCCGCTCTCGTCCTGCGCGGCCCGCGGGCCCGGGCCATGTCACCCGTATCCGCGCGCCGAGCACCGCATCGCCTTCCGGCGCGGCGCTTTGCAGCATTCCGCCGTCGCCCGTTCGCCGCCATACACCCCAACACAGCCGCCCTCCCCTTCGGCAGGGCGAGCGCGGAGGCCCCATGAGCACAAGACGGTTCACGATCCTGCACTCGAACGACCTGCACGGCGACTTTGTGGCCGAGTCAGAGGGCCCGAGTGGGCACCTCATCGGCGGGCTCTCTCTCCTCCTCGGATACCTGAACAAGGTGCGCCGCGAGGAAGACAATGTGATCTATGTGATCGCGGGCGATATGATGCAGGGCTCGCTGATCGACTCCGAGTTCCGGGGCATCTCGACCGTCGAGCTGATGAACTATGTGGCGCCCGACGTGGTGACACTGGGCAACCACGAGTTCGACTATGGGCTACCCCATCTCCTCTTCCTCGAGCGGGTGGCCAACTTTCCGATCGTCAACGCGAACCTGTACATCCGCAACTATAACCGGCGCTTGATGCGGCCGTACCACGTCATGCATGTGGCCGGGTACGACATCCTCTTCATCGGCGTCATCACAGAGAAGGTCATGTCCAGCATCGTACCCGACGAGCAGATCGGCAGCTTTATCTCGCTCGAGGAGGCCTGCGCGGAGGTCGGCCACATCACCAACGCCTACAAGAACGACGACATCGACCTGACGGTGCTGCTCACCCACATCGGTTACGAATCCGACCTGGAACTCGCCTCGATGCTCGATCCCGAGTGGGGGGTCGACATGATCATCGGAGGGCACTCTCACACGGTGCTCGAGCAACCGGCGGTGGTCAACGGCATCCAGATCGCCCACGCCGGCGTGGGCACCGATCAGATCGGGCGGTTCGACATCGTGGTGGACGGCGAAACCAACAGCATCATCGAGTCCTCCTGGAAGCTCGTGCCGATCGACACTCGCACCATCGAGCCCGATCCCAAGTTGCGCGAGTATATCGCCTCGTTCCGCGACACCATCGACCGCAAGTACAATACGCTCATCGTCCATCTGGGTGTGGAGGCCACCCATCCCTGCCGCGAGGTAGAGACCTCACTCGGCAATCTCACCGCCGATGCCCTCGTCGCGGCCACCGACGCCGACGTGATGATGGTGGGCAGCGGGTCGATCCGGGCTCAGGCGCTGGGCCCCGCGGTGACGCTGCAAGACCTCCTCGCCTGCTACCCCTACGACGACGCGCTCACTCGCCACACCGTCACCGGGGCGGACCTGAAGCGGATCTTTGCGCACATCATGCGCCCCGAGAATCGGACCGGCGAGGGGGAGTGCTTCCAGGTGAACCACGGGGTGGTGGCCGAATACGATGAGGCGAATCGCCGGCTGATCTCGTTGCGCGTCGGTGGGCGACCGGTGGCGGACGAACGAACCTACCGGTTGGTGCTGCAAGACTATCACGTGCGTAACGCCGAGGCCAACCTGGGCATCACCACGGCCGAGATGTCCCGCCTAGCCAGGCCACGGGTGGTCAGCACCTCCCTGCGCGACGTGCTGCAGGAGTATCTGCGCGACCACCAGAACCGCGTTGCTCGGGTGGAGGGACGATTGGTGTACCGCTGAGAGGAGCTGACCTCCATCTCTAGCCGGTAGGGCCGCTGGGGCGGCTCGGCCACCGCCTGGCGATAGAGGGTGGCCGCCTCGCCCCAGCATCGCATGCCCGGCGCCATGCACTGCCGGCGCGCGCCGAGGACGTTCAGGACGTCCGCCAGGAGGGCGGCATAGCAGCGGGCCAACCGGTCGTTGCAGCGTTGGTGGCGAATGTTCCCCCTTGCACGTGGATCGCCGCATCGGCGGTCACGCCGCAACACAACACCCGGCGTGTCCAAGACCCCAGGCAGAGCGCACCCCCTGCGCCACACGTCCATCACACGCCGAGCGCCCCCATCGCCCCACGC
>DSBO01000089.1 GCA_011046015.1 Thioalkalivibrio sp. | reverse complement strand
TGGTCATGGGCTTCTCGGCCAGCACGTGCTTGCCGGCCTCAATCGCCGCGACCATCAACTCGAAGTGCACTGCGTGCGGCACCGACAGCACCACCAGGTCGATCTCCGGGTCGGCGAAGATCTCGTCGGCATCGGGCGTGGTGTACCGCGGCGCGCAGTGCTCCTCGACCCACGCCCGGTTCTCCTCGCTGCGCGAGCAGCCCGCGACCAGCTCGAGGCGTTCGGAGCGCATGATGTTCGGGAAGTGCTGGGTCCTCGCGAACGCCCCGCACCCGATGACTGCGGCCTTGATAGCCTCCATTTCTGCTCCCTCAGACAACCGACGGTCGCGTCAAAGGGTCTCGACGCCGGTGAGCACGCCGTACGTGCACCGTGCGAGGAGATTCCCCGCGCGGGGCGGCGGACCTCCGGCCGATGCGCCACTTCCGGGTGTCAAACATCGTTAAGGTCGCGCCGGTTCCCGCAACCAACTCGACGCGCACGCCGGCGCCGGATGGCGCTTCGGACTACGCTTCCTCGGCCTCGGTTCCGCCGACGTCCGCCTCACCGCCGACGCCCACCCGCCTGCCCGACAGCAGCGGAAGTGCCGCGACCCCGACGCCGATCACCGCCCAGATGGCCGCGGACACCGGGATGGCCGCGAGCGGTGGCATCGCTCCCGGTGCCGCCCCCCAGAGCAGCCGCCACGGCGCCTCGGCCGGTATCCCGAGCACGCGCAGCGCGGTGCCGCCGGCCAGCGCCATGTCGCCCAGCAGGCCCTCGTGCATCCAGCAGTGGGCGAAGCAGTCGCCCAACACCCCCGCGAGGGCGGGCAGCAGCCAGCCGATCAACAGCCCGCCCAGAGCCCCCGCGAGGAGTCGGCGATGTGCTGTCCGTTTGCGGCTCGCATCGCCGATCGCCAGCACGAAAGCCGCGATGAGCGCGCCGATCAGCGCCCACGAGATGGCGTTCACCGGCGCCTCCGGCCAGGCGGGGTCGGCGGTGTGCAGGGCGAGGTAGAGCGACGGGGCCTGCGCGATGTAGACGCCCAGCGACCCGGCGCCCAGGATCGCGTCGCTCAGGCGCGGGCTCTCCCGCAGCGTCAGCCCGTAGGCGCTGATGGCCGGGCCCACCAGCGTGGGCAACGCCCAGCCGAGCGCCACGCCCGCCAGTACGCCGATGACCAACCACTTCGTCCTGCGCTGCGCGGTCATCTTCGCCTCACGAGCCTGACGATGCTCGCCGCCGCCATGCCCAGCAGCGCCCAGCCGACCACGGGCGCGAGGAAGGCGATGGCGGCCGAGTCGGTGTGTCCGGGCGCGATCTGGTAGGCGATGTTGTGCGGCAAGTCCAGGAAGGCGAGCAGGACCGGTGCGGTGTCGTTGAGCATCTGCCCGATGTCGAGCGACTGCGTCCGCCCGCGCAGGAGCATGCCCGCGGCCCCGCCCGCGAGGATCACCAGCAGCGGCAGCACCACGCCGACGCCCAGCCCGGCGAGGGCGCCCCACGCGAGCGTGCGCGGCCAGCGGCCGCTACCCGCGGGCGAACAGGTCCTTGTGCGATCCGAGGCTGAGGAAGATGATGGCATTGCCCCGGTAGGTCGCCGGCCACGTGCCGGTCACGCTTGCCGCGCCAGTCAAGGCCGTGGCGGATGTCGAGCAGGTGGCTCAGGTGAAAGGGACTGCGGCAGATGCGCTCGACCACGGCGGCCACGCGCGGCTGCTGCTCGCGGTAGCGCCGATGGTCGAGGCGCCGCAGGAACTCGTCGGTGTAGATCGGCTGGAACGCGGCGCCGGGGAACTCAGCGGGCAATGCCTTCACGCTGCGCCCCCCGCGGCCGGGCCTGCGCCCGCGCCCGTCTGACCGATGCGTGCAGGTCGCGATCCAGCATCACCGCGGCCTGGGCCGCGGGATCCGCCAGCGGATCAGTGAAGCGCGCGAAGTCGATCGCCTCCCCGTCACTGAACTGCGCAAGGAACTCGTCCTCCCGCAGCCAGCGCTCGAGTGCCGCCGGATCGTCCCCCCACCGCGCCATGACACGCTCGACGGTGAGGCGCTCCTCGGGGCCGAGCGTGTCGGCTGCCGCATCTGGCTCGCGTTCCGCCTCGTCTTCGGCAGGCGCGGGACCGGATGCGCTCATGCGCCACGCGGCTTCGGTGATGGCCGAGCCGAAGGTCAGGAAGTGCTCGTAGTCGACCATGAACGCCAGGCGCTCGAGGCATGCACGATCGAGCGGCGCCAAGCCCACCTCGGCGCACAACCGTTCCATCACCCCCTGTAGCCTGTCACTCACTGTCTCGTCTCCGGCTCTCGCGATGGGTCCGCGATCTCAGTATACTACCGCAGGCCGCGCGCGCCAAACAGCCTCAGCTCACCTCGAGCATGCGCTCGACGGCGCGGCGCGCGCGCTCGGCGATCTCCGGGTCGATGTCGATCTCGTACTGCATGTTCTCGAGCGAGGCCAGCACCTTCGCGGCCGTGGTCTTCTTCATGTTCGGGCAGACGGTGTGCGGCACGATGTAGAAGGTCTTCTCGGGCAGCTCCACCTGCAGGCGCTCGACCAGCCCCTGCTCGGTACCCACGATGATCTCGCGCGCATCCGTCTCATGCGCGAACTTCGCCATGCCGCTGGTCGAGGCCACCAGGTCGGCCATGTCCAGCACCTCGCGCCGCGCCTCAGGGTGCACGATGAAGATCGCGTCCGGGTGCTGCTCCTGCATGTAACGCACCGTGTCGGGGTTGATGCGCACGTGCGTCGGGCAGTAGCCACCCCAGGCGATGACCTGCTTGTCGGTGTGGCGCGCGACCCAGTCGGCGAGGTGCATGTCGGGGATGAACAGCACCGTGTCCGCGTCCAGCGACTGCACCACCTGCACCGCGTTCGAGGAGGTGCAGCAGATGTCCGACTCGGCCTTCACCTCGGCGGTGGTGTTGACGTAGGCCACCACCGGTGCGCCCGGGTGCTCGGCCTTAAAGCGCCGGAGCTGCTCGGGCGTGATCATGTCGGCCATCGGGCAGCCCGCGCCCGGGTCGGGCATGAGCACGGTCTTCTCGGGCGAGAGCAGCTTGGCGGTCTGCGCCATGAAGTGCACGCCGCAGAACACGATCACGTCGGCGTCGGTCGCCGCCGCCTGCTGCGACAGGCCCAGCGAGTCGCCCCGGAAGTCGGCCAGCTCCTGGACTTCGGCGATCTGGTAGTTGTGCGCGAGTATCACGGCGTTGCGCTCGGCCTTCAGCTCGGCCACGCGCCGGGCGGTCTCTTCGGCTGTCATCGTGCTCTCTCCAGCAG
>DSBO01000244.1 GCA_011046015.1 Thioalkalivibrio sp. | reverse complement strand
GTCGGCATCGGCGCAGTCGCGCGGCTGATGCGCACGGACTCCTCGCCTTCCTTGATTTCGATTTCGGCCACGCCGGACTCGTCCAGCAGTTCGATGAGTTTCTTGATCTTGCGAATATCCATCTGCAAAGCCCTTAGGAATTCGAGTGGTTGATGGCGGCGATGGCCGCTTCCAGGGCCAGTTCGTAGCCCTTGGCGCCAAAGCCCATGATCACCCCTTCGGCAATATCGGAAAAATAGGAGTGATGCCTGAAAGGTTCCCGCTTGTGTACATTCGAGAGATGGATCTCGATGAAGGGGATGGCCACCCCGAGCAGCGCATCGCGCAGGGCGATGCTGCTATGGGTGAAGGCGGCCGGGTTGATGATGATGAAATCGGTGCCGTCGCGGGCGGCCTGATGAACGCGCTCCACCAGCGCGTGCTCGGCGTTGCTCTGGAAGGCCTCCAGCTGATGCCCGGCCATCTGCGCGCGGCCGCTCAGGGTCTCGACGATGTGATCGAGGGTGGCCGCACCGTAGACCGCCGGCTCGCGGGAACCGAGCAGGTTGAGGTTGGGACCGTTGAGTAGCAGCAATCTGGCCATTAATCGACGTTATCTGGCGGCGAATTTCCGGGAAACCGTGGGAAATGGTCTCATAGTATAGATCGAAACCGCGAATTCTGCCCAATCCCCGGTGGATTGTCTATATCGCGCAGAGTTTACGCATGATCGCCGATGTTCGGGGCATGAACCCCGGAAGATGCGATGGGGTTCACATTGCGCCGGCCCGTGAGCAGGGCCGGCGCCGCAGGGGTCAGAGCAGGGCCTGGATCTCGGCCTCGAGGACGTGCTTGTGCAGTTCGCCGGGCTGGATGAAGCGGATCGTGCCGTCGCGGTCCAGCAACACGCTATAGGGCAGGGTGACGAAGCGGTCGCCGTAGGCCTTGGCGATCTCCATGGCATCCACGTCACCGTGCAGGATCGGGTAGTTGACGCCCAGGGTATCGACGAAGTCCTGCACCTGTTGCGGATCGTCGATGGCCACGCCCACGATCTCGAAGCCCTGCGCGCTGTACTGTTCGCGCAGCTCGATGAAGGCCGGCATCTCCTTGCGGCATGGCGGGCACCACGTGGCCCAGAAGTTCACCAGCACGATCTGGCCATCCCATGCGCCGATATTGTGCGGCTCCCCCGTCAGGTCGGGCAGGGTGAAGTCGGGGCGGGGCGAGCCGATCAGCTGGCTGTCGATGGCCGGCAGGCCGCCAGCCATGCTCGCGCCACCAACGGCCCGGGAGGCCGGTTCGTCCTGGCTCAGGCTGTAGAACCAGTAGCCGGCCGCCACGGAGACGAGCGAGACGACGATCAGGGCGGCGATGAAGCCGATGTTGCCGGTCTTTTGCTGTTGCATGGCGTTGCCTGTGATTCCGGTTGGTTCGTTTTGTGGTCAGTTGCTGCCGAAGGCCTGCTGGATGCGGGCCTGGAAGCGGTCCGCCTCCATGTGGCCGACCACGCGCTGGTCACGGCGTTCCTCGCCGTCCGCGCCGATGAAGAGGATGGCCGGCGGCAGGAACACGCCCAGCGCCTCCATCAGTTCACGGTCCGCGCGATCGGTGGCGGTGACGTCCGCCTTGAGTAGTACCGTGTCGGACAGCGCGGCCCGCACGCCCGGGTCGCTGAACACGTACTTCTCGAACTGCTTGCAGTAGGTGCACCAGTCGGCATAGAAGTCGAGCATAACGGTCTTGCCGGCGGCACTGGCCTTGTCCACCTCGGTGTGGAAGTCGTCCAGGGTCTTGATGGTCTTGAACTGCAGCTTGGCCTGCGGGGCCCCGGCCTGTGGCTGGCCTTCGCCGCCGGGTGCCATCATCACCGTGCCACCGCCGAGCAGGCGCGAGCCGTGCAGCGGGTCGGTGACGCTCGAGCCGCCGGTCATGCCGCCGAGGAAGACGACGAAGCCGTAGAACACGAACACCAGTCCGATGGCTTTCCAGAAGCGCCACCAGCCGCTCACGCCCTCCTTGATCGGTTCCAGCGCCCCCATGAACACGCCGCCGACGATGAACAGCAGCGCCCACAGGGTCATGGTGAGGCCCACGGGGAAGATGCCGGGCATGCGCTCGAGCATGACGATACCCACGGCCAGCAGGATGACGCCGGCCACGGCCTTGACCGCGTTCATCCAGGTGCCGGCCCTGGGCAGCAGCTTGCCGCCGGTGACGCCCACCAGCAGCAGCGGCAGGCCCATGCCGTTACCGAACACGAACAGGGCGAGGAAGCCCTTTACCACGCTCTCGCTGGCGCCGGCGTAGGCCAGCTCCGCCACCAGCACCGGACCGCCGCAGGGGCCGATGATGAGTGCCGAGAGCGCGCCCATGATGGCGACGCCAATGAGGCTGCCGCCCTTTTGCTTGTTGCTGATCGCATTCAGGCGGCTCTGGATGAAGGAGGGCACCTGCAGGTTGTAGAAACCGAACATGCCCATCGCCAGCAGCACGAACAGGATGGCGAAGGGGATGAGCAGCGCCGGACTCTGGAAATAGGCCTGAATGCCTACGCCCGCCCCGATTACGGCCATGATCGCGCCCATGAGGCCGAAGGTGACGGCCATGGCCTCCACGTAGACCAGCGAGAACAGGAAGCCACGCCGGGCCGTCATCTTCTCGCCCTGGCCCACGATCAGGCTGGAGAGGATGGGGATCATCGGGTACATGCAGGCGGTGAAGGCGATGAGCACGCCGAGCACCAGGCTGATGCCGAGCATGAGGCCGAGGCTGCCGCCGGTGAGCACCTGCATGATGCTGTCGACGCTGCCGAAGTCCATGTCACCGAACGAGGCGCCCGCGGCCGGGGCCGCGGCGACCGCCGCCGGTGTGCCGGTCGCCGCGGCAGCCCTGAGGTCGAAGGAGGTTTCACGGATGATCGGCGGGTAGCACACGCCGATCTCGGCGCAGCCCTGGGATTTTGCCGCCAGGGTCAGGCCTTCCACGGCCTCGGCCGGGCGGTTGAGCGGCAGGCGGATGGCCACCTCGCCTACGTACACTTCCATGAGGCCGAAGAAGGCATCGTCCTTCATCTTGCCCTGGGGGAATTCGGGCTCACCGAGACTGACGTTGTCCGCGCCTCTGAGCTCGAACTCGAACTTGTCGCGGTACAGGTAGTAGTTGTCGGCGACCTGCCAGCGGGCGATCAGGGCCTGCTCGCCGGGCTCCACTTCCAGCGTGTGGAAGAAGGCGACCTCGGGGTCGAGCAGCTCGCCTTCCTCCTGGCCACCCATGTCGCGGGCCAGACCGGTGAG
>DSBO01000167.1 GCA_011046015.1 Thioalkalivibrio sp. | reverse complement strand
GTGGCACGGGGACCGCCTGGGGCGCGCACACGGTCTCGGGGCCGACCGGCTCGGCCACCCCCTCCGCGTCCCGACGGTAGCAGCCCCAGTACACCTCGCCCATGCGGGCATCCAGGGCGGCCGCCACCGCCTCGGCGCCCGCCTCGTCCATCACCTGCTGCGCCATGGTGGCCAGGGTCGAAACCGGGATCACCGGCAGGTCGGCCCCGAGGGCGAGGCCCTGGGCCACGCCGGCGGCGATGCGCAGGCCGGTGAAGGCGCCTGGCCCCCGGCCGAAGGCCACGGCATCGAGGTCGGTCACGGCCAGGCCGGCCTCCTCGAGCAGCGAGCCGACCATGGGCAGGATGAGCTCCGTGTGGCGGCGCGGGGCCAGTTCGAAGCGGCTCGTCACCTCGCCGTCGAGGAATAGCGCGGCAGAGCAGGCGTCAGTGGCGGTATCGATGGCCAGGATCTTCATCGGGATGTCCGGGTGTGTTCGGCCGGACCGGCGGCCTCATCGACGCTGAAGAACCCGGTCGCCCCGTTCAGGTCGCGAGTGACAGGGACCGGCGGCAGGCTGTCGAGGAAGATGCGGCCGTACTGTTTGGTGCGTAGACGCGGATCGCAGAGCATCAGCACGCCCCGGTCGGCGGCGTCGCGAATCAGACGCCCCACGCCCTGCTTGAGGGCGATGACGGCCTGTGGCAGCTGGTAGTCCATGAAGGGGTTGCCGCCGCCGCTGCGGATGGCGTTGAGCCGGGCCTGCAGCACCGGATCACCCGGCGAGGCGAAGGGGAGCTTGTCGATGATGACGCTGCTCAAGGCCTCGCCACGCACGTCCACGCCCTCCCAGAAACTGCTGGTGCCGAGCAGCACGGCGTTGCCGAGGGCGCGAAAGCGCTCGATCAACTCGCCGCGCGGCATGTCGCCCTGGATCAGCAGCGGAAATGGCAGACGCCCGTGCAGCAGGTCCGCCGCCTCGCGCAGCGCGCGGTGGCTGGTGAACAGCATGAAACAGCGCCCGCGGCTGGCACGGATCACCGGCAGGGCCGCTTCCACCACGGCGCGCGTGTAGCCCGGGTCATTGGGCTCGGGCAGGCCGGCCGGGAGGTACAGCAGGGCGTTACGCGCGTAGTCGAACGGGCTGTCGAGCTGCAGGGTCTCAGCCTCGCCGAGCCCGAGCTGGTGGGAAAAGTGGTCGAAGCGCTCGCCCACGGCCAGCGTCGCGGAGGTGAAGATCCAGGCGCAGGGATGGGCCGCCAGCCGGCTGTGAAAGAGCTCGGCCACGTCCAGCGGGGTGATGTTGAGCTGGAAGGCCCGGGTGAAGGTCTCGTACCACTGGATGGCGCGCTCATCCGGCGCCTGCAGACGCTCGAGCCGCTGCTGCGCGAGGTGAGCGCGGCGCAGGCAGGCCTCCAGCCCCTTGCCGCGCTCGGCGCCGATCTCGAGCGAGGCAGCTAGCGCCGCCAGGCGTTCGCCGAGCAGGTCCAGCCCGGCGGCGACGTCGGGCTTGTGACGAATGCGTTCCCAGGGCTCGCGCTGGCCGGCCCGGCCGAGGGCCAGGCGCAGGTCGAGCGTGGCCTTCTCCACGGCCGACGCATGCTCGCGAAGCTCGGCCATGTCCGGGGCCTCGTTGTGGCTCTCGCTGATACTGTCGCGAGACAGCTCCAGCAGCTGCCGGCTGCCCAACGTCTGACCGAAGAACACGGAGGCGATCTCCGGCAGCTGGTGGGCCTCGTCCAGGATCACGGCATTCGCGCTCGGCAGCAGTTCGCCGAAGCCCTCCTCCTTGAGCGCGAGGTCGGCGAAGAAGAGGTGGTGGTTAATGACGACCACATCCGCCTCCTGGGCAGCACGGCGCGCCTGCACGACGTGGCAACGGGCGTAGTCCTCGCATTCCTGCCCGAGACAGTTATCGACCGTGGAAGTCACCTGCGCCCAGATCTCGGCGTTCTCCGCCACGCCGCTGACCTCGCCGATGTCGCCGGTGCGCGTGACCCCGACCCAGTCACGGATGTGGCGCAGATCGGCCACCTGCTGACGGTCACGCAGCCGGCCCTCGGCCACGGTGGAACGGAAACGGTGCAGGCAGAGGTAGTTCGACCGCCCCTTCAGCAGCGCGCAGTGCGCATTGACACCCAGCGCCTTGCGCACCAGCGGCAGGTCCTTGTGGAACAGCTGGTCTTGCAGGGTCTTGGTGCCGGTGGAGACGATGACCTTGCCACCCGAGAGCAGAGCCGGCACCAGGTAGGCGAAGGTCTTGCCCACGCCGGTGCCCGCCTCGGCGATTAGCATGCCGTAGTCGGCCAGCGCGCGCTCCACGGCCTCGGCCATGGACTGCTGCTGCGGACGCGCCTGGAAGCCCTCGAGCAGCCTGGCAAAGGGTCCGTCGGGCCCGAGGGCGTCGTGCGCCGTCACGTCCTCCACGTTCAGCGGCCCTGCAACTCGGCCGAGCGGTTCATGGCCGCCTCGTAGCCGGCCTGGTCGTCGAGCATCCGGCGCGCCTCCGCGATCAGGCGCCAGTTGAGGCTCTGGATGGCCAGGTTGTCGATGGCCAGCCGGTTGGATCGGCGCGCAAGTGCCTCCGCCTGCTCGGGGTCGTCCAGCTCCAGCCGTGCCACAGCCATGCGCTGCCAGATGCGCGGGTTGCGCGGCTCGATGCGTAGCGCCCGCTCCAGCTCGGCGATGGCGGCCCCGGCCTCCCCGGCCTGGAGCAGCGCGTCGCCACGGGCCACGAGCGTGGCCGCCGCGGGCGACAGCGGGTAGGACGGGGTGGCCGGCGCCTCCGATGGCGCGGGGCGGAAGGCCGGACTCGCCCCCGTCCCCGGGTCGCGGGTCGTCGGTGCCGGTGCCGTGGCGCAGCCGACCGCGGTCAGCGCCAGCAGCAGCGCCGCCAGGCGGGCCAGACGGGAAATGTCGGTGGTGTCTGTCATGCTGCGCGCAGTTTACACAGGACCGCCGATGGCCGCGACAGGCAGCGCGGAAAACCCGGGCTAGTCAAAGACGCCGCGGAACCAGCGCCGAATCGTCCCCCCGATGCCCGCGGCACAGTCCGCCTGCCGGGTGGGCTCCGAGCCGACGATAAAGGGCATCCACGCCGCCCCGGGGCAGCGCGACTCGGCCAGCAGGCCGCTGGCCGGATCGACCAGTACCCAGGTGACGTTCTCGGGGCGGGCCGGCGACAATGCACGTGTGGGGATCGCGCGCACGAGATCCGCCCAGACCGGCAGGGCGCCGGTGGCCCCGGTGAGCCCTGCCGGCTGGTTGTCGTCGCGCCCCACCCAGGTCACCGCCACGTGGCTGTCGGTATAGCCC
>DSBO01000018.1 GCA_011046015.1 Thioalkalivibrio sp. | reverse complement strand
GTGAAGCCGTTTACCAGCTTCAGACCGGACTCGTTGCCGGACGGGATGTAGAGGGCCGGCATGGAGCCGTCCTCCAGGACGAGGTAGCTGTCGGTGGCATCCCTGCCCGCATTCACGTGCAGACGCAGCCAGTTGTAGCGGCCCGCGGGCAGAATCGCCTCGTCCAGCAGGAGCTCGGCCTCACCGCCGCTCAGTGCGAGCAGGTCGATCTGGCGCGGCGTATCGAAAGTGTAGTCGATCGCCTCGCCACTGGCCGGCTTGAGCGTCACGCCGGTAAACTCCACGACCACGCTGGTCGCATCGTCCACCGGTGCGTCGGTAATCTGCAGCGACATGGTACCGGTGCCGCTCCCGTCACCGCTGTTGCAGGCCGCCAGACCGAGCAGCGTGACGCCCACCAGAGTGCCAATCGAGAATTGTTTCTTGATCATGGTCATACCTCCCAAGCATCTCAGGACCAGATTCCGAGAATGTTGTCCGGAGGTTAGTGACCCCGGAGGGTCACATCCGTGAGATGACGCACACAACGCCAGGACCGAAGGAGCGGGATGCCGAAAAACCGGCAGCAGTCGACACATTCGATGCATGGGGGCCGAGCCGCTGCGCAGCATCGATTCGGTGCCGGAGTTCGAACCGAAGGGGGCCTGAACAAACGCCGATTGGTGTGCTTTTTTGCTTCAGGCACATGCACACCCGCCTGGCCGCGGCCTGCTGCCAGGCGGGAAAGAAACAAACCGGTTGCAGACCAGGTGGCGGCGTTTGGCTTCGCCGATAGCAACAACCGTGGCCTGCCCCCGGCTGTCCCCGCGTGCGTCAGTGATGCGACGGGCTCGGCTGCTTGTGGCCGCGGTCGTGGTGGCATTGCCGCGGCGCGCTAACCGCGCCCGCCTCGTCGAGGACGGCGAGCACGCGGGTGTAGGAAGCGACAGCCTCGGCGCGGGTGCGCAGGTGATGGCCGTGATCGGCCGGGCCGGGCGGATGATGCGCATGCTGATCCGCATCGCCCTCCGGCATGGCCAGTGCCAGTTCGTGCATGTGATCGGCGATGGCCTTCGGCGTGGTACCGTTGGCGCGCGCCACGTTCACGTCGGCGCCCCGCGCGATCAGCGCCTCCACCATCTCTGCATGGCCATAAAGGATGGCATAGGTCAGCGCCGTGTTGCCGCGCGGCCCGGGAGTATCCACCATCAGTGCCGGCTCCTCGAGCAGCCGCCTGACCACGGCGGGGTCACCACCATGTACCGCCTTCATGAGCACGGTCACCCCTTCCCTGTCCGCGGCGTTTACGTCAGCGCCCGCACGAATGAGCACACGGGTCACCGCCTCGCCCGCGCCCACCGCCACCAGCAGCGGCGTGAGCTCCCAGGGACGATGTGCCTGGTTCACGTCCGCTCCCTCCTTGATCAGTCGCGTGACCCGCGCGGCATCACCATCGGCAGCGGCCTGGAGCAGCAGCCGCTCGGCATCGGCCGACGACCATGCCGGGCTTGAGGCCATCAGCAGCAGCCACACCCCGTAAACAAGATATCGATTCATGTTCTGTTCCTCAGGACAGGACCGGGTGGTGGCTGCATGACCACCACCCGGTTCGGCTTTAGCTGATATTGAACCGGCTGCGGATCGCGCCGATCTTGCGCAGGCTGCCGGAGGCCGCCCGGTAGTCGAAGAAGTCGATCTCCACCGGGAAGGAGCCGGCCGTCTGCGGCTCGAATATCAGCTCGTAGCGCTCCGCCGGAGTCATGAGGATCTCGCTGCCAGCCGGCAGGGTCTGGACCGCCGGCAACGGACGACCGTCTTCGGCCACGACCTGGATGGGACCCAGCGCCGCGGGGAACTTCACCTTCTGTGGCACGTAGCCCGCCATGATGTAGCGCAACAGCACCCGCTGACCGACACTGGCGTTGACCACCACGGCAGCATCAGTCTCGGTCAGGTCCTCACCCAGGCCGTTGATGCAGAACAGCTCCGGGTTGAAGTTGTTAAGACCAGCATCCCCGCCACACAATGCAGCGTCCCAGGGCAGGCAGTGCCAGTTCATGTCGATGTCGTCCACCGCCCAGATCGCCTCCACGTCGTAAGTCGGACCGTTCTGGTACACCCGGCCCGGACCTTCCGGCGGATCGATGATCAGGGCGCCATACATACCCATCTCCGCGTGCAGCACGGTGTTCACGTGGCAGTGGTAGAAGTAGGTCCCCGCCTGCGAGGCGCGCCACTGGTAGGTGTACTCGCCCAGCACATCGAAGGAGTAGTGCCCCACCCCATCATTGAATGTATCCGGCTCGATGCCGTGATGATGCACCGTATGCGGCGCCATCATGGCCATGGCGTTCAGGTGCGTGTGCACGATCTGGCCCTGGCGCACGCGCATCGGGGGCGACGGCATGGCGCCCCCCATGCCGCCGCCGCCACCACCGTCTCCCATGCCATCAATGCCACCCCCCATGTTGAAGCCCCAGACCGGGACCTCCACACCATTGATGACCTGGCTGCCCTGCATGAAGGTGCTCAGAAAGAACTCCACATCGGGCGTCACACGATTGGGCGTGGCGGGCGCGTCGATGTGCAGGCCGCAGTTGCCGGTGATGCCGGCATTGCAGCCGCCGCCGCCCATGCCACCACCACCCATGTCACCACCGCCCATGCCGCCGCCGCTGGTCCTGGTCTTGCTCATGATCTTCTCTCCTCTTGATTGTCCGGGTCGCTCATCCGCCATCACGGCAGGCTGGCCACGCTCTGTGTCAGGTCAGACTCGCTGGATGGCGTCATGCCCATGACGATGGGCGCATGCATGCCATGCGGATAGAGCCCGCCACCCGCGGTTTGCGACATCTCCGAATGACAATGCATCGGGAAGTGCTGCATCCGGTCGGTGGGCACCGGTGGCCAGGCATCCGGTGGAGGATTGAAGGGGAAGGTCACGTCGCGCACATCCAGCGGGAACATGGAGACCACGTCCTTCTTCTTGCGGTTACTGGCAAAATTCTGGTGATTGACGCTGACGATCTCCACGTGATTGCCGTGGAAGTGGGGCGAATGCACCATGCCGCCCGCGTTGAGGAAGCGCACCAGCGCCGCCTCGCCATACAGGCCGGCGATCTCGGTGTTGTATTCGTGCGTGTTCTCGTAGGCGTTACCGTTGATGGTGAAGTAGCGCGGCTGGAAGCTGTCCGGGTCGATCGAGCGCACGTGATCGTCGCCCTGGTTACGCACCTGCTCGCCCCACACCGGGTCCACGTTGCCGAGCAGCCACTTGTACTGCCGCACGAAGGTCGGGCCGTCGCCGAAAGAACGGTTCTTGACACCGG
>DSBO01000097.1 GCA_011046015.1 Thioalkalivibrio sp. | reverse complement strand
GTGGCGCACCGTGCCCAACTGGCGAACCAGCCATAGTTCTTCTACATGGAGTTCTCGCAGCTCGGGACCAAGCATGGTGCGCGGCAGCGCGCTCCAGCCCAGGCCGATGGACACCATCATCTTGATGGTCTCCATGTAATTGGTCTCGAGATTGACGTTGAGCGTGGTGCCCGTGGCCTCCATGGCGCTGGCGATGATCTCGCGGGTGTAGGTGCCTACCGCCGGCAGGATGGCGGGATACGCAGCCAGTTCGCGCAGCGCCACCGGGCCCCGGCCGCGCCCGGCGAGCGGGTGGTTGAGGCCGGTGACGATCACCAGCGGGTCGTCCCAGACGAGTCGTGTCTCGAGGGTGGGCGCGGGTGCGGAGGGCAGCGTGACCACCGCCAGCTCCAGGTCGCCGTGCTCCACCGCCGCGCAGGCGGCCTCGGAGTCCATGAAGCGCAGGTCGAGTTCCACCTGCGGGTGGTCACGGGTGTAGCGCCGCAGGACCGGGGGCAGCCGGTGCAGGCCGATGTGGTGGGAGGTGGCCAGGCTCAGCGGGCCGCGTACCTCGCGGGACAGGTTGGCGATGAGACGGCGACTCTCCTCCAGTTCCTGCAGGATGCGCCGGGCATTGGGCAGCAGGGTGCGCCCCGCCTCGGTGAGCGCCAGGCGTCGACCAATGCGGTCGAACAGGGGCGAGCCGAGCTCGGCCTCCAGTCCCGCGAGGCGCTTGCTGACTGCGGGCTGCGTCAGGTGCAGGACCTCGGCGGCCCGCGAGACCGAGGTCGCCTCGGCCACGGCGACGAAGGCCTGCAGGGCGTGTATCTCCATGGGGCAGGGCTCCTTTGTTATTCCTTATAGGAATCAATTATATGAATAATATGAATTGGAGTTATTGTAACGCGATGCGTAGACTGGTCGCCATCCTCAAGTGAGATCCGAAACATGGCTGGAAGAACCCTCTACGACAAGCTCTGGGACGCGCACGTGGTGCGCGAGGAAAATGGCACGGCGCTGCTCTACATCGACCGCCACCTGGTGCACGAGGTGACCTCGCCGCAGGCCTTCGAGGGCCTGCGCCTGGCGGGTCGTCAGCCCTGGCGCGGCGGCTCGGTGCTGGCGGTGCCGGACCACAACGTGCCCACCACAGACCGCAGCCACGGCATTGCCGATCCCGTGTCGCGCACCCAGGTGGAGACGCTGGATGCCAACTGCCGCGAGTTCCGGATCACCGAGTTCAGCATGAACGACATCCGGCAGGGTATCGTGCACGTGATCGGTCCGGAGCAGGGTGCGACCCTGCCGGGCATGACCGTGGTCTGCGGCGATTCGCATACCTCCACCCACGGCGCCTTCGGCGCCCTGGCCTTCGGCATCGGCACCTCGGAGGTGGAGCACGTGCTCGCCACCCAGACCTTGCTGCAGAAGAAGTCGAAGTCCATGCTCATCAGCGTCGACGGGCAGGTCGGCCCGGGCGTGACTGCCAAGGACATCGTGCTCGCCATCATCGGCGAGATCGGCACCGCCGGCGGCACCGGCTATGCCATCGAGTTCGGCGGCGAGGCGATCCGCGCGCTGTCGATGGAAGGGCGCATGACCGTGTGCAACATGGCCATCGAGGCGGGCGCGCGTGCCGGCATGGTGGCGGTGGACGAGACCACCATCGAATATGTCAGGGGCCGTCCCTACGCCCCGCGCGACGACGAGTGGGAGCGCGCTGTCGCAGCCTGGTCCGAGCTGCATTCGGATGACGATGCCGAGTTCGACCGCGTGGTGCGCATCGACGCCGCCGGCATCAAGCCGCAGGTCACCTGGGGCACCTCGCCCGAGATGGTCGCGCCGGTCAACGGCCGCGTGCCGGATCCGGAGCAGGAGATGGATAGCGTGCGGGCCGACGGCATGCGCCGGGCGCTGGAGTACATGGGGCTTTCGCCGAACATGCCGATCAGCGATATTGCGATCGACAAGGTGTTCATCGGCTCCTGCACCAACTCGCGTATCGAGGACCTGCGCGCCGCCGCCGAGGTGGTCAAGGGCCGCAAGGTGGCGAATAACGTGAAGCTGGCCATGGTGGTCCCGGGCTCGGGCCTGGTGAAGGCCCAGGCCGAGCAGGAAGGCCTGGACCGGATCTTCCTCGACGCCGGTTTCGAGTGGCGCGAGCCGGGCTGTTCCATGTGCCTGGCCATGAACGCCGACCGGCTGGAGCCGGGTGAGCGCTGTGCCTCGACCTCGAACCGTAACTTCGAGGGACGTCAGGGGCAGGGTGGGCGCACCCACCTGGTGAGTCCTGCGATGGCCGCCGCCGCGGCCGTGGCGGGACATTTTGTCGACGTGCGCGAACTGGCGTCCTGAAACGGGAGAGACGTGATGCAGGCATTTACCGTCGTGGATGGGCTCGTGGCCCCGCTGGACCGCTCCAACGTGGACACCGACGCCATCATCCCCAAGCAGTACCTCAAGTCGGTCAAGCGCACGGGCTTCGGTCCCAACGCCTTCGACGACTGGCGTTACCTCGATCCGGGCGAGCCCGGCATGGACGCGAGCCAGCGCCGGGTGAACCCCGAGTTCGTGCTCAACCAGCCGCGCTACCAGGGCGCCGAGATCCTGCTGGCGCGCAAGAACTTCGGTTGTGGCTCGTCCCGCGAGCACGCGGTGTGGGCACTTACCGACTACGGTTTCCGTGCCGTGATCGCACCGAGTTTTGCCGACATCTTCTTCAATAACAGCTTCAAGAACGGGCTGCTGCCGATCCAGCTCGACGAGGCAGTGGTCGACCAGCTGTTCCGCGAGACGGAGGCGACCGAGGGCTACCGCCTGGTCATCGACCTGGCGGCCCAGACCGTGACCACGCCCGCAGGCGAGGCCTTCGGCTTCGAGGTCGATCCCTTCCGCAAGCACTGCCTGCTGAATGGTCTGGACGACATTGCGCTGACCCTGCAGCATGCCGACGAGATTCGCGCCTACGAGCAAAAGCGCCGGGCCGAGGCGCCCTGGCTGTTTCGCGAGACCGCGTCCTGAACACGATGCCCGGGCATCGAGACTGACTAGATAGAGGCACAGAACAATGACGAGCAAACTGCTGGTACTGCCGGGCGACGGCATTGGTCCGGAGATCGTGGCCGAGGCCGTGAAGGTCCTCGAGGCCCTGCGCCGTGACCACGGCCTGTCGATCGAAATGGAAGAGGCCCCCATCGGTGGCGCCGGTTACGATGCCGAGGGTCATCCGCTGCCCGAGGTCACCCTCGAGCTCACCAGGCAGTCGGACGCCGTGCTGCTCGGCGCCGTCGGTGGTCCGCAGTACGATACGCTGCCGCGCGAACTGCGCCCCGAGCGC
>DSBO01000003.1 GCA_011046015.1 Thioalkalivibrio sp. | reverse complement strand
CGCGGCCGCCCGGCACTGAAACTTAACCAGGGTGCGGTCCAAAAGATCCGCCTATGACCTGGATACCACTACACCTCCACTCCCACTGGAGCCTGCTTGACGGCGTCCCCTCCATCCCCGAACTGCTCGACTTCGCCCGCGAGTCCGGCCTCCCCGCCCTGGCCCTCACCGACGCCAACGCCCTCTACGGTGCCGTCGATTTCGTCGTCCGCTGCCGCAAGGCGGACATCCAACCCATCGTCGGCGTCGAGTTGTCCCTCGAAGAAGATCGCAGCGCCATCCTCCTGGCCCAGAACCAGCGCGGCTACGGCAACCTCTGCCGCTTGGTCACCCTGCTCCAGGCGCGGCCCGACCGTGAAACCGCCCTCGCCCGCGGCATCCCACTCGCCGACCTGGCAGACCACACCGGCGACCTCATCGCCCTCGCCGACGGAGACACCGCCGAAACGCTCGCCGATCTCTTCGACCGCGACTGCCTCTTCGTCGAGATCGGCGATCCGGCCCAGTTCTCCAACGCACAGGCCCAGGCCCAGCGGCTGGGCCTCCCCATCGTCGCCACGCACCCGACCCACTACCTCCACCCGGACGACGCCCGCCGCTACCGCGTTCTGCGGGCGATGAGGGAAGGCGTCCGCCTGGGCGACCTCCCCGCGCCGCCGGACCTCGCCTTCCCGTCCCAGGAAAGCGTGCAGCGCCGCTTCGCCGAGTTTCCCGAGGCGCTGGCGAACACCGCCCGCATCGCCGACGCCTGCCGCTTCGATCTGCCCTTGGGCAAGTTCCACTTCCCCGCCCCCGACATACCCTCCGGACGTACCGCAGGAGAGACCCTCTGGGAGCGCGCCCTCGAAGGCGTCGCCGAATTATACGGCGAGGTCTCCCCGGAGATCGAGGCCCGCCTGCGGCGCGAAATCGACGTCATCGATGGGCTGGGCTATGCGCCCTACTTCCTCGTCGTCGCCGACATCGTCCGCTTCGCCCACGCGCGTGACGTGCCCGTCTCCCCGCGTGGCTCCGCCTCCTCGTCGGTGGTGGCCTACTGCGTCGGCATCCACGACGTCGATCCCATCGCCCACAACCTCTACTTCGAGCGCTTTCTCTCGATGGAACGGGCCGACCCGCCGGACATCGACCTCGACCTCTGCTCCCGCCGCCGCGACGAGGTGATCGACTACGTTTACGAAACCTACGGCGCAGACCACGTGGCCATGATCTGCACCTACGCCACGATGCGCGCCCGTTCCGCCCTGCGTGAGGTGGGCAAGGTCTACGGCCTCCCCGAACCTCGCATTGAGCAATTGGCGAAGGAGATGCCGCGCTACTGGCACCCGCGCGCAGCGAAACGAGCCAAACAAGCGCTGACTGACCTGTTGGAGCAGCTGGATGACCCCATCGAGCGGGAGGTGGTAGAGATGAGCCTGGCCCTCGACGGCGCGCCGCACCACCTGTCGATCCACCCCGGCGGCATCGTCATCTCGCCGGGGCCGATCACCGACCTGGTCCCCCTCCAGCACGCGAGCAAGGGGCTGTTGATCACCCAGTACGATATGAAAGGGGTCGAGAAGCTCGGCCTGGTCAAGATCGACCTCCTGGGCATCAGCGCGCTGACGGTGGTGGCGGACTGCGTCGAAATGGCGCGCCAGCAGGATCCTGGTTTTACGCTGGAATCGATCCCGCCGGATGATCCGGACACGGCGGAGACGCTCTCGGCGGCGCGGACCATCGGCTGTTTCCAGGTCGAGAGCCCGGGGATGCGGTTGACGCTGCGAGAACTGGCGGCGCAGAACGAGGAGGACCTGATCGTGGCGTTGGCCCTCTACCGGCCTGGCCCTCTCACCGGCGGCCTGAAGGACGCCTTCGTGCGGCGGCATCTGGGCCAGGAGGAAACCTGTTACCTCCACCCGGCGCTGGAACCGATCCTGCGGGAGACCTACGGCGTGATCCTGTATCAGGAGCAGGTGCTGCGCATCGCCCACGAGGTCGCGGGCTTCTCCTTAGGCGAGGCGGATCTCCTGCGGCGGGCGATGAGCAAACACCACCTGCACCACGAGATGGCGCGGATGAAGGCCCAATTCGTCGAGGGGGCGCAGGCTGAGGGCGGCTTCGACGAAGCGACGGCGGAGCAGATCTGGGAGCAGATGGCGGCGTTTGCAGGCTACGGCTTTCCCAAGGCCCACGCGGCGGGCTACGCGCGGGTGGCCTACCGCATGGCCTACCTGAAGACCCACTACCCGGCGGCCTATATGGCGGCGCGGTTGGCGGTCTGGGGCGGCTACTACCGCACGCGCGTCTACATGGCCGAGGCGCGAAACCTGGGGTTGGACGTGAGAGCGCCTCACATCAACCATAGCGACACCACCTTCACGCTTGAATGGCCCAATTTAACCTTGAACCTGCAACTCCCAACCCTCTGGATGGGCCTCGGCGCGGTCCGCGATCTGACCCGCGTGACGACGAAGACGATCATCGAGGAGCGGCCTTTCGATGCGCTGGAAGATTTCCTGATCCGCGCCCATCCCCAGTATGGGGAGACGGTCAACCTGGTCAAGGCGGGGGCGTTTGCCGGGCTGGGGAACCCGAAGGGGATGCTAATGACGTTGGAACGGCGGCGGTGGCGCGGTCGACACACGGGACAGTTGGGGCTGGCGCTATCCGCCGAGGAGCCGGAGCTGCCCGCGCCGACGCTCCACGAGCGGGCGGCGTGGGAACGGGAGGTGTTGGGGACGCTGGTCAGCCTCCACCCGTTGGACCTCGCCGCCGCCGAATTGTCGGCCTACGACCTTCTGACATCCAGCGACCGGCTGGAAGCGCGTCGCGGGCAAGAGGCGACGACGGCGGGGGTGCGATTGTCAGCGCAGCGCTTCCGCGCCCACGGCGGAGAGCCGATGCGCCTGGTCGATATGGAGGACCGGGCGGGCATCTACCAGGTCCTGTGGCGGGGTGAGGCGCTGAAGCGGTATCGAGAGGCGTTGTCGAGCCGGGAGCCGGTGGTGATCCGGGGGCGCGTCGCTGCGGACCGGCAGGGGCTGACGGTGGTGCTGGGGAGGGAGATCTGCCTGCTCGAGCGCCAGCTTTAGCCCCTGTCGCTTGCCCTCTGTTTCAGGTCGATATATACTTGCACCAAGGTCGCGCGGGACGAGCAAGGAGCGTTGGCGCGGGCCGATCTGGCGAGGAAATATCCGGCGACGACGAGATGGGAACCGACTTAGGAGCTGTTCAGAAACAACTTCGTACTTTAACAAGTCCTCTGCACAGGCGTTCACCGTGGCCTGATGATGTAGTTCCAGTTTGGGCACACAGGTCGTCGGGTCAGATCAAGTGAGGCCAT
>DSBO01000197.1 GCA_011046015.1 Thioalkalivibrio sp. | reverse complement strand
TCGACGATCTCGTCCGTGACGCGGTTGGCAACGATGACGTCGGCCTCTTGCTTGAAGGCCTCCAGGTCGTTCACTACCCGCGAATGGTAGAACTCGTCCTCTTCCAGCACCGGCTCGTAGACGATGACCTCGATGCCCTTGGCCTTGATGCGCTTCATCACGCCCTGGATGGCGGAGGCGCGGAAGTTGTCGGAGCCCGCCTTCATCACCAGGCGGTAGACACCGACCACCTTCGGGTTGCGCTGGATGATGCTGTCGGCGATGAAGTCCTTGCGCGTGGTGTTGGCATCCACGATGGCGCCGATGATGTTGTTGGGCACATCCCGGTAGTTCGCCAGGAGCTGCTTGGTGTCTTTCGGCAGGCAGTAGCCGCCGTAGCCGAAGGACGGGTTGTTGTAGTGGCAGCCGATGCGCGGGTCCAGGCAGACGCCGTCGATGATGTGGCGCGTATCGAGGCCGTGGGCGGCGGCATAGGTGTCGAGCTCGTTGAAGTAGGCCACGCGCATGGCGAGGTAGGTGTTGGCGAAGAGCTTGATGGCCTCGGCCTCGGTGCTGTCGGTGAACAGCGTGGGGACGTCCTGCTTGATGGCGCCCTGCTTGAGCAGGTTGGCGAAGGTCTCGGCGCGCTCGGATTTCTCGCCCACGATGATGCGCGAGGGGTGCAGGTTGTCGTACAGCGCCCGGCCCTCGCGCAGGAACTCCGGCGAGAATATGAGGTTGGGGCTGCCCAGCGCCTCGCGGGCACGGGCGGTATAGCCCACGGGCACGGTGGACTTGATGACCATCACCGCGTCCGGGTTGATGGCCATGACGTCCTGGATGACGGCCTCGACCGAGCGGGTGTTGAAGTAGTTGGTCTCGGGGTCGTAGTCCGTGGGGGTGGCGATGACGACGTAGTCCGCCCCCGCGTAGGCCTCTTGCTTGTCCAGCGTGGCCTTGAGGCTCAGGGGCCGGTTGGCGAGGTAGTCCTCGATCTCGGTGTCGACGATGGGCGACTGGCGTCGGTTGATCCGGGCGACCTTGTCCGCGTCGATGTCCAGCGCGACGACGTCGTTGTGCTGGGCGAGGAGGACGGCGTTGGAGAGGCCGACGTAGCCGGTGCCGGCGATGGCGATCTTCATGGGTGGGTCTCCGTTTGGCCGGCAAACAGAGACAGGCAAACCCGCCGGGCGACCCCCGCCACCCGCGCATCCATCACGTAATAGTCCCTTGCGGCCCAGCGCCTGGCTGGCCCGCTGTGTGGCTTGCTACTCATGCTATCCCCGGCATTTCCTTGAGGCGGCGCGTCCTGTTGATTGATTCGCGCTCTGTGTAATCCGGGCCATGTTACCCGATTCCGGGGGATTTTAGAGCCCGTTTGTCATGGAAATGTTACGGGTCGGCGGGTTTGTGCGGGGGCTGGCCTCCGTGTGGTGCGCGCCTGGGTGGGCCGCCCTGCCCGCCGCCCAGGATTTCGGCCTTCGCCGGAATGGCGGCGGGGAGCCGGGGCCTTGGTCGCTAGGGGGCTGGTTTGGCGAGGGTGACCGTGATTGCCCTGCCCTGCTCCCGCGCGGCGGCGAGGAGCCGGCGTTTGAGGGCCTGCTGGGCGCGGGGTTCGCCGTGGATGAGGCGGACCTCGCGTGGCCAGTGGCGCATGCGGGTGACGAAGTTGAGGAGGTCTTGCTGGTCGGCATGGGCGGAATAGCCGCCGATGGTCTCGATCCGGGCGCGGATGGGGATGTGTTCGCCGTCCAGGTCCACCCATCCGCCCTTGGGGCCATGGGTTTGGATCGCGCGGCCGGGAGTGCCGGCGGCCTGGTAGCCGGTGAAGAGCACCGCGTGGCGGGGGTCGGGGAGCATGCGTTTGAGGTAGTTGACCACCCGCCCGCCGGCAGCCATGCCGCTGGCGGCGATGACCACGGCGGGGCGGGCGCTGCGGGCGAGGTAGTCGACGGTTTGTTCGTGCTCGGCGTGGCTGTCGACGGTGTAGAGGTTGTCGAAGGCCAGCGGATGGCGGCCGGCGCGCAGGCGGGCGTGGGCCTCGGCGTCCCACCAGGGCTTGAGGTCGCGGTAGACGGTGGTGAAGCGGGCGGCCAGGGGCGAGTCGACGATGATCTCCAGGCCCTGCCAGCGGCTGCCGGACGTGGCCCGACTGATGAGGCCTTCGAGCTCGTAGAGCAGCTCCTGGGTGCGGCCGATGCTGAAGGCGGGAACGATGACGGTGCCGCCGTCTTCCAGGGCGCGCTCGATGGCGGTGGCCAGGCGCTGGCGCCGGCTGCGGCGGTCCTCGTGGCGGCGGTCGCCGTAGGTGCTCTCCAGCACCAGCCGGTCGGCACGGTAGGGCGCCCGGGGTGCCGGCAGCAGCGGCGCGTGCGGCGCGCCGCTGCTGCCGGAGAAGACGATGCGCTCGTGCTGCCCGCGCGCCTTGTCGTGCACGTCCACCTCCACGTAGGCCGACCCGAGGATGTGCCCGGCCCGCTGCAGCCGCAGGCGCAGCCCGTGGCGGGCGTCGTCGAGGACGAGGTGCCAGGTCTTGTAATCCAGGGGCACCAGGCGCTCCTGCACCGTGTCAAGAAAGCGGCGGATGAGCCCGGCATCGCGCGTGAAACCGATCCTGAGGGCATCCTCGATCACCAGCGGCAGCAGGCGCGCGGAGGGCACCGAGCAGAGAATCGGCCCTTCATAGCCCGCCGCCAGCAGGTACGGCAGCCGGCCGATGTGGTCGATGTGCACGTGGGTGACCACCAGGGCGAGGATGTCCTCGACCGGGTGACGCCAGCGATGCTGCGCAAGACTGTCCGGATGATCGGCGTCCTGCCCCTGGAACAGGCCGCAGTCGATCAGCAACGAGCGGTCGGAGGCCAGCTGCAGCCGATGGCAGGAGCCGGTGACGCCATGGGCGGCGCCGTGGTGGAGAATGGTCGGGTAGGTGTTGGTGGGCATCCTTGCTCCCTGGTCAGTTGTCAGCCGGTCGTTATTCCCCAGGCGGCGCGCTACCGTTATTCCCTCGGCGGCGCATTACGGTCATTCCCGTGGGGGCGGGAATGATGAATCTCTGCGGGCTCTGCATCTCTGCGAGATTCGGAGGACGTGACTGGGGGCCTGGGTGCGGCCCCCTGGTCGCGATTGTCATCGCTCCTACCGGGCCTGCCCCCGGCACCGCAGGAGCGACGAGAATCGGATTGGGGATGGGGCCTTCGCCTGACCTCCTCGATCGCGATTTTTATCGCTCCTGCGGTACCGGGATCAGCCGCTGCGCCCTCTGTGGCCAGGAAGCCTTTACGATGCCGCTTGTTAGAACGGAATGTCGTCGTCGAAGTCGCCCATGTCCGGGGCGGACTGCTGCGGGGC
>DSBO01000081.1 GCA_011046015.1 Thioalkalivibrio sp. | reverse complement strand
GGATGGCGAGTGGGTCGATGGCGAGGTGGCCGGCACGCGCGGCCCAGAGTTCGTCGCGCAGGCGGTACAGGGCGTGGAACAGGATGAAGTGGGCGCGGTACAGGGCGTGGGCGTCGTGGCGCGCCTCGGGCAGGCCGAACTCGCGCGGGGCGTCATCCAGCAGGCGCAGCAGGTCGAACTCGCGCAGCGGCCCGTCCTGCATCTGCAGCAGGACGAAGACGCAGTCGCCCAGCCGCTCCAGGTCCTCCGGGTCCGGCCGGGCGTTCAAGAGGCCTGCGGCTCCTTCACGGCGAGCCCGCTGATGTCGATGTCGGGCTCGGGGACCTCGCGCGGCTGCGCCAGCGTTACCCCGGGCTCCGCCATGGTCAGGTCGCTGGTGTCGATGGCGGGTTCTGGCACCGGTTCGTACTCGACCAGCAGCGCACCCGGCTCGGCCACGGTGAGGTTCGGGGCCTCGGGCACGGTGTAGCTGTCCACCGGGGGATCCGGGCGCTGCATGAGCGACGTATCCAGCGGCAGGCTGCCGCTGGATTCGGTGGACGGCGGGCTGGGGCGTGGCGGTGTGAGCGGCTCCTCGGGTACCACGTGCGTGATGGCGCCGGCCTTCTGCATGGCGAGCTGGTACTTCTTCGCCGTGGTCTCGTCCAGCCGCTTCTTGATCGGTACGCCCCGGGGGTTGAACAGCGCGGCGGCCCTGGCCGGGTCGATCTTGAACAGTTGCGCCAGCCGGGCCTTGACCGTCTCAGGGTCCTGACCCTCGGCGACCTCACCCCGGAAGACGACGGAAAACAGCGCATCGCTCATGTCTGCGTCCTGCCCTAGTCAGATGCTCGACCTGTTGTTGTACCGAAGCCTTGGCGGGACTGCAAACTGCAGGCCGCGGAATGCGCAGGCGCTCACTCCAGCAGCGCCCGGATCTGCGCCTCGGAGCGTACGCCCACCTGCATGTCCACGATGCGGCCGTTCTCGATCAACACCAGCGTGGGTGTGCTCATCACGTTCATGGCCTGCGCGAGCTCCAGGTGGTGCAGGATGTCCACGGCCACCACCTCCGGCGTCTCGTGCGCCAGGCGTTCGATCACGGGGGTCATGTTGCGGCACATGCCGCAGTGCGGCGACCAGAAATACACCAGGTGGCGGGCGAGTCCCCGCTGCTGCTGGTTCAGGACCGAGTCCAGCGGCGGCGCGGGCTGGCCACGCATGCGTCGCGCGCGGATCAGCGGCAGTGCCTGCATGCCCAGCAGGGCCAGCACCACCGCCGCCGCCAGGACGGCCACCAGGGTATCGGTCACGGTATCGGCCTCGCGCGGGTGGGGGTTGAGGGCTCAGGACGGGCCCGACGGTACCGGGCCTGTCCTGAGTGTAGTCGGCGAGGCGCAGGGAATCGCCCGGGCGCCCCCTCGGCTCAGCCGTGGTGCCAGAAGCGGCTGATCCAGGAGCGCTTTTCCCAGGTCGGGCGGGCGCCGCGCTCCAGGAAGAAGGGGCTGTAGAGCTGGTCCTCTTCCATGATGTGGCGGGTGAGCCACTTCTTTAGGAAGTGCATCAGCTCGAAGCTGGCCGAGGAGCCGGTGCGCTCGACCTTGTCGAACATCGACTCGAGTTCGGCGATCAGCTTCTCGTGATGCGCCTTGTGCTCCTCGTAGTCCGGATAGCCGAGGATGCGCATCAGGCTCTCCTCGACCGTGAAGTGGGTCTTGGTGTATTCGCGCAGCCGCGACAGGATGCCCAGGGTCACCTCGCCCGCGTGGCGGTTGACGATGGCTTCGTGCAGCTGGTTCAGCAGGTCGATCAGGATCTTGTGCTGTTCGTCGATTTCCTGGATGCCGACGCTGAGGCTGTCCGACCAGACGATCAGTTCTGACATGTAGTTGTACCCGGCTTGTTTTTTGTGGGGACCGGGATTATTAGCAATCCCTAATGTTCTTGTTTTGATCTGGATCAACCGGGGTCCGGGTCAAGGGGGATGGGCGTAATGCCTTGCCTCAGTCGGGTCCGGGGGCGTCGTCCAGCAGCTGCCCCACGGCGCGGCGCAGGAGGGCGATGGCCTCCCGGCGTCCGGCCAGCCCCAGCCCGCGGGCGATCTCGGCCCAGTCGCGCTGTTCGATGACGCGGGCGACGAGGGCATCGCGCTCGGGCGGGGCCAGGCGGGCGGCGCGCGCCGGGTCGGCGAGGGCCTGGCGGGTGAAGGGGTGCAGCACGCCGAGGGCGTCGTCCAGCCCGAAGTCGGCATGGGCCACGGCCGCCAGCAGGCGGCGGTCGTCGGCCATGGGGCCGGCGTCGGCGGCCGTGCCGGCCGCCGCGAGCAGTGCGGCGGCCAGTCGGGGGTCGAGGTGCTGCAGGGGGCCGGCCAGTAGTCGGGGCAACAGGCGGGCAAAGTGCCGCCGGGCGCGGGCCAGCAATGCCTGGCCGGCCGGCGACAGCGCCGCGAGCATCATCAGCGAGTGGCTGCCGCTGGCCGCCTCACGGCTGATCCCCAGGCGCAGCGGGTGCAGGCCCGCGCGCGACCAGAAGCGCAGCAACCCGGACGTTGCGCCGAAGCTCGTGCCGAACCAGTCGAGCCCCGCGTCGCGGGCGGCAGCCAGCAGTGCCTCGATCAGCCGGCTGCCGATGCCGCACCCCTGCACCGCCGGGTGCACGGCGATGCGCAATACCCGCTCGCCGGTCAGGGCGGCGCCCTCCGGCAGGCCCAGGTGGGCGGCCAGCGACTGCGGGATCAGGTGCCCGCGTGGCCGGCGCTCGCCACGAAACACGGCCTCGGCCATGGCCGGCGCCAGCCCGCCCTCGCGGGCGGTCAGGGCGCAGGCGACCACGTGGCCCCCGGACCGCGCCACCCACACCGAGACGTTGGGGCCGTCGAGCAGGTGCTTGAGGTCATAGGGCCGCGTGCGGTAGTGGGCCAGCACCAGCAGGCCGAAGAGCTGGTCGAGCAGGGCATCGTCGTCGGCCAGCCGGTCGCGGTCCAGGCGCCGGATGACGAGCGTCGCCGGGTCGAGGCCGGCCAGCGCCGCGGCCGGAGCCGGCTCGGCATCCAGCGCGAGCGCGCGGCCCACCCAGGCCTCGGCGGGGTCGCCCGCGGCCCAGCGCACCGGGTCGGTGAGCGCCAGCTCGCGCCAGCCCGGGGTCTCGCGGTCCAGCACCTGGCGAAAGCGCACCGCAAAGCCGCGCCCCGTGCCCTCGTAGCCGTGCACCGTGGTGGCGAAGACGATGCGCGCAAAGCGCGCGAGCAGGGTGGTGAGGAGGGGCACGGGGATGGCAGCGGCCTCGTCCACCAGCAGCAGGTCGGCGTCCAGTCCGGGGTCGTCGAGCAGCGCATCGGGGGCGACGAAGCGCAGCACCGCACCGCCCGCCTCGACGCGGCGGTGCGAGGCATGTTCGG
>DSBO01000243.1 GCA_011046015.1 Thioalkalivibrio sp. | reverse complement strand
GAACAGGGCATCCCCGTGGTGGTCTCCACCGGCGACAAGGACATGGCGCAGCTCGTCAACGAGCACGTCACCCTGGTCAACACCATGACCGATACCACGATGGACGTGGACGGGGTGAAAGCGAAGTTCGGCGTGCCGCCCGAGCGCATCGTCGACTACCTCGCGCTGATCGGCGACAAGGTCGACAACGTCCCGGGCGTGCACAAATGCGGCCCCAAGACTGCGCTGAAGTGGCTGGAGGAGTACGGTTCGCTGGAGGGCGTGATCGAGCACGCCGACGAGATCGGGGGCAAGGTCGGCGAGTACCTGCGCGAGGCGGTGGACCAGCTGCCGCTGTCCAAGGACCTCGTCACTATCCGCCAGGACGTGGAACTGGAGGAGACGCCCGAGACGCTGACCCTGCGCGCGCCCGACGAGGAGCGGCTGCGCGAACTCTTCACCCGCTACGAGTTCAAGACCTGGCTGGCCGAGCTGGAGGCCGCCGACGAGGGCGAGGTGGTGGCCGAGGCACCGAAGACGCAGGATGCCCGGTACGTGGCCATCCAGGACCAGGCCGGGTTCGACGCCTGGCTCAAGCGGCTCGAGGCCGCCGAGCTCTTCGCCTTCGACACCGAGACCACGGCGCTCGAGTACATGCGCGCGCGCATCGTCGGACTGTCCTTCGCCATCGAGCCGGGCGAGGCGGCCTATGTCCCGCTGGCCCACGACGACCCGGACGCCCCGCCCCAGCTCGACCGCGAGGCCGTGCTGAAGGCGCTGAAACCCTTGCTGGAGAACCCGGACAGGGCCAAGGTCGGGCACCACCTCAAGTACGACCGCAACGTGCTGGCCAATCACGGCATTGAGCTGAACGGCATCCGCCACGACACCATGCTCGAGTCCTACGTGCTCAACTCCACCGCCAGCCGTCACGACCTCGACACGCTCTGCGAGAAGCACCTCGGCCACCGCAACATCGCCTACGAGGACGTGGCCGGCAAGGGCGCGAAGCAGGTGAGCTTCGACCGGGTGAGCATCGAGGCGGCCACGCCCTATGCGGCCGAGGATGCCGACATGACCCTGCAGCTGCACCACCGCTTCTGGCCCGAGCTCGAGAAGCTGGAGCGCCAGCGCGCGCTGTACGAGACCATCGAGATGCCGCTGGTGCCCGTGCTCTCGCGTATGGAGCGCACCGGGGTGATGGTGGACGCCGACCAGCTCTTTGCCCAGAGCCACGAGCTGGCCGAGCGCATGGCCGAGATCGAGCGCCAGGCCTTCGACGAGGCCGGTCAGGAATTCAACCTGGGTTCGCCCAAGCAGATCCAGGAGATCCTGTTCGACAAGCAGGGGCTGCCGGTCATCCGCAAGACGCCCAAGGGCGTCCCCTCCACCGCCGAGGACGTGCTCGAGCAGCTGGCGCTCGACTACCCGTTGCCGCGCATCATCCTCGAGCACCGCTCCATGGCCAAGCTCAAGTCCACCTACACCGACAAGCTGCCCGAACAGATCGACCCCGACACCGGGCGCGTGCACACCTCCTATCACCAGGCGGTGGCCTCCACCGGCAGGCTGTCGTCCTCCGACCCCAACCTGCAGAACATCCCGGTGCGCACCGAGGCGGGCCGGCGCATCCGTCAGGCCTTCGTCGCGCCCAGGGGTCGGCGCATCCTCGCCGCCGACTACTCGCAGATCGAGCTGCGCATCATGGCGCACCTGTCCGGCGACGAGGGCCTGCTCAAGGCCTTCGCGGCCGGCCAGGACATCCACCGCGCCACCGCCGGCGAGGTCTTCGGTGTGAAACCCGAGAACGTGTCCGCCGAGCAGCGGCGCGCGGCCAAGGCCATCAACTTCGGCCTGATCTACGGCATGTCCGCCTTCGGCCTCGCGCGCCAGCTCGGCGTGGAGCGCGGCGTGGCCCAGGAATACATCGACCTCTACTTCAGCCGTTACCCGGGCGTGCGTGACTACATGGATGCCACCCGCGAGCGTGCCCGTGAGCAGGGATATGTGGAGACCGTGTTCGGCCGGCGCCTGTACCTGCCCGAGATCAACGCCCGCAACGCCCAGCGGCGGCAGTACGCCGAGCGCACCGCCATCAATGCCCCCATGCAGGGCACGGCCGCCGACATCATCAAGCGTGCCATGATCGCGGTGGACGGCTGGATCGAGGCCAAGCGTCCCGCCGTCACCATGATCATGCAGGTGCACGACGAGCTGGTGTTCGAGGTGGACGAGGACGCCGTGGACGCCGCCCGCGAGCGAATCGTGGAACTGATGAACGAGGCCGCGGAACTTCACGTCCCGCTCGAGGTCGATACGGGTGTGGGTAGCAATTGGGATGAAGCGCACTGACTCTGCGCCCCTAGCCTAGACAGCGTCCCCGAAGTGTTCTGTGCCCCAACAGAACTTTTCCTCCAAGGCAGAGTCGGAGTAGTTAAGCGCTTAGCCCGGCGCTATCCACCCGCTTCCCTCCCTGAGCGGGTAAGGGCTCGGACTCCCCAAGCCGAGCCGGTGACTGGCCCCGATCTTCGCCCCCCAAAGAAGATCGGGCCTTTTTTTGCCTGCTGTTTCCGCCCTGTCGTTCCATTCCGTGGGTTTCGCCCGCATGGATCTGGGTACTTTTTCTGCGACAGGTGCTGCGGGCGAGTAACTTTTGTTCGGCGCGTCCATGCGCCTCCCCCTTCGGGCCTTTCCGTCTTCCGCTGCGATGCGCGGCGAGATAACGGGGTATGAACGTCAAAATCGGTTCGGATAGAACCTGGCTGCGTGTGCCTGTGGGCCTGATTACGCCCTGGATATGTATGTCTCTGTCGCTGGCCTACACCCCGTGATCGGCCGGCTGGTCGTCTGTGGGCCATTCCAGCCAGGCATCCAGCACCGCGTAGGCCTCTTCCGTGCCGGTCTTCTTGAGCGAGGAGAAGGGCTGGGCGGTGGCCGCAAGGCCGCGCTCGCGCAGGGTCTTCTGTACCTGGAGCACGGTGTTTCGAGCGGCGCCGAACTTGAGCTTGTCGGCCTTGGACAGGAGGATGTGCACCGGCAGGTCACGGTGGTGGCACCAGTCCAGCATCTGCCAGTCGTAATCGGTGAGCGGGTGGCGGATGTCCATCACCAGCACCAGGCCGCGCAGCGAGGCGCGGCCCGCCAGGTAGCCCCCGATCATCTGCCCCCAGTCCTTGCGGATCTTTTCCGGCACCTTGGCGTAGCCGTAACCCGGCAGGTCGATCAGGCGCCGGCCCTCGGGCAGGTCGAAGACGTTGATGAGCTGGGTGCGCCCCGGGGTCTTGCTGGTGCGCGCCAGCGCGCGCTGGCTGCACAGGGTGTTGATGGCACTCGACTTGCCCGAGTTCGAGCGACCGGCGAACGCCACCTCGAAGCCTTCGTCGGCCGGCAGGGCGCGGGCGTTGGGGGCGCTTTTG
>DSBO01000092.1 GCA_011046015.1 Thioalkalivibrio sp. | reverse complement strand
GCGACTTGCGACTTGCGACTTGCGACTTGCGACTTGCGACTTGCGACTTGCGACTTGCGACTTGCGACTTGCGACTTGCAACTTGCGACTTGCGACTTGCGACTTTCAGCGCGTCTCCAGCCGGCGCAGCATGCGCTGCACGAGTTCCCGCTGCATGTCCTGGCGCAGCAGGGCCTCTTCGGCCGCGGTGCCGTAGACGCTGGTCTGGTCGAAGGTCAGTTCACGCACCGCCGTGAGGGTGACGGGGTCGCGGCGAAAGTCGCTATCCACGCCACGGACGTCGTAGCGCACGGTGGTGATGAGTTCGTACTCGCGCACGATGACGTCACTGCCCACGGAAAGCACGCGGCGCGTGTCGCGCTTTTGCAGGATGCGCAGGCGGGCGGTGGCGCGCTCCGGGTCGTCGACTACCTGCACGTCCATGAAGCGCAGCTGCCGCTCGAGCTCCAGCAGCAACCCGTCGCGCGCCTCGAGCCCGGTGATGTGGGTGCGCGCCATCTCGGGCGGCAGGTCGGCCGCGCCGCGCAGCTGGAAGCCGCAGCCGCCGGCGACCAGCGCGGCGAGCAGGATCAGTCCCAGGCGCGGCACGAGGTAGCGCACCTCAGCCCACCACCACGTTCACCAGCCGGCCGGGGACGACGATGATCTTGCGCACGGTCTTGTCCTCGACGAAGCGCTGGACATTCTCGCTGGCGAGCGCGGCCTCCTCGATCTGCTCCTTGCTGGCGGCGGCGGGCACCTGGATGTTGGCGCGCAGCTTGCCGTTGACCTGCACCACCAGCTCGATGCTGTCGGAGACCAGGGCCGACTCGTCCACCGCCGGCCAGCGCGCGTCGATCACCGCGGTCTCGTGACCCAGCGCCTGCCACAGGCCGTGGCAGGCGTGCGGGATGATGGGCGCGAGCATCAGCACCACGGCCTCCAGCGCCTCCTGCATCAGGGCGCGGCCCTGGGTGGAATCGTCGTCGAACTTCGACAGCTCGTTCAGCAGTTCCATGTTGGCGGCGATGGCCGTGTTGAAGGTATAGCGGCGCCCGACGTCGTCGCTCACCTTCTGGATGGTCTGGTGCAGCTTGCGGCGCAGGGCCTTCTGCGCGTCGCTGAGCGCGGTCGGATCGACCAGGTCGGCCGGACCGGCGCTCACGTGCTCGTAGACCTGTCGCCACAGGCGCTTAATGAAGCGCGAGGCGCCGTCCACACCCGAGTCGGACCACTCCAGCGACTGGTCCGGCGGCGCGGCAAACATGGTGAACAGACGCACCGTGTCGGCACCGTAGCGGGCGATCAGCGCCTGCGGGTCCACGCCGTTGTTCTTGGACTTGGACATCTTCTCCGTGCCGCCGATCTCCACCGGCTGGCCGTCGGATTTCAGTACGGCGCGCACGGGGCGGCCCTTCTCGTCGCGTTCCACCTCGACATCGGCCGGGTTGAACCAGTCCTTGCGGCCGCTGGCGTCCTCGCGGTAGTAGGTGTCGGCCACGACCATGCCCTGGGTGAGCAGGCGCTTGAAAGGCTCGTCGCCGCCGATCAGGCCGGCGTCGCGCATCAGCTTGTGGAAGAACCGCGCGTACAGCAGATGCAGCACGGCGTGCTCGATGCCGCCGATGTACTGATCCACCGGCGCCCAGTAGGTGGCGCGCTCGTCGAGCATGGCCCGATCGTTGTCCGGGCAGGCGTAGCGCGCGTAGTACCAGCTCGACTCGAAGAAGGTATCGAAGGTGTCGGTCTCGCGCTCGGCCTTGCCGCCGCAGCTCGGGCAGGTGGTTTCATAGAACGAGGGCATCTGCTTGATCGGCGAGCCCACGCCCTCGAAGCTCACGTCCTCCGGCAACACCACCGGCAGCTGCTCCTCCGGCACCGGCACCGAGCCGCAGCTCGGGCAGTTGATCATCGGGATCGGACAGCCCCAGTAGCGCTGGCGCGACACGCCCCAGTCGCGCAGGCGGTAGTTCACCTTGATGCGGCCGCGGCCGGCATTCTTGAGATGCCCGGCAATGGCGGCGAAGGCCTCGTTGGACGACAGCCCGCTGAACTCGCCGGACTCGCCCAGGATGCCCTTCTCGGTGTAAGCCCCGGCCTCGAGATCGACCGCCTCGGCCGCGTCACGGGGAAAGATCACCTGGCGGATCGGCAAGCCGTGTGCCTGCGCGAATTCCCAGTCGCGCTGGTCGTGGGCCGGCACCGCCATCACCGCACCCGAGCCGTATTCCATGAGCACGAAGTTGGCCACCCACACCGGCACCGTCTCCCCCGTAATGGGGTGCACGGCCCTGTAGCCGGTGTCCATGCCCTTCTTCTCCAGCGTGGCCATGTCGGCCTCGGCCACCTTGGTGTGGCGGCACGCCTCGACGAAGGCGGCCAGCGCGGCATTGCCATCGGCGGCTTTTGCCGCCAGCGGATGTTCGGGCGCCACCGCCACATAGGTCACGCCCATCAGCGTGTCCGGACGGGTGGTGAAGATGACGAGCGGGTCCGTCTCGCCCTCGACGGCGAACTGCATCTCCACGCCCTCGGAGCGCCCGATCCAGTTGGCCTGCATGGTGCGCACCTGCTCGGGCCAGCCGTCGAGCTGGCCGAGGTCTTCCAGCAGCTGGTCGGCGTAGTCAGTGATCTTGAGGAACCACTGCGGGATCTCTCGGCGCTCCACCGGCGCGCCCGAGCGCCAGCCCTTGCCGTCGATGACCTGCTCGTTGGCCAGCACCGTCTGGTCCACCGGGTCCCAGTTCACCGTGGCCTTCTTCTTGTACACCAGGCCCTTCTCGTAGAGCTTGGTGAAAAACCACTGCTCCCAGCGGTAGTACTCCGGGCGGCAGGTGGCGAGCTCGCGGTCCCAGTCGTAGCCAAAGCCCAGGCTCTTCAGCTGCTCGCGCATGTAGTCGATGTTCTCGTAGGTCCACTTCGCCGGCGGCACCTTGTTCTTGTGTGCGGCGTTCTCGGCCGGCAGGCCGAAGGCGTCCCAGCCCATGGGCTGCAGCACGTTCTTGCCCTGCATGCGCTGGTAGCGGGCAATGACGTCGCCGATGGTGTAGTTGCGCACATGCCCCATGTGCAGGCGGCCGGAGGGGTACGGGAACATGGCCAGGCAGTAGAACTTCTCCTTGCCGGCGTCCTCGCGCGCCTTGAAGACGTGGTTCGAATCCCAGTGGGCCTGGGCCTGCGACTCAATGACCTGCGGTTCGTATTGTTCGTGCATGGGGCGTGTCATGGCTGGATTTGCGTGGGGCTGGAAGCATACCAGCGCCCACGAGCCCGCCACAACTCGCGATCCGCCCGCGGCGGGCACGCCGTGACGGGCCCGGCCCCGCGCCGGTGCAGGAAGCGACGAGACGCGGACACGCCCTGCTGCTGACGCGCGTCAATGGGCATCGCCCGCCGAAGCCTTTATGCTATAAGGCAATAACCCTAATGG
>DSBO01000165.1 GCA_011046015.1 Thioalkalivibrio sp. | reverse complement strand
GTGTGGGCCTGGCGCGTGTTCCTGGTGATCTCGTTATTCTATGCCGTCGGCTGGTTGATCAGCCTCGGCATGGCGGGTGGTATCCTGATCCACACCCTCACCGGCATCGACTACCGCTATGGCATGAGCGTGATCCTCGCCGTGTGCGTCGCCTACACGCTGCTCGGTGGCCTGCGCGCGGTCATCGGCACCGACTTCATCCAGACCCTCATCATCCTCTTCGGCGTGGCCATCATCGCCGTAATGGCCATCGATGCCATCGGCTTCGAGCAGATGCACGCCGACGTGCTCGCCGAGCGCCCGGAGCTTTTGAACCTGCTGATGCCGGCGGCGCTCATGTTCCTGTTCAACAACCTGTTGTTCGGCATCGGCGAGATCTTCCACTCCAACGTGTGGTGGAGCCGCGCCTTTGCCTTCCGCGAGGGCGTGGGTTTCCGGGCCTATCTCATCTCGGGCCTGATGTGGATGCCGATTCCCATCGTCGCGGGCTTCGTCGCGCTGGCCGCGCCCTCGCTCGGCCTGAACGTTCCGGCCGCCGACATGGTGGGCCCGAAGGTGGCGGGCGAACTACTCGGTTATGCCGGGGCCGTGCTGATCTTCATCGTGGTGTTCTCCGCGCTGGCCTCGAGCCTCGACTCCCTGCTCGCCGCCACCTCGGACCTGGTGCTCCAGGACATCTACCGCGGCCACCTGCGCCAGGACGCCACCGATGCCGAGCTGCACCAGGCGGCCAAGTGGATCGTGCTCGGCCTTGGCCTGGTCACCTGGCTGCTGTGCCTGCCGCGCATGAGCACGCTCGGCTCGCTGCTGCACTTCACCGGCGCCTTCGTCGCCAGCACCATCTGGCCCATCGCCATGGGGCTGTACAGCCGGCGCAGCAACCAGCTCACGGCCATACTGGCGATGGTGGCCGGCACGAGTGCCGGTCTTGCCGCGTTCTTCGTCATCGGCTTCTACGTCGCCGCCCTGGTCTCGGGCGTGGTGTCGATGCTGATCGTGCTGGCCGGCGGGCTGCTGACGCCCGCGCGTTTCGACTGGCGCAGCCTGGCCGTCACGCCACCGAGGGAGGCCCGCTGACATGACCATTGGCACCACGGCCTTCGCCGTCATCGTCACCATCGCCGTGACGGTCACGGCGCTGAGCCCCTTCATCCTCATCGCCTTCTGGATCAACGACCGCCGAAAGGGACGACTATGGTAAGGAAAAAACTGCATCCGCTGCTGGAAAAGCCCATTGCGGCACGCCAGTGGACGGTCGGCATCGAGCGGCCCACCGGACTGCTCGACTGCATCACCGAGGACCCGGAAGTGCTGATGGATCTGGCCAACCGGCCGATCATCTCGGCGCAGCAGTTCGATCGCGACCACCTGCGCCAGCTATGCCGGCTCGCCGCGCTGTACGAGACCACCCCGGCGCTGATGCATCCGCCGCTGGTGGGCAAGATCCTCATCAGCGCCTTCTACGAGCCGAGCACGCGCACGCGTCTCTCCTTCGAGAGTGCGTGGCATCGCCTGGGCGGCGACATCATGTCCATCACCGATCCGGCCACCACCGGCATCGCCAAGGGCGAGTCGCTGTCCGACGTGGCCGAGATGTTCAACAACTACGGTGACGTCGTGGTGCTGCGCGACACCAGCGAGGAGTCGCCCTACCAGATGCTCGAGGCGCTGCGCATCCCCATCATCAACGCCGGCAACGGCGTCGATGAGCACCCCACCCAGGCGCTGGCCGACATCTATACCATCTTCAAGTGGCGCCCGGAGCTCATCGGGGATCACGTCGCGCCGGAGCACAAGGCCCGTATCGGCATCATCGGGGTGCCGGCGCGCATGCGTACCGTGCGCAGTCTGCTGATCTTCCTTTCCACCTTCTCGCAGGCCTTCGACGAGGTGGTGGTGATCGGTGACACCGACGAGATGTTTCTCGAGGGCCAGCGCGAGGCGCTGGAGGCCCGGGGCCTCAACATCCGTACCGCGCGCAGCCTCGACGGCCTGCTGCCGACCTTCGACGTCATCTACATCAACTCCATCGCCTGGGTCGGCGACAGCTACGAAAAGCTCGGCGCCCACCTGCGGCTCGACCGCGACTCGCCCCTCAAGGAGGGCGCGATCATCATGCACCCACTGGCGCGCGGCGAAGAACTCTCCACGGACCTCGACGACACGCCGCACAACTGGTACTTCGCGCAGGCGCGCGGTGCGGTGTTCGTGCGCATGGCGTTGCTCACCTCCATCACCCAGCGGATTCACCGGGTGATGGATGCGCCCGACGCGTGAGTCCCCCGATCAGTGACTGACTAAACGAATACTGGAAGCGAAACGATTATGTGTGGAATAGCCGGATACCTTCATGCCGACCCGTCGCGGCCGGTCGATCCCGAAACCCTGGTGGCGATGGCCGCCATTCAGTATCACCGCGGCCCCGACGGCTTCGGTTATCACGTGATGCAGGATCGTGGCGTGGGCTTCTCCCACGCACGCCTCACCATTATCGACCTCGACCAGGAACGCGGTCGCCAGCCCTTCGTCGCCGAGGACGGCAGCCTGATGCTGACCATGAACGGCGAGCTCTACGACTACAAGCGGCTGCGTGCGGAAATGACCCTGCGCGGGGCGCGCTTCCGTTCCAAGAGCGACTCGGAGCTCATCATGCATCTTTATCCCGAGCGGGGGATGGAAGACGCGATGAAGGACCTGCGTGGCGAGTTTGCCTTTGCCGTGTATGACCGGAAGAAGGACCGCCTGTACCTCGTGCGCGACCGCTTCGGGGTGAAGCCGCTGTACTACACCGAGGCCAACGGCACCCTGGTGTTCGGCTCCGAGCTCAAGGTGCTGTTCGCACATCCCGAGGTGCCGCGCAAGTTCAGTGCGCAGGGGCTGTATCACCAGCTCATGCAGACCATTGTGCCGGGCACCACGGCCTTCGAAGGCATCCACCAGGTGCCGCCAGGCCACATGGTTGTGATCGAGCGCGCGCACGGCAAACTGAAGATCCGCCAGCAGAAATACTGGGACATGGACTTCCCGCTGCTGGAGGAGCGCAAGGACGAAAAGGACGAGCAGTACTACGTCGATGGCGTGCAGGAAAAGCTGCTCGAGGCCGTACAGCTGCGCCTGGAGGCCGACGTGCCGGTGGCCTGTTATCTCTCGGGTGGCATCGACTCCTGCTCGACCCTGGGCATGGCCGCCGCCTCGCAGCAGTCGCCGGTCAAGGCCTTCACCATCGGCTTCGACGACGCCGACTACGACGAGACGGCCATCGCCCGCGAGATGGCCGAGTCGGTGGGCGCCGATCAGGACGTGATGATGCTCAAGGCCGATCATCTCTATGACAACCTGAAGGAGACGCTCTGGCACACCGAGCGATCCATCTACAACACGCTGGGCGTGGCAAAGCTGCTGATGAGCCGTCACGTG
>DSBO01000049.1 GCA_011046015.1 Thioalkalivibrio sp. | reverse complement strand
TCCGGAATCTATATCACTCTATGGCAGAGCTGCCTTTGCCGAAAACCATGCACACATTTGCGTGACGAACCTTCAAAAGAGCCCGTTTTGATTTGTGGTCAGGATACATCTGGCGCTCCCCTTCCGGCCACGTCTTGAACCGCCGGTGTACCCACAGATACTGTTCGGGCATTGTCCGGATCTGTTCTTCCATGAGGCAGTAGATGCGCAAGGCATCCTCCTCGAGGCTGGCGCCGGGAAAATCCTCCAGTGCCGGGAGCAGGGTCAGCTGGTAGCCGCTGCCATCACTCAGTCGCCGCTGGAAGAGGGCGCCACGGCAGTGCCGCTGGCCTCGGCCAGCCGCGAAGTGGTGGTGATGGTTGCGGTGGGTACGCCGAAGAAGGGGGCGAAGACGCTTTTCTCGCGTGTAGTCCTGGTCCGCCGCATACCAGACCGGCATATAGTCCCTGAGGCTGCGCAGCATGGCGCGCATGTCCTCGCGAGGGTAAAGGAAGCACAAACACCCTTTTTCGGACCGGTCAACCCGGTTATTCACACCCCCGAAAGTCTGACTTGACAATCTTCGGATTTTAGTTAGGATTCCTATCTATGAACTTCGACACCATTTCAGAACCGCTGGCACGCCGGCTTGCCGATGGCCTCACCCGCCTGGCGGCGGTGGCGCGTCAACTGGATTGGCAGGCCGCCGAGGCGGCCGGTTTGTCACCGACCCAGGCCGACATCCTGCGCTTCGTGGCCGGGCGAGCCGGAGGTACGCGGTTGACCGCGGCGGCGGCGCACGCCGGTGTGCGCAAGGCCACGGCCAGCGATGCCGTCGCCTCCCTCGAACGCAAAACGCTGGTGAGGAAGTCCGCGGATACCCAGGATGGTCGCGCCGTTGTGCTCAAGGCCACCGCCAAGGGCCGCCAGGTGGCCGAGGCCTGGCCCGCCAGTTTCTCGCCGGTGGTCGAAGGCCTGTCCGCCGACGAACAGGCGTTGTTGCTGGGTCTGGTCATCAAGATGATCCGCCAGCTGCAGCAACGCGGACTCATCGCCCCGCAGCGCACCTGCGTGACCTGCCGGCATTTCCGCGAAAACGTGGCGCCTGGCAGCGACAGGCCACATTTCTGCGCGCTGGTGAAGGCGCCCATGGCCGACCGGCACCTGCGGGTCGATTGTCCGGAGCACGAAGCCGCCTGATGGCGGTCTGAACCGCCCCGTGCGCATCGCTCGGGGCTTTTATTTAACCCTTAAAGTTAGGAGTCCTACCATGAAAACCCTTGCCAGGTTCTACCACGCCGGTTGCCCCGTCTGTGTCGCCGCCGAGCAGCAGCTCGCCAACGCCATCGATCCGGCCCGCTTCGACATCGAGATCGTGCACCTGGGTCAAACCAAGGCACGCATCGCCGAGGCTGAGGCCGCGGGCGTGCAGTCCGTGCCCGCGTTGGTCATCGACGGTCAAGCGTTTCACATCAACTTCGGCGCCGCCATCGCCGATCTGAAATAAGGAGCTCATCATGAAAACCTACCTTCTGGCCGCACTCTGTGCGGCAACAAGCAGCGGCGTGCTGGCCGCGGAACCCGAAGTCCCTTATCCGGCAGGCTACCGCGACTGGCACCATGTCAAGAGCATGGTGATCGAACCGGGAAACGCGTTGTACGAGGCCTTCGGCGGCATTCATCACCTGTACGCCAATCCGCAGGCGATGGCGGGATACAAGGCCGGGAAATTTCCGGATGGATCGGTCATCGTGTTCGACCTGCTGGAAGCTGAATCCGGTGACAATGCCGTGAACGAAGGCGCGCGCAAGGTGGTCGGCGTGATGCACAAGGACGCGAAACAGTACAAATCGACCGGCGGTTGGGGCTTCGAGGGCTTCGGCGGCGGTGAGCCGACGAATCGAGTGGTGCGCGGCAACGCAGCTTCAGCCTGTTTCGCCTGCCATGCGCCGCAGCGGGATCATGACTACGTATTCAGCCGACTGCGCGACTGAGGTGAGCCGATGAGCGAGACTCCTGCAGTGCCCGAGTGGCAGGCCGATGTCTGGTTCAATGCCCCGGCGCCGCTCTGTCTGGCGCAACTGCGCGGGCAGGTGGTCCTGTTACACGCCTTCCAGATGCTGTGTCCGGGTTGCGTCAGCCACGGCGTGCCGCAGGCGGAACGGGTGCATCGCGAGTACGCCAGCGACGGTGTGTCGGTCATCGGTCTGCATACGGTCTTCGAGCACCACGCGGCCATGACGCCCGTGGCGCTCGAAGCCTTCCTGCATGAATACGGCGTGACCCATCCGGTGGGGGTGGACAACGTGGTCGCGGGCGAACTGATACCGGCAACCATGCACCGCTATGGCATGCGCGGTACCCCGAGCCTGATGCTCATCGACCGCGCGGGACGTTTGCGGCTGCATGAGTTCGGGCGCGTCAATGATCTGCGTCTCGGGGTGGAAGTTGGTAGGCTGCTGATGGAAGGTTATCCGACACCGGAAGAGCGAGCATACAACGTTGACACGCATGCCCGAGAGTCGGGTTGCCATGAGCATGGGTGTGAGACGCCTTAGGAGCCTGTTGCCACGGTATTCAATCAACGAGCCGGAGCCCAATCTCGCCCGCAAGTCGGTGGCTGCAGCATTTGGTGCGGACTTACATCGAAGTCGGCCCCTGATTCGATCCGACGCTGCTCAGGCCCGCTTGCGTCGATTCAGCGGGCTGGCGATCGACACCGCAGGCTCGGCCAGATCGGCCAGCGTGTAGCGCTCGACATGGTCGAGGAAGTGGCGCTGCGCATCGAACAGGATGTTTTTCAGGGCGTAGTTCCTGCGGATGAGGCAGATCGGTTCGTCGCAATTGACGGGGGTGAGCGTGGCCTCCATCAATTCGATCACCTGCCGCAGATTGATGGCCTCCTTACCCCAACCTGAGTCCGCCATGCTGACCCCGGCTTGACTGGATCAGCCCCGCGCCCGCCAGCTTGTGTACGATCTTCATGATGTGGCTGCGCGAAATGTCGAATTTCCCGGCGATCTCCTGCACCGTCGAGAGTCGGTCAGCCGGCATCGAGGCCAGGTAAATCAGCACCCGAAAGGCATAATCGGTATGTTTGGTCAGTCGCATGCGCAGGTTTCCCACAGGGTCGCCGGTATTTTACTTGACCCTGATTATTAGATTCATAATATATTCCGATTTAATGATTCATGTAACTTGAATCTTTTAGCGACATTCCTAAGGAAGCTCTGATTTATCCAGGTTTTGTGGCTCTTTTGAATTCCGAGTGGGTTAATGCGCCACATGCGGGTTGAGTTTGGAGAAATCGAGTTTACCGGCAAGCAGGAAGATCACAGTGCGGATCGTGCTAAACCTGCCGTAGCCAGGCGCCCGCCGCTTAGCGGACTGAAACAGTCCATTCAAGGCCTCCAGGAATCCGTTGGTCTGACGGGTCTGTGCCCAGGCGACGATGCCC
>DSBO01000203.1 GCA_011046015.1 Thioalkalivibrio sp. | reverse complement strand
GCGCACAATGACTCGATCATCCAGCGCCTCGCCGACGGCGAGGACCTCGACCTGACCGTCCGCGACGAGCGCTATCACTTCGACATCCCGCGGGCGCTCGAGGGCGGGCTGACCTGCAGCTACTTCATGGTCGGCGGCTCGAAGCTCCAGCAGGCCATGGAGCTGTTCGACGGCACCTGGGCGCTCGCGCAGGAGCATCCCGACCAGGTGGTCTACGCCACCTGCGTCGCCGACATCGAGCGCGCCAAAGCCGAGGGCACGGTTGCCCTGATCCTGCAGCTCGAGAGCGGCACCTGCCTCAACGAGAGCCTGGCGACGCTGCGCAACCTCCACCGCCTGGGGCTGCGCGTGCTGAACCTGACCCATGGTGAGGGCGGCGAGGGCACCACGCAGATCGAGCCCAGCATCTTCGACTACACCACGCCGGCCGATCGCGAGGCCGCGCGCCGCGGCCCGGGCCTGACCGACTTCGGCCGCGAGGTCATCGGCGAGTGCAACCGGCTCGGGATCATCGTGGACCTGGCGCACGCGAATGACGCCGGCTTCTACGAGGCGGTGGAGCTGTCGAGCGCGCCGCCGATATTCTCGCACGGGGCGGTCTTCGCGCAGAGCCCCCACTGGCGTGGGCTGACCGACGATCAGCTCCGGGTGCTGGCGGATGCGGGCGGCGTGATCGGCATCGCCTTCCATCCGAAGTTCATCGACCGGGACGCGCCCAGCATGGAGCGCATGATCGACAGCTTCGAGTACGTCATCGACCTGGTCGGGGCGGACTACGTGGGCTTCGGCGCCGACTACGACGGCATGGGCTCGAACGTGCCCATCCCGCCCTCCATCGACCGCCTGCCCGAGTTCACCGAGGCGCTGGTGGCGCGCGGCTTCGACGACGAGACGGTCCTGAAGGTCCTCGGCGGCAACTTCGTGCGCGTGATGAGGGAAGTCATCGGGTGAGAGCGATGCGGATGCGCGAGCCGGTGGTTATCGAGTGCGACGTGGCCGTGGTCGGGACGGGCGCGGCCGGGATGATGGCCGCGCTTACGGCCGCCGAGAACGGCGCCAAGGTCTGCTGCATCTCGAAGATGCCCTTCCATGCGCCGAACTGCACCACGCGCGCCTACGGGGACATGACCTGGACGACACATCGCACGAGGGACGAACTCGTGCGGCAGATCGTGCAGACCGGCGGCTTCCTCAGCGACCAGTCGCGGGTCTTCGGGCTGGCGCTGGGTGTCCCTCACGTGCTCAACAAGCTGCGGGTGCTGGGCGTGCCGCTCGATGAGCCGAGGCCGGCGGGGCCGGGGATGCCCGGCACGGTGCGCTGGTCCTACCGCGGGACGGACGCGGGGCAGGAGGTGCTCGACCGCATCAGGGCCGGGGCGCTGGCGCATCGCGTCAACTTCATGCACGGCTGCGTCGCGACCGAGGTGCTCACCGACGCCAACGGCGAGGCCTGCGGCATCGCGGCCATCGGTCTGGCGGCGCGGCAGCCGGTGATCCTCCGCTCGTGGATAGTCGTGCTCGCGACCGGCGGCGGAGCCGGCATCTTCGCGCGCACCGACAATCCGCCGGGCACCACCGGCGACGGCATCGCGATGGCCTACGAGGCGGGCGCGGAGCTGGTGGACCTCGAGCTGATCAGCTTCGGCTACCCCGAGGCGCGCATCCGGGACGTGCTGGAGCGCGGCGAGGAGCTGCGCGACGAACTCCTGGAGTTGGGCTACGCGCACTACTTCCTGGGCGGCGCACGGGTCACATACTCGAACGAGACCGAGGTGGACGGGCTGTACGCCGTGGGCGAGGTATCGGGCGGTGTCTTCGGCGCGGGGCGGCTGGGAGGCAGCGCGCTGGCCGACTGCTTCGGAGGCGCGCTGAGCATCCACAGTTGGGTGAACCTGGAGATCGAGCGGCTCGATCGCATCGGTGTGGACGATGACGAGGTGCAGGCCGCCTGCGACCGCATCGAGACCATCCTGCGCGGCACGACCCACCCGGCGCCGCTGCAGGAGCGCATCCGCGAGATCTGCTGGCGGGGGCTCGGGCCGGTGAAGACCGAGGCGTCGATCACCCGGGCGCTGGAGGAGCTGGAGGAGCTGTCGCCGGAGATCGCGTTCTGCGGCGGCGCGAGCCGCGACGACATCCGCACGGCGGTCGAGGTGCGGCACATGCACACGGTGGCGCAGCTTGTGGCGCACGCCTCGCTCGAGCGCAGGGAGACGCGTGGCTGCTACTGGCGGGCCGACTACCCCGAGCCCGACAACGAGACGCAGCTCCGCAACCTCATCCTGCGCAAAGGCAAGGACGGCCCCGAGGTTACCTCAGAGCCGCCCAGGCTGGATCGCGTCAAGGAGCCGACGACCCCGCGCATCGGCGCGGGCTGCTTCGGATACATCCCGCGCGAGACGCCGAACGCGCATCAGGGGTAGTAGCGCCCGGACATGTTGTTCTCACCCAGGTAGTCCTTCACCGCATCCTCGCGCGTGGTGTTGCCCGGGTGGCTCATGAACAGGATCTCGAAGTCGCTGGGGTCCTCGCCCTGGATCTGCTTGAAGGCCGCGAGCACCGCCAGCCCCGCGGTCGGGTCGTAGCCCGCCCCCGCCGACCAGCGGCAGGCGAGCCGGTCGGCCATGATCTCGTTGTCGCGGCCGTAGTCCTGCAGGGCCAGGCCGCCCACGATCCCCGCGATCTCCCGAGCGGTGTTCTGCCCGCCCAGCAGCACCTCGATCAGCACCTGCGCGCCGATGGCCCGCTCGATGCGCCGGATCGCGTGCTTCTGGCGGATGTGCGTGATCTCGTGCGCGATGACCCAGGCGACCTGGTCCTCATCCCGGCCCAGAGTGTCAATGAGCCCCTGGTAGAAGTACACCGGTCCGCCCGGGAGGCAGAAGGCGTTGTTGACGTCCTCGCGCACCAGCGTGAACGAGTAGGGGTAGTCCGGCGGCGATGCGGCGGCGGCCACGCGGTCGCCGATCCCCTGCAGCCAGCGGGCGTCGGCACTCGACCGGTCCACCTTGTTCTCGCGGTCGAACTCGGCCGCCGCCTCCTGGCCGATCTGGACCTCCTGATCGTGGCCGATCAGGAAGGTGGTGCCGCCGCAGCCCGCCGGCGTCCATCCCAGCGCGGCCGACACCGCGACGAGCGCGATCAATCTCACCGTGGCCTGCATGGCTTCTCTCCTCGCACTCCGCCGGTTAATCGTCACAGAGCAGTTCGCCGCGCGCGCCGCTTATCCTGCCACCCGTGGCGCCCGCGTTCACTCGCCCGGCAGGTGCTCGCGCACGAACGCCACGGCACGCTCGGTCGCGGCCTGGACGGCGGCGCGGTCGGCGCCCTGCAGCCCGTGTCCGGCACCCTCGAAGCTGAACAGCTCGTAGCCGACGCCCAGCTCATCGAGCCTGCCCGTGAGGGTGACGGTCTGCGAGTACGGGACCGTGCGGTCCGCAGTGCCGTGCATGATCAGCACCGGCGGGTCATCGGCCGAGAGGTG
>DSBO01000095.1 GCA_011046015.1 Thioalkalivibrio sp. | reverse complement strand
GGGGGGAACTCGTGTTCGGCAGGGACGAGACGGGGACGCCGGCGTTCTGCATTTCGATCCCCTGTCACAAGGCCAAGACCATCCTCATCATCGATGACGACGCCGATACGGTGGACCTGTATCGCCGGTACCTGCAGGCTGAGGCCTATGTCGTGTGTTCGGCGGACTCGGGAGCGAACACGTGGGCCCTGTTGGATGAGATGACGCCCGACTTGGTGCTATTGGATGTTCTCATGCCGCGGGAAGATGGCTGGAATATCCTGCGAGGCCTGAGGGGGCGCCACGGACGGCGAATGTGCCCGTGGCGATCTGCTCGGTTCTGGATCAGGCCGACCTGGCGCTGGCCCTGGGGGCGGCGGAGGTCCTGCAAAAGCCGATCAGCCAAAGCGAACTGCTGCGCACCGTGGCGCGTCTGCTCGAGGAGACATAGTGCCGTGGCGCGGCAAAGACGGATCGCTGCCGGCGGCCGATTGGGTCGCCGGAACGCCGCAGACCAAGGTCTGGCGCTAGCGCCACCAAGCCCGCCTTCGCGGGCTGCCGGGGCTCGGCGTGACGCCCCCCCGGCGAAACGGTCCAGCGCCCGCCGCGAGCTAAAGCTCGGCGCTGGCGCTGTGAAGCCCGCCTTCGCGGGCTGCCGGGGCTCGGCGTGACGCCCCCCCGGCGGAACGGTCCAGTCGGCGCAGGCCGACTTGGCAGAGTTAGCGCCAGGCCTTGGCCTGCGGCGGCCGTAACGCATGGCCCTGCGGCGGCCGTGACGCGGGGCCTCGCGGCGCCCTCGAACGAGGTCCCGTCAGCCTCCCGCCGCGCTGGCCGCGGTCGCGGGTTGGGCATAATCCGGCGGCAATGCATTCATTAGCGCCCGCAGACATTCGGCGCCCCGGGCGATGTCGATCGGGCGGCGGTGACGCACCTGCAGGGGAGCCGAGACCACCCAGTTGGCCCCCGCCGTGTCCTGCGCCGACACGATGATCACCGGGATGTGGCGCAGGCGGCCGTCGGCCTGCATGCGATCCATCGTCTGCCAGCCGTCCATCTCGGGCATCACCAGGTCCATCAGGACCACGTCCGGCGTTTGGTCGGCCATCACTTCCAGAGCCTGAACCCCGTCGCGGGCCTTCAGGATGCGATAGGGACGGGGAAACGAGAGCAGCATGCGCTCTAGCAGCCTGGCGGCATCGGGCTCGTCCTCTACCAGCAACACCGTCGTCTCGGGCTCCCGCTCCAGCCTGCCCATGATGGCCATCAGCGACTCGGGCATCACCGGTTTGATGAGGTAGCCGACGACCATCTCCGCGTCCAGGTGCCCTCTGACGCGCGGCAACCGGCAACTGATGATGGGCACATCGTGGGGCAGGGGTGAGAGCTTTTCCGCGATGCTCTCGGCTACGTCCGGAGTGGTCACGACCGCCCTCGGATGGAGCTCCTCGGTCAGCGCCACCACCTCGGTGGCATCGGGCAGGCCCACCACGCGATAGTTGTCAATGTAGCGTGCCAGGACACGCACGGCTGCCGGGTCGTCGTGCACCACCAGGCACGTCCCGACGAGCTTGCTGTGCCGCTGGTCGTCCCCCGTCTTGGCCGGCTCGACCGACGCCTCGGACTCCTGGATTGGGATGGAAAAGTAAAAGGTCGTCCCCATCCCCTCCATGCTTTCGACCCAGATGCTGCCGCCGTGCAGCTCGACGAGGGACTTGGCGATGGCCAGGCCGAGCCCGGTGCCGCGCGACTCGCGCGTGGGGGTCTGATGGACCTGGTGGAACTCTTTGAAGAGGCGCGAGAGCTCGCCGGCCGGGATCCCGGGGCCCGTATCCTGCACGCTGATCTGAACGGCGTCCTCGACGCGGGCGGCCCGCACGGTGATGCCCCCCCGCTCCGTGAAGCGGGCAGCATTGGTGAGCAAGTTCATGAGCGCCTGGCAGAGGCGCACCGGGTCGGCCAGGACAGGGGGCAGGTCGCCGGCCACCTCCCGGCGAAGGGTGAGGCCCTTGCGCTCGACAAGGGGCTGAATGTCGGCCACCGCCCGTTCGATGACGTCGGACTGCAGGTTGATGCGATCCTTCATCAGGGTGAGCTTTTGCGCCTCGACCTGGGAGAGGTCGAGGATGTCGTCGATCATGGAGACGATGTGCTGGGTGTTGCGATAAATGGTATAGATGTCGGCGCGGTAGGGGCGGGGCAGGGGCTCGCCATAGCTCTCGGGCGACAGCGCCATGAGTCGCGAAAAGCCGAGGATCAGGTTCAGCGGTCCCCTGAGTTCGTGGCTCACCGTGGCGGCAAAACGGCTCTTGACGGCGAGGGCGCCCTCGGCCCGCTGCTGCGCCAGGATGAGTTCGTTGTTCATGCGCTCGATGCGATAGGTGGCCTCCTCCAGAGCGCGCAGCGCCCGGTAGAGTTCCCCCCGCCGGGACCTCGCCTCCTCCAGCGCGTGGTGCACCCGCGCCCAGCCCGTCAGCGCCCAGGCGACGGAGGTGCGCAGGGGACGGGTCATCAGCCAGGAGGTGCCGAGCGCCAGCAGGTAGAGGGCCAGGAGGTCCACGGGGCCGACGGCGATGCGCCCCTCCACGGGACCCGCCAGCTCGAGGGCCATGGCGTTGGCGACCCACAACAGGGCCGTGATGGCCAGGGTCTCCAGGAGGGGACGAAGCGCGTTGGCCACGATGACCACCACCACACCGACCGCGGCGGCCAGGGAGTGGGGATAGGTGGCAACCACCAACCCCTGGGCGACGGCCATTCCCAACAGGAGCGACCAGCAGGCCAACGCATAGCGCTCCTTGCCCCACTTGGCGGCAACGTAGGCGGACAGGCAGAGAACGACCACCGTCGCGGTGCTGTTGCGCAACTCCCAGCCCCGCAGCACGACGTAGGAGAACCATCCCCACCCGACGATCAGCACCGCACCGACCAGGGGCCGGAGCATGTCGTAGCGGAGTTGGCCCAACTCGACCTCGAGATCGTGCTCTGGCACCCAGTGGGAGACATCGGCAGTCACCGTCATGGTGCACCCTCCATAGCAAGGGGCATGGAGCCCCTCCATCCGAACGGCAGGGGGACGCGGGCTCAGGCCCCGTGCGCCGTGCGCGCCAGCACGTGCTCCTGCAGGCCCTCCGGCAGATCGACGAACACCGCCGAAAAGCTCCACACCCGCACGATCAGGGTGCGGAACTCGGGATCACGCGGGTTGGCCCGCGCCCGGCGAAGCGTCTCCTGATCCAGCACGTTGAGCTGTAGCGTCCCCGTGCAGGGCATCATCCGAAAACCCTCGATCAGCGCCGCCCCGCTCATACTCTCTCAACATCGCCTCATCCACCTCGATGCCGAGCCCCGGCCCCTGCGGCACCGGCAGGCGCCCGCCGGACAGGGCGATGGGCTCGACGAGCAGACGGTCGCGCAGCGGGTTTGGGCTGCGGTCGAACTCGATGACTGGCTCGTTCTGCAGCGGCAGGGGGTTGGCGGTGTGCGGGAAGGGAGGTGTCGCCGCCAGGACGTGTAG
>DSBO01000022.1 GCA_011046015.1 Thioalkalivibrio sp. | reverse complement strand
CTTCTCAGCCGTGCACCGCGCCACGGCGACATCGTCGGCGACTGTGCTGCACTCCGTGATGATCTCCCCGTGCGGGTCGAGCACCATCGCGTCGCCGTTGCGCACCTGGCCGTCGTCCATCCCCACCGGGTTCGTGAACGCCGCGCAGATCCCGTTCTCCCACGCACTCGCGGGCAGCCGGCGCATCAGCCCACCGCGCCCCTTCGGCCCCATAAACTCCGGCGTCAGCGGGGCCGGATCGTGCTCGCGGTGGTGCCACAGCTCGGGCGCAACCAGGCCGCGCCCGGCCATCGTTGAGGGCAGGCGGCAGGTGACGTGCGGCATGAAGATGACCTCGGCGCCCAGCAGCGTGGTGATGCGCACGTTCTCGACGAGGTCGGTGTCGAAGCAGGTGAGGATCCCGCAGGTCACCCCGTCCGGCTCGAACACCGTGTAGCTGTCTCCGCTGGACAGGTGCGGGTGGATGAACGCGTGCAGCTTCCGGTGCCTGGCCGCCGGCCCGTCGCGGGTCACGCACACGTACGAACTGAACCGCCGGCCGTTCGCGTCACGCTCGATCAGGCCGGCCGGCATCGCCACCCCGAACTGCCGCGCCATCTCGATCAGCGCCTGCGTGCTCGGCCCCTCCGGCACCGGCTCCGCCAGCGCCATCACCTGATCGCGCGCGAGCTTGCGCACCAAGGTGTCGGCGGGCACGCAGCCCTCGTGGAAGCTGACCGCCTCCGCGCCCAGCCCGACCGCCTTCTCCACCAGCCGGCGCATGGCCGCCAGGTTGTGATGCGTGTCCCCGGTGCGGTTCCCGAACTGCGCCGCCGCGATGCGGGTATCTCGCACGAGCCTGCCCCTGACGACGGACTCTGAGGTGGCTGGAATGTGCAGCAATCGCCCCCCGACCTGTCCAGAACTGACACGCGCGCCCAAGATCTCCACTACCAACGCTGGTCAGGAAGGCCCGCGATGACGTGTAAGAATCATACGGTGAACGGTCTAGCGCAGGGTCGTGTAGCTGCGCGGGCCGCCGGGCGCGATGAGCGACAGGATGCGGTCGAGATCCTCGGCATCGTGGTAGGTGATGTGGATGCTCCCCCCGCCCTTGGAGCGCGGCAGCAGCGTCACCTTGGTGCCCAGGCGGTCGCGCAGCCGCCGCTTGACCTCCTCGATGTGCGGATCCGTCGGTTGTGGCGCGGGCGGGCCGCTCTCCCCCACCTCGGCCTCGCTCTCCGCGTCCGACCGCTCCGGCTCCCTGGTCAGCGCCTCCGTCTCGCGCACCGTCAGCCCCTCCTCCTCGATGCGCGCGAACAGCGCCATCATGCGTTCGGGCTCCGCGGCCAGGGCCAGGAGCGCGCGCGCGTGGCCCTGAGTGATGCGCTCCTCCGCCAGCGCCTGCTTGATCGGTTGGGGCAGCTCGAGCAGGCGCAGCGTGTTGGCGATGGTCGAGCGGCTGCGCCCGAGCTGCTCCGAGAGCTGGTCCTGCGTGAGGCCGAACTCGTGAACCAGGTGTTGCAGGGCGTTTGCGGTCTCCAGCGGCCCCAGGTCGTCCCGCTGCAGGTTCTCGACCAGGGCGAGTTCCAGCGCCTTCTCGTCCGTCGCCTCCTGGACGATGCACGGAACCGTCTGCAGGCCGGCGCGCCGTGCCGCTCGCCAGCGCCGCTCCCCGGCGATGATTTGGTACACGTCCTCCTCGTCGGTGCGCCGCACCACCACCGGCTGCACCACCCCATGGGTCTCGATCGACAGCGTCAGCTCCTCCAGCGTATTCTCGTTCAGGTTCTGACGCGGCTGGTAGGGGTTGGGCTCGAGCTTGTCAACATGGACCTCCAGCACCGCCCTCGTGCGCGCCAGCGCCTCGCCGGAGATCAGCTCGCTGAGACCACGTCCCAGTGCCTTCCTGCGCATCCTCAAATACCTCCCAGTAGAGCCGGCGGTAGGCCGCCGATCCGGGGCAATGCTTGTCGTAAACCACGCCGGGCAGGCCCTGACTCGGCGCCTCTGCGAGACGAACGTTCCGCGGCACTTTCGCCTTAAAGGTACGACCGGGGAAGTTCGTCCGGACTTCTTCTGCCACTTCCTCGGAGAGATTCGTCCGGCTGTCGTACATGGTCAGGATCGCGCCCCCCATGGTCAGACCTGGATTGAGTTCCGCCTGCACCATGGCGATGATCTGCAGCAGTTGGCTGAGACCCTCGAGGGCGTAGTACTCGCACTGAATGGGGATCAGGACGCGGTCGGCGGCGGCCAGGGCGTTGATGGTGAGCAGACCGAGTGAGGGGGCGGTGTCGATCATGATGATGTCATAGGCCCCGCGCACCGGCTCCAGCACGCGCCCGAGGCGCCGCTCGCGCGCGATGGAGTTTGCGAGGGCAAGCTGCGCCCCCGCGAGGTCGATAGTGGCCGGCAGAATGTCCAGGTTCGGCGTGGCCGTGGGCCGGATGACCTCGTCAATCGCCGGGCCCGCCTCGCCATCCACCCGGACCAACAGGTCATACAGACAGAACTCGATGTCGGTGCGCCGGATCCCGAGCCCGCTGGTGGCATTGCCCTGGGCATCCGCGTCCACAACCAGCACTGACTTGCCCTCGAGCGCAGCCACCGCTGCGAGGTTGATGACGGTGGTGGTCTTCGCCACCCCGCCCTTCTGGTTGACAACCGTGTATATGCGGGCCATCGGAATCGCCTCCGCCCTGAGCCACGGTGGAGATACGCCAACACCTTCCACAGGGTTTTCCACATGCGGTGGAAAACCCCGTCAGATGCGATAGCCCGTCAAGACGAGCCCCCCAACCAGGGTCGGCCAGGAGCCAAGAGGCTCGATCTCCGTGACAGCAGACCCGAAGGCGGCGTCGTCCGCGCGATGAAACGCGCCGACAAACCCGGCCGGGCGCACAACCCGGCGCACGAGTGGCAGCGCGCGTTCGCCCCTGGCGAGGGCACGGAAGACCGCGCCGTCGTACTCCCCCGACCGCAGGGCGCGCACATCCGCCCGGATGGCCCGCAGGTTCGCGATGCCCAGGCGTGCGGCCAGAATCTCGCAGGCAGTATACGCTCTTTGCGCGCGATCAACAAGGTCAACCATCAGATTCTGCTCGAGAATCGCGATGGTGGCGCCGATCGCGCCGTTCCCCGCGCCGATGTCCGCCAGTCGGCCCCGTCTGGGCGCCGCGTCGGCCTGGAGATAGGCCAGGGCCGGGCCCATCGCTCGAATGAGGGCGAGATCGACGCTTTCGTAGCCCGATACGCCTGAGGTGTGGCCCAGCGCCGCCAGCCACTCCGCCGCCCGAGCGAGGAGGCCGAGCTGTTGGGCGCTGAGCGACAGCCCCCCGGCCCGCGCAGCGCGCTGGAAACGCTGGAATGCAACCTGGGTAGCGTCCATGTGACTGGTGTTCGACGTACGGCGAGTGAATCCTGCATAGCGCGCGAGTGTTCCACGTGGAACACTCCCTCGCGCAAGAGCCGGGTAGTCGGGCGATCTCAGGACGGAGTGCGTTGCGCGCTGCGACGCCCTGATGTTCCACGTGGAACAT
>DSBO01000178.1 GCA_011046015.1 Thioalkalivibrio sp. | reverse complement strand
GCGGGGAGCCTGGTCCGCGAGCGCGAGGAGGCGCTGGCCGAGATCGCCGAGGTCTTCCCCGGCGAGACGCTCATCGCCGAGGAACTCATGCGGGTGGAGCTGTGAGGAGGCCGATCGCCATGCGCACGATCATGCTGATCCCCGGGTTGCTCGCCGTGGCGTGCTGCGCCTGGGCGGGCGGCGCCTTCGAGCCGAACCCCGAGTTCGACCCGGGGATGGCCGATCTCCCCGCGCTGATCGATCCCGCCACTGACATCCTGGTCGAGGACGCGCACTTCGCGCCGCAGGAGGGCTGGCGCACGGTGACCAGCGAGTGGCTGATGACCGGCTGCACCGCGGGCACCGCGCTGCTGCTGAGCGGGCCCGGCGAGTCGGCGGCGGAGGTGACCGTGCCCGCGGACGGTCGCTACCGCCTGTGGGTGCGCAGCCACGGGGCGAGCAACCGCAGCTTCCGCGTGTGGGTGGGCGAGGAGCAGTCGGACGCCCTCTTCGGCGATGCAGCCATGTGCTGGGCCCAGGGCGGCGAGTTCGATCTGGCCGCCGGCGCGCTGACCGTGCGTGTCGGCGCGACGGAGCGCAACCCGTACTTCGACTGCGTGCTGCTGACCGGCGACCTCGACCTCGACCCGGCGACGTTGCGTGAGCCGCTGGCCTTCGGCGGCGATGAGTGCTGGCAGACCGACGGCGAACGCGTGGTGTTCAGCGCGGGCTACAGCGCGGGGCAGCTCGTGCGCCGGCAGTGGGACTTCGGCGACGGCGCGACCGCCGAGGGCGAGCGGGTGGCGCACACCTACGAGGAGCCCGGCGACTACCGCTTCACACTCACCGTGACCGACCGCCGCGGCGTGAGCCACAGCCGCACCGAGAGCGTGCACATCATCCCCAAGACCTGGCGCGTGGTGGCGCAGGTCCCGATCCGGCGCTCAGGTCCCCCGCGCTTTGGCGACCTCAACGGCGACGGACAGGTGGACTTCCTGCAGGGCGACCCCTACCGCTGGGTCGATGCCTACCTGCACGACGGCACGCTGCTGTGGTCGTATGAATCGCCGCCCGAGTTCCCCACCCCCGAGCAGCGCCGCGAGCACCCGATGGTCATCTGGGACTTCGACGGCGACGGGGCGATCGACGTCGCCATGTGGCGGCTGATCGACGGGCACGAGTGGCTGTGCCTGTGCGACGCCATGAGCGGCGCGGTGCGGCGCAAGGTCCCGTGGCCGATTGCGGACAGTTACATCAACGGGCGGCTCGCGGTGGGCAACCTGACCGGCGACCCCGCGCGCGCCACCATCCTCATGCTCAGCGGCCAGTGGGTCACCGGCCTCGACCAGCAGGCCGACGTGTACGATGCCGAGCTGAGCCACTTGTGGTCATACGCCCGCACCGGTGGCGACACACTCGGGCACTTCATCTACTCGGCCGACGTCGAGGGCGATGCCCGCGAGGAGGCCTTCGTCTCGCCGGCCATGATCCGCCCCGACGGCTCCATCGGCTGGTTCCGCGAGGACCTGACCAATAGCCACGCCGACAGCATCCGCCTCGGCGACATCAACGGGAACGGGCGCGTCGAGGCGGTCTACGCCTACTCCGGCGAGGGCGTGTTCGTGCTCGACGCCGCCACCGGCGAGACCCTCTGGCGCCGGCCGACCAACCACGCCCAGCAGCTTGAGATCGCCGACGTGCGCCCGGATGTGCCCGGCATCGAGGTCATCGTCGGCGACCGCTTCTATCTGCCCACGCTGCGCGCGCGCCTGCTCATCTACGACTGCCACGGCACCCTGCTCACCGCCTGGCCCGAGACCGCCATCACCGGCAACCCGAACCTGGGCGTGCTGGAGTGGGACGGGGAGCCGGGCATGGAGATCGCGTGGTCGAACCTGGTGCTGGACGGGCGCTGTAACGTGCTGGCGGCGCTCCCGAGCGTCCTGCACCACGCCTTCGACTTTGCCGGCGACGGGCGCGAGGAGTTCGTGCGCAACCTGCAGGACGCCGATGGCCGGCTCTACCTGATGGCGTGGGGCGACGCGGGCGAGGCCGACCTGCCCCGGCGCACCGACTACGAGTCGCTGCGCAAGGTCGTCAATCACACGCACTACTGAGCGCTACCCCGACCACTCGCCGTGCCAGATGGGGTAGCGCCGCGGGTCGATGGCGATGGCATTGCGCTGCTGCTCCAGTGACCTCCATGAGACGACAGAACTCGCCGAAGCCAGCCGTACGACACACGGCCACGGCGGACACGGGCGTAACGAGCCCCTGCTACTGCGCCTCAATCTCGCCCAGCGCCGCCAGCACGCGCATGGTCTGCTCGGCGACCACCCAGCGGTGCAGCGCGTAGTCGGCGTGCGACCAGCCGTTGGGGAGCTTGAGCGTGCCGCCGAGGATGCGCGTGCCGTCGTCGCGCGTCTCGCGCACGCTCCACTGCGCGGTGTTGCGCACTTGCGGCGAGTACTGGATCGAGGCGATCAGCCGGTCCAGCTCAGCCTGCGCCTCGCGCGCGGCCTGCTGCGCGGCGGCGTTGTCCGACGCCAGCGCCTGGTCGATGGCCTGCTGGAGCGTATGGACGTAGCGGTAGTCGTCGATGCCCTCGCGCGCGCCGATCCAGCCGGTCGAGGGCCCGCCGGGCTCGTCGCCCAGCGGCGGGTAGACGTGCATCCAGGTGCCGTAGGCGTGGTCGTTGTCGTTGTACGGGCTGCCGCCCCAGGCCATGTAGGCCCAGTTGTAGCAGCCGCTGATTCCGGCCGCGAGCTGGAACCAGCCCGCGACGTAGCGATCCACCTCGGGGCGGTAGGACTCCACGTCGCAGTTGTAGAGGGTGACGATGCGCCCGTCCGCCTGCGCCGCAGTAACGACGGCGGGCTCGCCGATGGCGCCGTTGTAGTTCCACACGTCAGACAGCGGGCCGGCCACGTCGTGGAAGTAGGCGTCGCCGGGGCCGTCCTGCTCGGTGCGCAGGCCCGGGATCTGCTTGAGCAGCTCCAGGCAACGCACGTTGCGGTCGCGGGCGACCTGGTCCTGCCAGCCCGGCTCATCCACCGGCTGCACAATCACCTCGGGCCAGCCGCGGCGCTCGTGCTCGGCCTGCATGGCGCGCCAGAACGTCTGGTAGGCCGCGCCCCACTCCTCGCTCTCGAAGGCGAACTCGCCCGCCATGCCCGCGGCCGCCTGGCCGCTGTCGGAGAGCTGGATGACCGGCATGGGGAAGCCCAGCTCGACGTAGGCGTCCATGAAGGCCGCGTACTGCGTGCCGTCGAGCGCCAGCCCGCAGGTCCCGTCATCGGCCCAGATGATGCTCTCGGACGGGACGCCGAAGCACAGGCCCACCGAGGTCATGCCGTGGGCGCGCTGGTCGGCGAGGTCGGCGCGCATCTCGACCAGCCGCGCCTCGTCTTCCGTGGCGAGCTTCGGCCCCTGGTAGTACTCGCCCCAGAACATATCGGCCGGCTCGAGCAGCGTGTAGGGCAGCACGCGCAGGCGCATCGGCAGCGTCACCGGCTCGCGGCCCTCCGCCGCGATGGTGATGGCGCCCTCGTGCAGCCCGGCCGCGGCGTCACCGGCG
>DSBO01000117.1 GCA_011046015.1 Thioalkalivibrio sp. | reverse complement strand
GCGTTGGGGTCTTGGCGGGACCATCGCGGTCTTCGCCGAGGTGTGGATGTTGCGGGGGGGAGTAGGGACGCGGGGCGAAAGCGAGCGGCATTACGCCGCCCCGGTCAGCACGTAGCCATGGCCGGGGACGGTCCGGATCACCCGGGGGCAGCCCGGGTCGGGCTCGATCTTGTCACGCAGTTGCTTGATGTGCCAGCGCACCAGGCCGCTGTCACCGGTGCCCGGCGCGTAGCCCCACACGCGCTGGAGCAGTTGCTCGGGGCTGAGCACCTCGCCGGCGTGGTTGAGCAGGCAGGTCAACAGGTCGAACTCCACGGGTGTCAGCGCGACCCGTCTCCCGCCGACCACGGCGGCCCGGGCCGCCGTGTCGAGGGCGACCTCCCCCGCGCTGAGGATGTGCTTGTGCTCGTCCGCCGGCGCAGGCGGCTGTCCCCGGCGTAGCAGCGCGCGCACGCGCGCGGACAGCTCGTCAAGGTCGAAGGGCTTGGGCAGGTAGTCGTCCGCCCCGGCGTCCAGCCCCTCGACGCGCTCGGCGACGGCGTCGCGTTCGGTCAGGAAGAGCACGCGCATGCCCTCGAGCATGGGCATGGCGCGCAGCTCGCGGCACAGCGCCAGTCCGTCCATCCCGGGCATGTTGATGTCGAGGATGGCCAGATCGGGGCGGATGCGCACCGCCAGCCCCACGGCCTCCGCGGCGTCGCCCGCGGCGTAGACCTCGTGGTCATGCCGGGACAGGCAGCGCTGTATCACCGATGCCACCACCGGCTCGTCGTCCACGACCAGGATCGTGCCCACAGGGCAACGCCCCCGGGAAGCGCCGTCCGCACTCCGGTCAGGGAGCGCTCCCTAGCGCGGCGCGTCCAGAATCTCACGGATCAGTGCGATGAACTCCTGCACGTCGAAGGGCTTCTGCAGATAGCGCACGTCCGCCTCCGCCCGTCCCCGGAAGGCCAGGCTGCGGTCGGAGTAGCCGGACACGTAGAGCACCTCGGTGTCGGGCCTCACGGCGGCGACCGCCTCCGCCAGCTCCACGCCGTCCATGCCGGGCATGACCACATCCGTGATCAGCAGGTCGATCCGCCCGTCGTGCCCCGCGCACAGCTCCAGCGCCTTGGGCGCCGTCTCGGCCTGCAGCACCGTGTAGCCGAAGCGCTCGAGCAGTTCTACGATCAGGCTGCGCACGACCTCCTCATCCTCGACGACGAGGAGGGTCTCCGATCCCCCCTCAGGTGCCTCCGCGTACTCGCCGTCCATGACGTCAACCTCCGCAGGGGTGGCAGGCAGGAAAACCTGGAAGGTAGTCCCCGCGCCCGGAGCACTCACGACACGAATCGTGCCTTCGGTCTGTCGGACTATTCCGTAGGCGGCAGAGAGGCCCAGTCCGGTCTCGCCGCTCACCCGCCCGATCGCGTGGAACGGCTCGAAGACCCGCGCCTGCGTCTCTTCGTCCATGCCGATGCCCGTGTCGCTTACCGCCAGCATGACGTAGGCGCCCGGCCGCACGCTGTCCCCGGCCGCTTCCACAGTCCCGTCGAGGATGCAGTTGGCCGTCGCCAGCGTGAGCAGCCCGCCGTCGGGCATAGCGTCGCGGGCATTCACCGCGAGGTTGATGACCACCTGCTGGATCTGGACCGGATCGGCATGGATCTGCTGCACATCGGGCGCCAGGTCGGGCTCGATGATGATGCTCTCCGGGATGATCCGGCGCAGCATCGGCTCGAGGCCGACGATCACGTCGTTCACGTTGACCAGCCGCGGGCGCAGCACCTGCCTGCGGCTGAAGGCCAGCAGGTGGCGGGTTAGCTCCGCCGAGCGCCGCGCGGCGGTGAGGATGTCGTCCACCAGCTCGAGCCACTGCGGGTGCTCGGCCAACTCGGTGTGCAGAAGCTGGGCGTTGCCCTGGATGGCGGTGAGCATGTTGTTGAAGTCGTGGGCGATGCCGCCGGCGAGCCGGCCCATGGCCTCCATCTTCTGCGAGTGCAGCAGTTGCGCCTCCAACTCCTTCTGCTCGCTGATGTCCACGAGGATGCCGCGCAGGCCGATGGGCCGCCCGTGGTCGATGATCGGGCGGGGGTAGACCGCCATGGGAAAGGTGGAGCCGTCCTTGCGCAGCCCGGTCCACTCGCTCCGGCCACCCTTACGCCCCTCGAGCACCGCCTGGATGGATGCATGGGCCTGCTCCCGCTCCTCGGGCGCAATGGTCTGCAGGACGTTGATGCCGTCGCGGAAATCCTCCGGCGTATAGCCGAACAGCTCGAACGCCCGCTGATTGGCAAAGGTAAGCCCACCCTCGGCATCGGTCTCGAAGACCGCCTCGGGCAACATCTCAACCAGTTCGCGCAGGTCGGCTTCCCGGCGTATGGTGGTCACCTCCTACGCCGTCGGTCCCCGCGGTCAGCATAGCAGACCGTGGGCCGGGCATGCAATACCTGCGCGTTGGCGACAGAGATGCGTCAGGTGCTGTCGCGGCGATAGCGCAGGGGTGTGGTGTGCCGGTAGCGCTTGAAGACCCGCGTGAAGTAGCTCTGGTCGCGGAAGCCGCACTCCAGCGCGATGGTCGCGATCGACTTGTCGGTGCGCGCCAGCATCTCGGCCGCGCGGTCGATGCGCATGCGGTTGAGCAGCTCGGTGAAGCTCCCGCCCGACTCCCGGCGCAGCAGCGCCGAGAAGTGCGAGGGCGACAGGTGCACCGCGCGGGCGACGTCATCGCGCGAGATGTTCTCGCAGCAGTGCGTCTGCATGAACTCCAGCGCCTCGAAGAGCAGGAAACCCGGGTCCTTGTGGCGGTGGCGCTCGATGGCGGCCATGATGCCCTCGAGCATCGCGCGCAGCCACGCGGCCAACTCCTCCTCGGAGCCGATCTCGGCCACCTCGACCATGCCGCGGTAGTTGATGCCCAGGAACTCCTCGGGGTTGCCGCCCGCCTCGACGGCGGTGCGGCTCATGGTCACCACCAGCTCGAGGAAGATGCTCTTGACCAGGTCGAGGCGGTCGCCGGCGTGGTAGTGCACGGTCATGAGCAGCCGGTTGAGGATCTCGCGCGCGGCCCGCCGGTCCTCGGAGCGGATGGCGGCCATCAGCGCGGGCTCCTCGCGCATGTACAGCTCGCGGATCGAGTAGTGCACCCCGCTCTTGAAGGCGTGGATGGCATGGGCGCGCTGCTGCTCGTCGTGGTAGCTGCGGCGGTTGGCCGCCAGCGCCGCGGCGTTGGTCAGGTTCGCCTCCTCGGCCAGAGTCCGCAGGTCGGCGCACATGCGCGGGATGTCCAGCACCGGCCCGCCGTCGATGCCCTCCAGCACCTGCTCCTCGGTCGCGCTGGCCAGCAGCCCGCCCAGCACGCGTGCGTTGTGCATCAGCGGCACCGCCCACAGCATGCGCCGGCCCGGGCACTGCACGATCGAGGGCTCGCCCCAGCGCAGGCCCTCGGTAATGGCGAAGACGCGCGCCTCGTCGCAGGCCTCGTCGCCCGGGCACTGCGCGCACTGCCCGCCGCCGAAGACCGCGCGGCCCTCCGCATCGACCGCGCACAGGCCGACGTGCCAGCGCTCCGCGTAGGCG
>DSBO01000153.1 GCA_011046015.1 Thioalkalivibrio sp. | reverse complement strand
CTCTGTGCCGTGCAGCATTGTACGGATGCGTAGACATGGTGGCACTCCTGCTGAGCAAGGGCGCTGAGGCGGATGCCGACACCCTTTATTGGGCGTCTCTGGGCGGGCATGTGGACATGGTGAAGTTTCTCCTGGCCAACGATGTGCCGGTCAATGTGCCTCCCGACGGCGGGTGTCCCGCCCTTGTTGCCGCCGCAAAAGAAGATCACGCGGATGTCGGCGAACTGCTTCTGTCGGCAGGGGCCCAGATTGGGCCAAGAGACGAATATGCCGATGGGCATCTGCTCGGCTTTGCGGCCAGACATGGGCTGCTGGATATGGCCGAACGCCTTGTCAGAAGAGATGCTGATGTCAATACGACGCGCGGGTCCATGGATTTGGCCACACCGCTGCTCCAAGCCGTTCGCCATCGTCAGACAGACGTGGCAGAGTTGCTGATTGCCCATGGAGCTGATGTCAACACGGCTGATGCATATGGTGTGACGCCCATATTGACCGCCGTGTCGAACGGCGACGACGCCATGACGCGACTGCTGCTAGACAACGCTGCTGACACAAGCGTGACTGACCAGCAAGGAGACTCGCTTTTGCATGTCGCCGCGCATAAGCACAACAAGGCCTTGGTTGCTGTGCTCCTGGCGAAGAACGTCGATGTCAGTGCCGAGAACCCCTCGGGCGAAACCCCGCTGCGCATGGCCAGTGAATGGGATGACGCAGACGTGATCGAAATGTTGATCCACGAGGGGGCTGCGGTAAATGCGATAAACGACTCCGGTTGGACGCCACTGCACTACGCTGCGAGGTCCGACAGCGCTGGCGCGGCGGAGAGCCTTATTGCGGCGAGGGCCAACGTCAACGCAAGAAATGCCAACGGTGACACACCATTGCACGTCGCCGCTCTCCGCGGGCGCATGAACACCGTTCGAGTGCTTCTGGCCCACGGCGCCGACATAACAGCAGAAAACAGCGCTGGATATACTCCGTTCGAAGCCGCCACCAGGTACAAACACGACAATGTTGTTGAGCTACTGCGTGGGCACGAACGTCAGCCATGACGCCAAGTACAATCGCTGACAAGAGAGCCCTTCTATTCGCCGGTGTAGTCGTAGGGTTGCTTGCCTTGTTTGAGGCGGCAGTGGTGTTGCATTTGGCGGAGGGTCTGGGTGAGCCAGTCGGCGAGTTGCTCGTTGGTCATGGTGCGGATTTCCTCGGGCGAGAGCGGTTTGCCGAACCAGACGACGACGGGACCAGGCGAGAAGAGCTTGCGGTGGCGGGGCCAGCATTCGAAGGCGCCATCGACCAGGGCCGGCACGACGGGCGCCTGGGAGCGGCGGCAGAGCAGGCCGAAGCCCGGCTTGAACGCGGTGATCTTCCCGTTGCTGCTGCGTGTGCCTTCCGGATAGAGACAGACGCCGTGACCTTCCTTGAGCCGGGCGAGCACCAGCTTGATCGCGCCGATGTCCGCTTTGCCGCGCGCCAGCGGGATCGCGTTGGTCGAACGGATCAGGCCGCCGAACAGTCGCGAGCGGAAGAGCGAATCACGGGCCATGAAGAGCATGCGGCGTTTGGCCCCGATGCCCATGAAGACCGGATCGAGGAAACTCTGGTGGTTGCCTGCGACAATGAAGGGGCCGTCGGCGGGAATCCGGTTGCGGCCGTACACGCGGTAGCGGAAGAACAGCAGCGTGAACACCTGGCAGAGGAACCGCGCCACGAAGTACCACTTGACTTTGATCGTTTCCTTCAGCATAGATGCAGCATGAGCGAAAGCCCATCCTACGGGTCAATTCGATTCAGCAGTTGCTCCACGACTTCCTCGACGGTCAGGTGGGTCGTATCGACGCAGATCGCATCAGCCGCCGGCCTGAGCGGACCCACCGCGCGGCTCTCGTCGCTGCGATCCCGCGTCTCGATCGCGCGACGAAGCTCGTCGAGGTCGGCCGCGACGCCCTGGGCTTCGAGATCGGCCTTGCGCCGGCGGGCCCTCTCCGTCGCGTCGGCGACGAGGTAGAACTTGACATCGGCGTCCGGAAACGCCACCGTCCCCTGGTCGCGGCCCTCGGTGACCACACGCCCGAAGCGCCGGGCAAACTGCCTCTGCATCTCGACGAGCCTGGCCCGCATCGGAGGCGAGGCCGCGACGTGACGAACGTTCGCGGTCAGATCCGGGTCCCGAATCCTGTCGGTGACATCGACCCCGTCGACGAAGACCTGCATGGTGTCCTCGGCGGCCTCGAACGCGAAGGCGTGCCTCTCGACCACGCCGACCAACTGCGCCGGGTCGCTCCAATCGACGGCGTCCTGCATCGCTGCGAAGGTGACGGCGCGGTACATCGCACCCGTATCGAGGAACGTTGCGCCGATCCTGCGGGCCACCCGGCGCGCCACCGTGCTCTTGCCGCTGGCAGCCGGACCGTCGATTGTCACCACGAACAGCGCCATCGTCCCCTCGTTATCGGTTGCTCTCGCCGCATGGGTCGCACTCGCGGCACCCTTCCGTTCGCCGGGGCGGGCCGACCTTGACGGCGATCAGACTCGTGTCGTCCACCTGGCGGGCCAGTCCGGCGAACCGGCGGCGATAGGCCAGCACGTTGCGAACCACGTGGTCGGCCGGGCAATCGGCAAACTGCTTGGCCGCCTCGACCATCCGGTCGCGACCCCAAAGCGCGCTGTTGAAATCCATGGCGTCAACCAGGCCGTCGGTGTAGAACAGCAGGCAGTCGCCCTCTTCCAGTTGAACCGTCTCGATCTCGTACTTCGCCTGCGGGTCCACGCCGAGAACCAGTCCGCCCTTGGCCAGGTCCTCGTCCCGTCCGTTTCGAATCAGCACGGTCGGCTCATGCCCGCAGCTACAGTAGGTCATCGTCTTCTCGACCGCGTCGATGGTCGCGTAAAACAGCGTGATGAACTCGCCCTCGCGGCATTCGATGCACGCCATCTTGTTGAAATTCTCGATGGCGTTCTTCGTGCGGATCGCGGCCTTGAGGCCGCTGTTCAGATCGCCCTCGACCGGCCCGATGTCCTTGAGCACCTCGCGGAACCCCTCGGTATAGGCCTGGAGCGCGCCTCGGAACCAGCTCATCATGATCGCGGCGGGCACGCCCTTGCCGATCACGTCGGCGATGGTGATGACGATCCGCCCGTCGCTGATCGGCAGGAAGTCGTAAAAGTCCCCGCCCACGTCAAAACAGGGGATATAGGTAGCCGCAATGTCCAATCCGGTGATTCTCGGGGCCTTCTCCGGGATCATCCGGCGCTGGATCAGCCCGGCTAAACGCATCTGCTCGGCCATCCGCTGTCCGGCAATCGCCTCGCCATAGAGCTTGGCATTGGTGATCGCCAGCGCGCACTGCGATGCGACGGCCCGCGCGACGATGGTGTCGTCTTCTTTGAACCCTCTCGGACGCGGGCTGTAGAGACGCAGCACGCCGATGCGGTGGTTGCGGAACTGCATGGCCACCGTCAACTGGCTGACCAGCCCCTCTCTCTCGGTCGCCTTCTTTGTACTGGATGCGGCTGTCGTACCGCATATCGTCGATGACCACCGCCTGCCCGGCAAACGCCGCCCGAATGACCTCGTCGTCCTTGGTCACGGGGCCCTTGTTGCGGTATTCCTCGCTGAGCCCGTAGG
>DSBO01000223.1 GCA_011046015.1 Thioalkalivibrio sp. | reverse complement strand
TCCCGTGGCACGGGCAGTCCTGCCCGTGCGCCGTCGCCGTAATGGAGGTGCCGCAATGATACAGCTCGGAGCCAACACGGTCCTCTTCGGGGACCACGATCTGCGCACGGCCATGGAGTGCATCAAGCGGTCGGGCTACGACGCCGCCGAGATCTCGGCGCTGGCCGGCATGGCCAACCACCTGCCGCTGGACGACTGGCGCTCGGTCGCGGGCGAGGTCCGCGCGCTGGTCGAGGAGCTGGAGCTGCCGATCACGGCGATGGAGGTCGGCACCAACGCCGAAGACCGGCTGATGCTGGCCTACGAGGCCGGGGCGGAGTTGGGCATCCCGGTGGTCAACGTGGGTCCGGGTCGGCCGGCCGACGACCCCGCGGGCCTGCAGGGCCTGATCGACCACCTGAATGCCATGGCGGCGAAGGCCGAGCAGTTCGGGGTCACGCTGTGCATCAAGGCCCACGTGAACACGGTCCTGGACAGCACGCCGACCACGCTCGCGGTTATGGAGGGGGTCTCCTCGCCCGCCTTCGGCATCGACATGGACCCGAGCCACATCCACCGCAAGGGTGAGGTGCCCAGGGAGGCGCTGGCGCAGGTGGTGTCGCGCGTGCGCCACGTGCACATCCGCGACTGCGTCGGGCCCGGCCCCAGCCCGGGCACGCCCGAGCAGCAGGCCTGCGGGCGCGGCGAGATCGACCTGATGGGCTACTGCCGGGTGCTGGTGGACGCGGGCTGGGAGGGGCCGGTCAACCTCGAGATCATCGGCGCCAAGGAGTACGAGCTGGTGCCGCAGGCGATCATCGCGGCCGAGAGCTACGGCTACCTGAACGCCTGCATGAAGGCCGTCGGCGGGAGGTAGGACCATGGCGATCGGCATCGGCACCCTGGGCTTTGCGCACGGGCACGTCGGCTCGTACCTCGCCCAGTGGCGCGACCGGCCCGAGCTGGGCGTGCGGGCGCTCGCGGGCTGGGACCATGATGCGGAGCGGCTGGGCACGTCCGCCGAGCAGTTCGGGCTCGACTCAGTCGCGGACGCGCGGGAGCTGCTGGCGCGCGAGGACATCGAGGCGGTGGTCATCGCCGCCGAGACCGCGCGCCACGCCGGGCTGGTCGAGCAGGCGGCGGCCGCCGGTAAGGCCATCATCCTGCAGAAGCCGATGGCGCTGACCATGGCCGAGGCCGACCGGATCGTGTCCGCGGTCAACGCGGCGGGCGTGCCCTTCACGATGGCCTGGCAGATGCGCGTGGACCCGCAGAACCTGCAGATCAAGCAGCTGCTGGAGAGCGGCGCGCTCGGGCGCTGGTTCATGCTCCGGCGCCGGCACGGGCTGAGCATGTGCCTGAACGATGCCTTCGCCGACTCGTGGCACGTGGACCCGGCGCAGAACCGGGACATCTGGGCCGATGATGCCGCGCACCCGATCGACTTCATCCACTGGCTGCTGGGGGTGCCCGAGGCGGTCACCGCCGAGATCAGGACGCTGCACAACCCGCGCATGCCCATGGACAACGGCATCGCCATCTACCACTACCCGGACGGCCCGCTGGTGGAGGTGTGCTGCTCGTTCACCACGCGCGCGGCCGAGAACACCGTCGAGGTCATCGCCGAGAACGGCACGCTGGTGCAGAACTACGGCGATGCGCCCAGCGCGGCAACGCCGCGGGCCGCGGGCGCCTGCGGGCTCAAGTGGTTCCTGGCCGACGAAGGCGAGTGGGTGTGCAGCGACATCCCCAGCCCCGACTCGCAGGGCGTGCGCATCGCCGCGCTGGCCGCGCCGCTGGCCGAGTTCCTGCACGGGCGGCGTCCCGCGCTGGCCGGCGCCGAGGAGGGCCGCACCTCGCTGCGCATGGTGCTGGCCTGCTACGTCTCCACCCGGGAGGGCCGGCGCGTCCGGCTCGATGACCCGGCGATCGATGACGTCTGACCCCATCGACCGAGCGCACCGTCCGGCGCCACGGTGGCGCCGGCAAGGAGGAAGAGAGATGGCCCGACGCGCGAAGAAGGACCGGCCCAACATCCTGATGATCGCCATCGATTCGCTGCTCTCGACGCACATGAGCTGCTACGGCTACCCCAAGCTGACCACGCCGCACATCGACCGCTTCGCCGAGGGCGGCACCCTGTTCGAGAACTACTTCTCGCCGCACGTGCCCACCACGTCCGGCTACGCCTCGATGCTGACCGGGCGCGACTGCTTCGGCACCGGCTGCGTGGCGCTGCGCCACCAGGGGCCGCTGGTGGGGACCGTCAAGACGCTCCCCGAGATCCTCGCCCGCGAAGGCTATGAGAGCACCTGCATCGGCACGCTGCCCGAGATCCTGCGGCGCGCGGGCTACGAGAGCACCTGCGTGGGGTTCACCGGCAACCCGGCCTCGCGCGGCTTCGACACCTACCTCAACTACGAGGGCTGGGGCTCAAGCGAGGACGGCCGCGCGCACAAGGCCGAGAGCCTCAACCAGGTGGCCATCCCTGAACTCGAGCGGCTCGCGAAGGGCGATGGCCCCTTCCTGCTGCTGCTGCGGCACATGGACCCGCACTCGCCCTACCTGCCGCCGGGACCGTTCGAGCGCATGTTCTACCACGGCAACGAGTTCAACAAGCGCAACAAGTCGATGCAGCCGGTCTTCGACTTCGCCCCCTTCGCCGACTACTTCCGGAGCTGGATGCCCGAGGGCGTCACCGACAAGGACTACATCATCGCCCAGTACGACGGCGCGGTCGCCTACATGGACTCGTGCATCCAGGTGATCTTCCGGGCGCTCGAGGGCCTGGGCATCCTGGACGAGACCATCGTGGTCATCAACTCCGACCACGGCGAGACCCTGTACGATCACGAGTGCTGGTTCGACCACCACGGTCTCTACGACGTGACGCTGCGGGTGCCGCTGATCATCCGCTACCCGAAGGCCGTGCCCGCGGGCCTGCGCGTGCGCGGCTACACCCAGCACAAGGACTTGGTGCCGACGCTGCTGGAGCTGGCCGAGATCAAGCCGCGCGATGAGTTCGACGGGCGCTCGCAGATGCAGCTCGTGCGCGGCGAGGTCCCCAGCTTCGAGCCTGAGTTCTACCTCACCGAGTGCACCTGGATGCGCAAGCACGGCTGGCGCACGCCCCAGTGGAAGCTGATCGTGGCGCTGGAGCCGGACTTCCACTTCAAGCCGCCGGTGGAGCTGTACAACCTGATCGAGGATCCGGAGGAGAACCACAATCTGGCCGACGACGAGCCCGAGGTGGTCGAGCTGCTGCGCGCGCGCATGGAGGCGTTCATCGCGCGGCGCGAGGAGGAGCTGGGCATCACCAACCCGATGTACACCCAGGGCGCCTGGCACGGCCACCCGGAGATCGAGGGCCCCTTCGAGAGCAGCGAGCAGGCCTACGAGACCCTGCACATCGGCGACCGCAGCCAGGCCGCGAAGCTGCAGGCCAAGAGCCGCTGACGGGGAGTGCAACGAGCCCATGCTCAGAGTAGCCGTGATCGGCTGCGGCCCCATCGGCAACCGCCACGCCGACATCTACGTGATGGACGAGCGCAGCGAGTTGGTGGGCGTGTGCGACCTTCTGCCCGAGCGCGCGGACGCCGCGGCCGCGCGCCTGGGCGTGCCCGCCTTCTACGACGCGCAGCAGATGCTCGACGCGCTGGCGCCGGACCTGTGC
>DSBO01000096.1 GCA_011046015.1 Thioalkalivibrio sp. | reverse complement strand
TGCTGATAGTGACCTGCTCGGCTGTGTGCCGCTTGCCGCTCATCCCTCCTGTCCCAGCCCTTACAGCCTGCTCAGCCGCTCCAGCATCCGCAGCGCTTGCAGCCGCAGTCGATCCATGACCTCGCGGTCCTTCGGCACCATCCATTGCTGCCGGTCCGGCCCCATGTTCGTCACAGCCCTCTCCGGGGCCGTGGTCAGCAGCGCCTGCGCCTCGGCGACGACTCCAGCCGACACGCCCTCAGCCTCGAGTTCGTCCACCCGCGCGCGCAGCATGGTGAAGTACTCGTAGTCCTCCGCGCCCTCGCGGATGGCCTCCATCTGCTTGGCGTCGGTGATGGTGGTCTCGCTCAGGAACAGGGGCGAGTAGGGAGCGCGCGGTTGGATGCAGGCGTTCCACGAACCCCCGGCCCCATCGCCGAAGGCCCAGTAGCACGAGCCCCTCCCGCCGTACTTCAGGTTCAGCCAGAACTGCCCACGGTAGCAGGACGCGGGGTCGAGCAGCTTCGAGGGCCCGGAGCACCAGTAGAACCATAGGCGCTGCAGCAACGTCTACGTGCACGGGCCAGTCAGGCGACGCCGTATCACTGCCTCGGAAGCCGTTGCTTCGCCACCTGCTGAAGGAGCTTTCTGACTCTTGTGTAGCTTGCGCGCGTTTCAGCAGTCAGGAGAGTAACAATGAACATGGTGACCAGATGTCTACCGGTGATGCTGTTGCTGACCGGCGCAGTTGGCGTGGAGCCCGGCGGCATGGTGCGCCCGGCCAGCGCGGCACCTGCGTTGAGTACAGACACCCAGACCGGAACAGGAGGCGCGTTCTCATATGAGTGCGCTGACGAGTGTCTCCTCCCGGGAGCGCCGGTCCCTGCCGGGACCTTCGCCGTGGTATCGCCGGTGGGCAAGCAGACCGTGCAGATGATAGCGCAAGCTCCTCGCCTGGACAGTCTGAACGGAAAGACGATCGCGGTCGTCGGCGGAAGCTTCATGGCCCACATCACACATCCCGAGATCAGGCGGCTGATCCTGGCCGAGTACCCGACCGCCAGGGTGATCCTGCTCAATGAGATCGGGGCAGCGGGTCCGTTTCCCGGCCCCGGGATGACCCGACAATCGGTGGACGAATTCCAGAGGAAGCTCAGAGAGATGGGCGTGAACGCGGTGATTTCGGGGAACGGTGGCTGCGGACTATGCACCCCGAAGGAGACCGGATCGAGCATTGCGGCTGAATACATCGGCATTCCCGCGGTCACCATCGCTGCTCCGACCTTCGTAGCCCAGGTCTACTCGAACGCGGTCAACCACGGCGTGCCCGCGCCACGCGCCGCCATCTACCCCGGTGCCTTCTCGGCCCACTCGCCTGAGGAGTTGGTCCGGAATACGCGCGAAGTCGTCTGGCCTCAGATCGTCGCGGCCCTCACCGAACCGATCACCGAGGCGGAGATCGCTGAACGTAGCCAGGCAGCGACTGGAGACCCCAAGGGCCGTGTATTCGCCGGCACCATTGACGGGGTGAACAGGTTCTTCACCGAGCAGCGTTGGTCGGACGGGCTGCCTATCATCCCACCGACGGTCGAACGGGTGGAGGAGTTCCTCAAGTACACCGACCGGCCCTGGGATAAGGTCGTGGGCGTGCTTCCCATAGCATATCGGGAGACCCTGGTCTGGCATGTGGCAGTCAATGGCGTGATGTCAGGATGCCCGCCGGAGTTCATGCCGCTGCTGATCGCGTATACAGAGGCTCTCGCGGACGGAGATTACCGGCGGACCCTGGCCAGCACACATGCGTGGACGCCATTCTGCTGGGTCAATGGTCCGGTTGCCCGACAACTGGGCATCGAAGCGCAGCAAGGTCAGATCAACGAGCCACGCAACGCCGCGCTCGGCCGGTTCATCAACCTGGCAATGATGAACCTCGGCGGCTACTACACCAAAGAGAACCGAATGGGGACCTTTGGCTATCTCATGCCCTGGAGCATGGCCGAAGATGAAGCGGCCTGCCTCAGCATTGGATGGAAGCCCTACCACGTGCAGAAGGGCTACAATTTGAGCCAGAGCACGTTGACCGCGGCTTCGGCCTTGATGTGGGGCAACAACCTCACCCCGGCATCACATGAGAGGATGTCCCGAAGTTAGTGGAAAGCTGAGGGGAGAGGCGGCTCTCTCGGGCGCGATCGGTTAGAATCGCGCCTGAAGCACTCAACGAATGAGAGGAGAGAGCCGCCATGGAGCAAGTCTATCAGATTGTCGAGCGCAGGGACAGCCGGCAGTTGGCCGCGTGGCTGAGTGAGAACGGTCAGACGCTGCTGCCGATGGTGGAGCTGATCGAGCAGGGGCAGATGGTGGTGGACGAGTTCATCGGGGTGTTGGGGCGTGCGGCGCTGGAGGCGGTGCTGGAGCTGTCGGCGGCGCAGGTGGCGGGAGCGCCGCACCAGGGCAAGCCGGGGGGCGAGGTGCGTCGCCATGGCAAGCAGCGCGGGAGCGTGCAACTGTCGACGCAGCGGCTGCGCGTGGACCGGCCGCGACTGCGCCACAAGCGCGGTGGCGCGGGTGCCGAGGTGGCGGTGCCCGCCTACGAGGCGATGCAGCGTGACGGCTCGCTGGGCGAGCAGTTGTGCGCCATCCTGATGAGCGGGGTGAGCACGCGCCACTACGAGCGCGTGGTGCCCGCACTGGCGGAGCGCTGCGGGGTGAGCAAGTCGGCGGTGAGCCGCGAGTTCGCGGCCGCCAGCGCCGAGCAGTTGCGCGCCTTGTGCGAGCGCCGCCTGGACACGCTGGAGCTGCTGGTGATCTACCTCGACGGGGTGCGCTTCGGCCCGCACCACGTGGTGGCGGCCATCGGTGTGGCGGCGGATGGGCGCAAGCACCTGCTGGGCCTGGCCGAGGGCGCCACCGAGAATGCCACCGTGGTCACGGGGCTGTTGGAGGACCTGGTGGCCCGTGGCGTCGATCCGGCGCAGCGCCGGCTGTTTGTGATCGACGGCTCGCGGGCGCTGCGCGCCGCGATCGATGTGGTCTTCGGCGCGGGGCATCCGGTGCAGCGCTGCCGCAACCACAAGATCGACAATGTGGTCGGGCACCTGCCGCGGGAGCTGGGTGAGCAGGTGCGCTCGGTGATGAAGGCGGCCTACCGGCTGGAGGCCGACCAAGGCATGGCCAAGCTCAAGCAGCAGGCCCGCTGGCTGGAGAGCGAGTACCCCTCAGCCGCGGCCAGTCTGCTGGAGGGGCTGGCGGAGACCTTCACCATCAACCGCCTGGGGCTTCCGGCCACGCTGCGGCGCTGCCTGGGCACGACGAACATCGTGGAGAGCCCGACTGCGGGTGTGCGTCTGCGCACGCGGCGGGTGACTAACTGGCGTGACGGGGCGATGGTACTGCGCTGGGCGGCGGCCGCCTACCTGGACACCGAGAAGAGCTTCCGCCGCATCATGGGCTACCGCGATCTGTGGATGCTACAGGCCGTGCTCAACGACACGCAGCCCGAGGAGGTGAGGGTGGCCTGAACGCCGCACTTTGAGAGAGCCGCCTCACTTTACACTGAAAACGGGACATACTCGCCACCGACCCCCTGGGCCACTCCCACTACTATGACTACGACTGCTACGGCCAGATGGTCTCCCACATCGACCCCGTGGCCGGCGTCGAGTACTGGCAGTACGACGAGTACGGC
>DSBO01000105.1 GCA_011046015.1 Thioalkalivibrio sp. | reverse complement strand
CGACACGCTGGTGCTCGACGACGTGACGCGTGACGGCATCTACGGCGGCACGCCCTTCCGCGTGGACCTGCCCGACGGCGAATACCGCGTGGTGGCGCTGACCGGCGAATACTCCAAGCCGGGCGCCAATCGGCCGGACTCGCACGGGCGCGCCTACGAGATCACCGCGGGCGGGGAGGTGCTCTACGCGCAGGGCGAGTCGCCCGAGGAGTTCTTCGACCCGCAGGGACGCTACTTCGCCAACTACTACCGCGACTGGCACCCGAACGTGAACCTCTACCAGGCCAACATCGCGCGCTGGATCCCCTTCGGCGAGGCGCAGGTGCAGGTCGCGGGCGGCTCGCTGGAGATCGTGGCCTCGCAGTACGCGCCCATCAACGCGCTGTGGATCTTCCCGGCCGGGAGCGAGGCGGGGGAGAGCGCGCTGGCGGACTTCCGCGCGGCGCAGGAGGAGTTCTTCAACCGCCAGTACCCGTGGCTCGCCTACGAGCCCGAGCGCGAGATGCCCGACCTTCCGGCCGCGATGGCCGATGCCGGCGTGGCCGTGTGGGTGCGGCAGAGTGCCGGTGACCTGCGACCGCACAGCCGCCCGACCGCGTGGGACCTGGGCCGATCGCTGCGGCTGTTCGCCAGCCCCGGCGAACGCGAGGCGGGCGTGGTCGCGGTCACGCCGCTGCGCGACCTTGAGGGGACGGTGGACCTGGTCGCCGGCGACCTGCAGGGCGAGGGCGGAGCGACCATCGCGGCCGAGGCGCTGGACATCCGCTACGTCCGCTACGGCGAGTACCCGGTGACCGGCGGCTACGAGGTACGGCCGCACTACCTCGTGCCCTGGCGGCCGGAGCGCATGGAGGCGGGGATCACGCGCGGCTTCTGGGTGGACCTGCACGTCCCGGAGGACGTTCAGCCGGGGTTCTACGCGGGCACGCTGACCCTGACCGCGGATGGCGCCGAGGTGGAGCTGCCCATCGAGGTGCGCGTGCTGCCGCTGGAACTGCCGATGTCGCGCTGCTACTCAGGCGTATACGCCGGCGACCTGTCGAGCACCACCTTCCGGCACTTCCGCATGATGAACGCGCTGCCCGAGGATATGGTCTGGCGCGTGCTCCGGACGCGGATGGAGTTCCTCGCCGATCAGGGCTTCACCGGGCTGTTCGACAGCCTGCCGTGGTATCCGCTGGAGATCGGCGCCGACGGGCAGATCGTGACCACGCCGGAGTGGGACTACTACCTGCAGGTGTGGCGCATGGCCGCATCGATCCCGAACTTCAGCGAGCGGGTGTTCAACTACTACCTGGGCGGCCCGCAGCTCTTCCCCAAGTGCGAGGGCTTCCTCAGCCGCGGTTCGCTGCCGCAGACCGCCATGGAGGACATTCGCCTCAGCGATGAGACCGTGGCGCAGATGTCGCAGATGGTGAGCTTCATCTACGAGCAGACGCGCGCCGAGGGCCTGCCCGACATCGTGTTCTATGTGCAAGATGAGCTGGGCAACGACGGCGCCAAGGGCGCGCGCTACGGCCGCGAGCTGCTGCGGGCCATCAACCGCTGCCGCGAGGCGGTGCCGGGCGGCTTCCGCACCTGCATCTCGACGCTGCGCGCCGCGATCGCGCGCGAGTACCTCGATGAGGCCGACATCGTCATCCCCAACGCCGCCTACCCGGTCAACGCCGACACCATCGCCGAGATCCGCGACCACGGCCGCACCCTCGGGCTCTACAACATGGGGGCGACGCGCTTCAGCTTCGGCTTCTACCCGTGGCGCGTGGACGCCTACTGCCGCGCGCAGTGGTCGTTCAGCTACGACGGCGACTCGCGCGACCCCTTCGTGGCGCTGCCGTCGGGCTCGCGCGTCTCGTGCGACTGCCACTACACGCCCGACTGGGAGGTCCTGCCCTCGATCGGCATGCTCGAGCAGCGCGAGGGTGTGGATGACTACCGCTACGTGCAGCTTCTCGAGGAGCTGCTGGCGCGCGCCGGCGAGCAGGGGCGCATCGATGGCGAGGCGGCCCGCGCGGCGCGGCAGACGCTGCAGGAGCTGAGCGACGCGGTGAATCTGGACTACCGCGACCCGTCGAACTCGTGGGATCGCAGCACCATGGACTACTGGCGCTGGCGCGTGGCGCGGGCGGCGATGGCGCTGCAGGGCGAGCTGCGGTAGCGCCATCCGGCGCCGGCCGCGAGTGCCCCGGGCCGGTGGCAGGAGCGGGCGCACCGGCCGGGGAATACCACAACTGCGGGAGGGCACGGGGGACGGCCGTGGACATGGCCCGAGAGAGGTGAGTGTGATGAGAAGACACGCAACGCTCGCGGGGTTGCTGGCCGCGCTGGTGCTGATGGCGAGCGCGATGGCGCTCGCGCAGTTCCGACTTCCCCAGCCCCCAGTGCCGGACGTAGGCGACATCCTGCGCGACCAGCTCGACCTGCGGATCCCCGACCTGCGCCGCATCCTGGAGGAGCCGCCCGCACTCTCAAGCAGCTTCGACGATGCGGTGACCGGCGTGCCCTTCCTGGACGACCTCGACCCGATCGTCACCGCGCCGATGTCTCAGCTTCCGTTCAGCGGCGACGGCGCCTTCATCGTCGCGCTGCCAGGGGTGTACGAGCTGCAGGCGTGCTCGTTCTGCCTGCACGCGGGTGTCAGCGGCCCCGGGCGCGGCGAGGGCTACCTCTACGCCCCCTTGAGCGGCAGCCTGGCCGGGGTGATCCAGACGGTGCTCGACGGCGCCATGGTCCACCCCGAGGTGGGGCAGCGTGAGGTGCAGTCGCTGATCTGGGCGATCCAGTCGCGCGCCAAGGTCTCGGAGATGCCCGCGGAGCTGCAGGAGGCCGCACGGGTGCTGCTCACGCGCGATCAGATCAACCGGCTCAACGGCGGCGCGCTGGGGATGATCCCCGAGGAGCTGTTCGATCAGGCCTTCGTGGACGTGCCCGACGAGGTGCGCATGGTGATGGAGGCCGAGGCGCGGCTGCGCCGGCGCCTGCAGCAGGAGGTCTACGACTTCGAGGCGCTGGAGACCATCGCGGTGCTGTCCGGCGAGCCGACGCAGGAGGACATCGCCGAGGTGCCGCGCGGGCGCTGGTCATGGACCCCGGACGGCTTCTTCGTGCGCTACTTCCCCAGCAGCTACCCGGAGACCACCATCCAACTCTATGCGCCCGAGGCATTCACGGTGGCGCGTGATGCCGCAGGGCGGATCAGCGAGATCACCAATCGGTACGGTGGGCGCATCGAGGTGGCCTACGCCACCGACGGCCCGGTGGCGGCCACAGGTGACGTGCGCGCGCACACCCTGGCGTCGCTGCGCCTGGTGGCGCCCACCGGCCAGGCCATCGAGCTGGCGTGTTCGGCCGATGACCTGGTGCTGACCGGGCTGCCCGCAGGCACCGGGCCCGGCGGCGAGGTGGGCGCGCTCTACCAGGTGGCGGCCGAGACCATGCAGCAGGTGCGCGAACTCGCCGGCCATGTGCCGGGAGCCTCCTCGGACCCCGAGCGCCTGACCGCGCTGGCGGACCTGGCGCAGTTCACCGACGCCTTCGAGCGCGCGACGGCCGAGGCCGTGACTGCGGCGCCGGGCCTGCGCAACTGGCTGAACATGGCGCGCACGGCGTGCGCCTCGGAGCTGACCGTGCTGCTGGGCAGGCAGCCGGTGGGAGGGGGCCTGGCCGCCGT
>DSBO01000066.1 GCA_011046015.1 Thioalkalivibrio sp. | reverse complement strand
TGAGTACCGTGACCCGAGCATGTCGGTGCATCCAAAGGGGCTTACCCTGCCGGCGCAGGCGCGCCTTGCATCTGACCGGTCAGCGATTTGCTGGTGGTATCGAGGTGCGTGGGTCACGGTACTAGTGTTCCTCGTAGACCAGCGCATCGCCGATCAGGCGCACCGTCACCTCCGGCACCTCGCCCACCACCGTCACCTGGCGCCCGTCGACGACCCGGGCGAAGGCGTGCAGCGCACCGGTGCCAGTCACGCCCTGGTAGTACTGGTCGTCGGCCTTGGGATCGGCGATGAACACCGATACCGAGGCGAGCCCGTCCGAGATGATCATCTGCTGCACCGGCTCGCCCCCCTCGTGCATGGGACGACTCACCACGGACTGCAGGGCGAAGCCCGGCGGCAGGCTACTGAACTGCCAGCCCTGGTCCACCGGGTGATTGCCGCTCACCGGCTCGGGGCGGGGGGTGGCCTCCACCTGGGGGGAGTTGAAGCGCTCGGGCGCGATCACCTCGTCGAAGGCGATGCTGGTGAACATGAGCTGTTCGATGGGCTTGCCGGCCTCGTCGAGCATGGTCGACTTGAGCAGCATGGCGTTGTCTTCGGCAATACACAGCCGGTAGCCGAAGCGGTAGGCGTCGCGCGGACGCACCTCGACCAGACGGCAGTCGAGCCCCGCGACCCGCTTGCGATCACTCACCGACAGCGCGTAGTTGTCCTCGATGGGCGCGCCCTGCCCCTGCATCGGCCGAGCCAGGCCCTTGCTCGAGCGCGCCGGCTCCACCACCACCGAGCGGCTGCCAGGCCAGATGCAGGTCAACACACCGTGGTCGCGAATCATCTCCCGCGCCTCGCCCGAGAGGGACACCAGGCGTTCACGCGGGCCATCGGGGCCCAGGGCATGGACGATCTGCATGGTTTCCATGCGACCGTCATGAGAGTAGACGAAGGTCCCCTCGTAGCTGAGGGACTGGACGGCATGACTCATGCGATCGAGCCACTGCCGGGCATCATCCGTGGCAAACGCCAGGGCGGGAAACAGCGCGAATATAAGGACAACCAGCCGCATGATCCGATTATTCACCCTGCGCGGTATAGCCGACGACCCGCGCCTGCGGCAGCATGCCGTGCTGGGTCGCGTATTCGGTGTGACGGACGATGTAGCTGTTGAGGTTCACCGTGGCGCGCTGCGCATCGGTGGTCGCCCCGGTGCCCAGCGGAACGCGCGTGACCGCGACCTGACGCACGCCTTCCGGCATGACCGCCGGCGCCTGGGCGCTCAGGGTGGCGGCGCCGTCGGTCGGGCCTTCACTGGGACCCATCAGGCCCTGGACGCCCAGCACCGTCGCCACCGCCACCGAGGCGGCCATGGCGAAGCCCACCACCGGGCGGGTCATGCGCCGGGCCTGCAGCGAGGCCGGCTGCGCATCCATGGCTTCCTCGGCAATCGCCGCGCTCACCCGGGCGGCAAAGCCCGTGTCGATGACCGCGGGCACGTCGCCGCGCATCACGTCGCCGATCAGGTGGTAGCGGGACCATCGCCCGCGATCGTCCTCGCTGTTGATCAGCTCGTCCGTCAGACGGCGGCGTTCGAAGTCACCGGCCTCGTCATCGACCAGGGCGGACAGGTGCTCGTCTTTGCTAACAGCCATGGCAGCGCTCTCTATAAAAAAGGTTCAGCTAACTCGATTCGATCAACGGCCGCAAACGGCGGTCGATCGCCTCGCGCGCCCGGAAGATACGGGAACGCACCGTTCCGATGGGGCAATCCATGGCCTCGGCAATCTCCTCGTAACTCATGCCCTCGAGCTCGCGCAGCGTGATCGCCGTGCGCAAATCGTCCGGCAGTGCCTCGATGGCGTCGAAGATCGTCTTCTCGATCTCCTCGCTCAGCAACTGGCGCTCGGGCGAGGCATACTCCTTGAGAGCCGAATCACCGCCATATTGTTCCGCTTCCTGCGCATCGACGTCCGTCGTCGGGGTACGGCGGCTCTGGGCAACCAGATAATTCTTGGCCGTGTTGATGGCGATCCGGTACAGCCAGGTGTAAAAGGCGCTGTCGCCACGGAACCGGGCCAGGCCCTTGTAGGCCTTGATGAAGGCCTCCTGGGCGACGTCCTGGGCCGTGTGCGGATCGTGCACGTAACGCGACACCAGGTTGACGATCTTGTGCTGGTATTTCAGCACCAGCACATCGAAAGCCTTCTTGTCGCCGGCCTGAACACGCTTGACCAGTTCAAGATCGGAAGGTTTCTGGCCCATCAGGGCGCCACCCTCCGCTCGGCTGTCTCATCATGTTCAAGCATTATCGACCTGTTAGCGGCTGCAAAGTTCATGGGGATATGGGAATGGCTCGCCGCCGCGGCCGGTGAAAATCGTCCCCCGGCGCGGTGCTGGCTGGCATAAAGTGTGACAAAATAACCCACTCATGACACAGCCTCAAGCAAACTCGGTCTTTCACGACCACGACGTCCTGGTGATCGGCAGCGGCGCGGCCGGCCTGAGCCTGGCCCTGCGCATGGCCGAGGACCTGAGCGTGGCCGTGCTCGCCAAGGGTCCCCTCACCGAGGGCTCCACCATGTACGCCCAGGGCGGTGTCTCGGCCGTCATGAGCGAGAGCGATTCGGTCGAGTCGCACGTCCGGGATACCCTGGAGGCCGGCGCCGGGCTCTGCGATGCCGAGGTGGTGCGCCATGCCGTGGAAAACTCGCGGGACGCCATCGAGTGGCTGCTGGACGAGGGCGTGCCGTTCAGCATGGAGAAGACCGACAAGGGCGTCACGGGCCTGCACCTCACCCGCGAGGGCGGGCACTCGCACCGGCGCGTGGTGCATGCCGCCGACTCCACCGGCCAGGCCATCGAGACCACCCTGGTGGGCGCCGCCCGCCAGCACCGCAATCTCGATCTCTACGAGAAATACATCGCCGTCGACCTCATCACCACCGGCAAGCTCAACGGCAGCCCCAACCGCTGCGTCGGGGCCTACGTGCTCAACCGCAACAGTGGCCACGTTGATGTCTTTCGCGCCCGCTTCGTAGTCCTGGCCACCGGCGGGGCGAGCAAGGTCTACCTCTACACCAGCAACCCGGACACGGCCACCGGCGACGGCATCGCCATGGCCTGGCGCGCGGGCTGCCGGGTAGCGAACATGGAATTCATGCAGTTCCACCCCACCTGCCTCTACCACCCCGAGGCCAAGTCCTTCCTCATCACCGAGGCCGTGCGCGGCGAAGGCGGGCGGCTGCTGCTACCGAACGGCGAGCGCTTCATGCCGCGCTTCGACAGCCGCGGGGAGCTCGCCCCGCGCGACATCGTCGCCCGCGCCATCGACCACGAGATGAAGCGCCTGGGGGTGTCGAACGTGCTCCTCGACATCAGCCACAAGCCGGCCGACTTCATCACGGAGCACTTCCCCACCGTGCACGCCCGCTGCCTGGAGTTCGGCTTCGACATGACGAAGGGACCGATTCCGGTGGTACCGGCCGCCCACTACACCTGCGGCGGCGTGATGACCGACCTCGACGGCAAGACAGACATCGACGGCCTCTACGCCATCGGCGAGACGGCCTTCACCGGCCTGCACGGCGCCAACCGCATGGCCAGCAACTCCCTGCTGGAGTGCCTCGTCTTCGCCAAGGGCGCACGCGACCACATCATGGCCCACCGCCACCAGCCGGCCGCCGACGTCGCCATTCCGCCCTGGGACGAGAGCCGCGTCA
>DSBO01000134.1 GCA_011046015.1 Thioalkalivibrio sp. | reverse complement strand
GCATCTCGGTCGTCAGCGGCTGGGTGCCCACGTGGGCGCGGCGGGCCGCTTGCAGGACGGCGTCACGGACGGCTTCGTACTCGACCAGTCCCATCAGCTTGGCCTCCGCTCCCTGCTGCTGGCTGAAGCCAGCCGTATGAACGTGTAGGCTTCCCATGCCCAGCCAGCGATCCAGCGGACCACGCCGAACGATGATGTTGGTGATCGTGGAGTAGGGGACCGTGTCCTCCGAGCGGGTGATGATGCCCCGGCGCACCACCAGCTCCTCCGCGCCGATCTCGTAGGTGATGGAGCGGCAATAGTGAGGCACCAGGATCAGCGTCGGGATGAGCCACAGCGCGTTTGCCCCCAAATAGATCCAGAGGAACGCGGGGGGCATGTCTGGAATGAGGGCCAGGAGCGCCCATGGCAGGAACAACACCGCGAACCATAGCAGAACGGACAGGTTCATCTTGGGCGCCAGCTTTTCACTGGGCCTGAACTCGCGTGGCTCTGTCATGGTAACCTCCCAAGGACTGTGGACAGCACGTCTGGGTTTTCCCACCCACGTAGGCTAGACGTTGAGCGCTGTCAGTTCATTCGCTTGATCTCTGGTCGTAGCATTGCGACCAGCGCATAGATCGTGGTAACCAGCACGCCTTGCACGCCCACGACCCATGGTACGCCTATTTGGTCTGCCAGTGCCCCTGCCGGGATCGTACCAAGAGGGGCGAGGCCCCACTCCATCACGGCCAAGCTGAGCACTCGTCCGCGGTACACGGGATCGGCGTGGGAAAGGATGAGCGTGTTGCTCAGCACCATGTAGAGGTTGCTGAGCGCCCCGACGAGGGCGAGAGAGAGAAAGACCACAGGCAACCAGGGAACAGTCACATAAAGCGCCAAAAAGACCCCGAGAGCCAGACTGGAGATGACCAGCATCTTGCCTTTGCCGCGTGCATCGCCGAGATAGCACGCCAGCAGCGAGGCCGCCAAGGCTCCCGCTGCGCCAGCCGATTGCAGCAGTCCCAAGCCCGACGCGTCGAACCCAAGGTTATCGCGTGCGAAAGCTGGGAGTAGCGTGACATAGGGCATCACGAAAAAGACACGCGTCAGACCTAGTAGAATCAGGAGAAGCAGGAGGGGTTCGCCCCGCAAATAGCGCACTCCCCCGATGATCTCTGCCCAAACCCCGTCTCTTCCCGTGTTCGTGGGTTCAGCTTGGGGGAGCTGCGATATGGTAAAGACGGCAACCAGGTACATGGCCGCCATGACAAAGTAAACGCTCTGCGCCCCGGCGGAGTTGATCAACAGACCAGCGGTGGAGGCGGCGACGATGCCCATGAGGCCCATGCCCAGCGAGTCCATTGAGACAGCGTTCATCAGGGCGTGCGGGGGCACAAGCTCGAGCACCATCGCCTGCTGAGCGGGCATCAACAGGGCGATAAAGACGCCCGTAAGAACGGAACTCAAGGCCAAGTGCCAGACACGAATCAGCCCAAGAGAGATCAGCACACCGACGGCGAGGCTGTTCAGCAGCATGCCAGCCCGGTTCCAGAGCATCAGGCTTCGTTTGTCGACTCGATCTGCCACGACGCCGCCGTAGGGCGAGAGAAACAGCGTAGCCACGCTCCAGCCAGCGCCCACCCATCCCAGGGCAAAGGCCGAACCTGTGAGCTCAAAGACCAGCCAGCCCTGGACCACGGTGCCCATCTGGAACGTACCGGTGGTTGCCAGACGCCCTAGCCAGAGCCATCGGAACGGTCGACTCTCGAGCGCTTCAAAGCTCTTGCGAACGGTCCGGATGCTGAGGCTCATGCAAGCTCCGCTGGCACTCTCCTGGCTGGCTGCGTTGCGGCTGTGGTCCCCCTTACGGCAGCGATCAGGCGACCTGCCGCCCGATTGTACTCGCCCAGTGGGGGTCTGTCGAGCGCCGATCGGCGTCCGCGTGACGGGGCGGGGGCCTCGGAATTGACGCATACACGTGCCGAGCACCCTTGCCATCCTCTTTCGCCAGTGGTAGAATCGGGTCAGTCGTGGCAGCGGCGCCATGAGAGTGTGGGAGCTGTGCTTGGGCCCCAAAAAGAGTCATCATGGGTGATGCGCACAGAATGGTGGCCCATCGGCGCACCCGGTTCATGCCGATCTGTGGGTAGCACAGTCCCGTCCTCGTCGCTCTCGTGGGCGCATTGCTGAATGTGAACCTCTCGTCGGGAGATCCAACGGCAAAAGCTTGATAGGAGCAGCGCATGGGCTCGGTTCTACCCAGCCCACACGCTTGCTTTTGCCGACTGTGTTGTTCATCCCTTGGCAATAGCGCAAGCCAGGGTAACGTTGTCTCTGTTTTGGAGGGCGCTATGCAGGCAGACCAGCTCTGGCAGGCGGCACTGGGCCGGATCGAGCTCAAGCTCAAACGAGAGGACTATGAGACCTGGCTAAGCGATAGCCAGGCTATCTCGTATGAGGACGGCACCCTGATTGTGGGGGTTCGTTCGGCCTATGCCAAGGACTGGCTGGCCAACCGCCTCTATGGCGATATCCATCGCATCGTCAGCGATGTGGCCGATCGGACCTGCTCGGTGCGGTTCATAGTCAAGCGCAATGGGGTGCATTCGGGCGATGCCGACGAGCTGTTTGGGATGCGGCAGGATGTGCCTCCCGAGTCGGGCCTTTCGCGCGTCAATCCCAACAACCGCTTTGATAACTATATTGTTGGTGCGGCCAACCGTCTGGCTCACGCCGCCTGCATGGCTGTCGCCGAGTCGCCCGCCACGGCCTACAACCCGCTCTTTGTCTACGGGGGCGCGGGCCTGGGCAAGACGCACCTCTTGCACGCCATCGGGAACCACGTGGCGCGCACCAACCACCGCATCCTCTACGTGTCTGGCGAGACCTTTACCAACGATCTGGTCAACGCCATCCGCACGCATACGACAGACGAGTTTCGCGCTACCTATCGCACCATCGATGTGCTCCTGCTGGATGACGTCCAGTTCCTGATCGGCAAGGAACGAACCCAAGAAGAGTTCTTTTACACGTTCAATGACCTTTACCAGGACAACCGCCAGATCGTGCTGTCGAGCGATCGTCCTCCCAGCGCGTTCGTGGGGCTGGAGGAGCGTTTTCGCTCGCGATTTGAGTGGGGGCTAACCACCGACGTGCAGCCGCCCGATCTGGAGACCCGTATGGCTATCCTGGTCTCCAAGGCGGAAGAACGTGGCATCACCCTCCCTGCCGAGGTGACCGAGTATGTGGCGCAACAGGTCCAGAGCAACATTCGCAAGCTCGAGGGCGCGCTCAACCGCGTGCTGGCGCTGGCGCGGATGATGGGCTACCCGCTGACGGTGCAGACGGCACAGCGGGCCCTCAGCGACATGCTGACGCCTTCCTTTGACGTTGATATGGATCAGATCATGGCCGTGGTGTCGCGCCATTTTGCGGTCAGCGTCGACGACATTACGGGGGCGCGCCGCACGCGCGCCATCGCCGTACCCCGCCAGGTGGTCATGTACCTGGCCCGCGAGATGACCGACCTCTCCTATCCGCAGATCGGCGAGAACCTGGGTGGGCGTGACCATACCACCGTCATGTACGGATGCGACAAGATCGCGGCCCTCTTTGAAAAGGATGAGGACCTGCGCCGCCAGATCCTCGAGGTCAAGCGTGTGCTGGCAGGCCGAGCCCATCCCGAGCCCGCTCACGCGTCCGCCTAGCCCGCGAACCGCCGCAGAGCTAGGCT
>DSBO01000245.1 GCA_011046015.1 Thioalkalivibrio sp. | reverse complement strand
GGCCCAAGGCTGCCCCAATAAACCCCGCCACTCCTGTAATCAACACCTTCATACGCTTTCCCTTAATCATCATTTGCAGCGCAGCCTCAAGGCCGCACTGCCAAGACTTAGTTCTTCAGAATTGTCCGACCCCCCGAAGCGAGTTGCACTAGCAGTGCCCTAAGACAAGTCCACCATCTGGCTCACGACCTGTCGCAGGGCCTTCTTCCACTGCACGCCGTCCTCGCCGATGGCCTGGCGCATGGACTGCTTGTCCAGCAGCGAGGATGTCGGCCGGCGCGCCGGCGTCGGGTAATCCGATGTCGGGATGGGCGCGATGCGGCAGGCCCCGAAGGTGAAACCGGCAATCTCTGCCAGCTCGCCGATGGCACAGGCGAAGTCGTACCAGCTGGTGGCGCCGGCATCCGTCCAGTGATGTGTGCCCGTGACCTCGCGGGCCATGGCGAGCAGGATGACGCGCGCCAGCGAAGAGGCGCTGGTCGGCGTGCCGACCTGGTCCTCGACCACCTTAAGCTCGTCACGCTCGCGCATGAGCCGCAGCATGGTAGTGAGGAAGTTCCTGCCATGGGGCGAGTAGACCCAGGCCGTGCGCAGAATCAGGGCCCGTTCGCCCAGGACCCCGCGGGTGGCGACCTCGCCCGCGAGCTTGCTCTCGCCGTAGACGTTGATCGGGTTCACCGCATCGTCTGGTCGATAGGGCCGCGCCTGCTCGCCGTCGAACACATAGTCCGTGGAGATCTGCACCATGCGGGCATTGGCCTCCGCCGCCGCCTGGGCGAGATGGGCCGCGCCGTCGCGGTTGATGACAAAGGCGAGCTCGGGCTCGGATTCGGCCTTGTCCACGGCCGTGTAAGCGGCCGCGTTGATCACCCAGTCGGGTTTGATACGGCCGACGGCCTCGGTGACAGCCTTGCGGTCCGTGATGTCCAGCGCGCCACGATCCAGCGCCTGCAACTCCACGCCCCCCGGCATGATCTGCCGCAGGGCAACGCCGACCTGCCCACCGCCCCCAGCCAACAGAACACGGCGCCCCGCCAGCGCCTGCTGTAAGTCGAAGGCGTTCATGCGCCCTCCCCCACATATGCCGGCAGCCGCTCGGGCGGCATCTCGGCAAGAAGGTGCGCCTGACTGTCCTTGCCGGACAGCGACGGCGACTCGACTGGCCACTCGATGCCGATGGCCGGGTCATCCCAGCGAATGGCGAACTCGCAATCGGGGGCGTAGTACCCGGTGCACTTGTAGGCGAACAGCGCCGTCTCGCTGGTGACGCAGAAGCCGTGGGCGAAACCTTCCGGCACCCATAACTGCCGCTTGTTTTCCGCCGAGAGCGAGTAGCCCACCCACTGCCCGAAGGTCGGCGAGCCGTTGCGGATATCTACGGCCACGTCGAATACTTCACCCTGCAGCACGTAAACCAGCTTGCCCTGAGTGTTGGGCTGCTGGAAATGCAGCCCGCGCAGTACCCCGCGCTGCGACAAGGACAGGTTATCCTGTACAAAGGGCCCGGGAATGCCGGCCTCGGCGTAGCGCTCGGCCTGGTAGGTTTCCATGAAAAATCCGCGCTCGTCACCGAACACCTTCGGCTCGACGAGCAGGACGCCAGGTAGCTTTGTCTCGGTGACCTGCATCAAAATACCCGCTCGGTCAGCAGCCGCTGCAGATATTGGCCATAGCCGTTCTTCTGCAGGGGTGCGGCGAGTTTTTCGAGATGTTCGGCGGTGATGTACCCCATGCGGTAGGCGATCTCTTCGGGGCATGCGACCTTGAGGCCCTGTCGCTTCTCGATGGTCTCGATGAATGTGGCGGCCTCCAGCAGCGAGTCATGCGTGCCGGTGTCCAGCCAGGCCATTCCTCGGCCCATGATCTCCACGGTGAGCTGCTCCTGTTCCAGGTAGCGCTTGTTGACGTCGGTGATTTCGAGTTCACCGCGCGCCGAGGGCTTGAGCGACTCGGCGATATCCACGACCTGGTTGTCGTAGAAGTAGAGCCCGGTCACCGCGTAGCGGGATTTCGGCTGGACGGGCTTTTCCTCCAGGCTCACGGCCTGGCCGCCCTCGTTGAACTCCACCACGCCGTAGCGCTCGGGATCGGTAACCGGATAAGCGAAGACGGTTCCACCGGCCTCCTTCTTGGCCGCCCGCTGCAACTGTGGCGCGAGATCATGACCATAGAAGATGTTGTCCCCGAGCACCAGGGCGCAGTTGTCGTTGCCGATGAACGCCTTGCCGATGACAAACGCCTGCGCCAGGCCATCCGGCGAGGGCTGCACCGCGTACTGGATGTTCATGCCCCACTGGCTGCCGTCGCCCAGCAACTGCTCGAAACGCGGCGTGTCCTGCGGCGTGGAGATGAGCAGCACCTCGCGGATCCCCGATAGCATCAGGGTGCTCAGCGGGTAGTACACCATGGGCTTATCGTAGACCGGCAGCAGTTGCTTGGACACCGAGTGCGTGATCGGGTAGAGGCGCGTGCCAGAGCCGCCGGCGAGGATGATTCCCTTGGTCATTTCGCCCCTCCGGCCACGATACCCAACCGTTCGCCATGGTAGCTACCGTCCTGGACACGCTGACACCATTCGGCATTATCCAGATACCACTGAACGGTTTTTCGCAGACCCGATTCGAACGTTTCTTCCGGCCGCCAACCCAGTTCCTGTTCGATCTTGCTGGCGTCGATGGCATAACGCTGGTCGTGTCCGGGACGGTCGGTGACATGAGTGATGAGTGCTGAGTACTCGGTGCTACGGGGCACCAGCTCCTCCAGCACTTGGCAAATCCCATGCACGACCTCGAGGTTGGTCTTCTCATTATGCCCGCCGATGTTGTAGACCTCGCCCAAGCGCCCCTTTTGCAGCACCAGCCAAAGCGCGCGGGCATGATCTTCGACGTGCAGCCAATCGCGAACGTTGTCGCCCTTGCCGTAAATAGGCAGGGGCTTGCCTTCCAGCGCGTTCAGAATCATCAGCGGGATGAGCTTTTCCGGGAACTGGTATGGGCCGTAGTTGTTGGAACAGTTGGTGGTAACGACGGGAAAACCATAAGTGTGATACCAAGCGCGAACAAGGTGATCGGACGATGCCTTGCTGGCCGAATACGGGGAGTTGGGCTGGTAGGCCGTTTCCTCGGTGAAGAATCCGGTTTCGCCCAGGCTGCCGTAGACCTCGTCGGTGGAGACGTGATGAAAGCGGAACCTAGCCTTCGCGTCCCCTTGCAGACCGTTCCAGTAATCGCGGGCAGCCTCGAGCAATGTGTAAGTACCAACGATATTGGTCTCGATGAAGGTGGCCGGGCCATCGATCGAACGGTCCACATGGGACTCGGCAGCCAAGTGCATGACGGCGTCCGGACGATGCTCGCGAAAGACGCGATCGAGGGCCTTGCGATCGCAGATGTCGACGTGCTCGAATTGGTAACGAGGATCATCCGCCACACCTGCCAGTGACTCCAGATTGCCAGCATAGGTGAGCTTGTCGAGATTGACGACCTCGACATCCATGTTTTCGATGGCATGGCGAATGACGGCCGAACCGATGAAGCCGGCGCCGCCGGTGACAATGACTTTCATTCAATCTGCTCCGAAAAGATCCCGGCTATACACCTTGTCCAGTACGTCGACGATCTCGTCCGTGACGCGGTTGGCAACGATGACGTCGGCCTCTTGCTTGAAGGCCTCCAGGTCGTTCACTACCCGCGAATGGTAGAACTCGTCCTCTTCCAGCACCGGCTCGTAGACG
>DSBO01000043.1 GCA_011046015.1 Thioalkalivibrio sp. | reverse complement strand
GTCCACTGTTTTCTCGGTGATCTCGTCGTACCAGACCTCCACGTCCACGCGACGATTCTGCGCACGGCCGGCGGCGGTGGCATTGCTCGCGACCGGCTGGGCTTCGCCCATGCCTTCATAGGAGATCGCCTCGGGAGGCAGGCCCAGCGCAAGCTGGAAGTACTCCGCCGTCGTACCGGCGCGCTCGCGCGAAAGGCCGACGTTATCGCCATGCCGTTCCTGCAGGGCACCACTCAGGGGCACGTTGTCGGTGTGACCGACGAAGTGCAGGCGCACATTGTGGCGGTCCCTCATGGACTCGAGCACAACGCGCAGCCGGTCGATGTACTCATCTGGAATATCGGCCTCACCAGACTCGAAGTGGATGGACGGCACGATGTCGTGCAACTTGATGGTCTTGACGTCCTCCTCGAGGACCTGGCGCGTCTCGAACTGGTCGCCGGCTTCCTGATCGCGGCCATCCTCGAGCACCCAGGGCTGGAACGCTTCGTCGGTGGTCAGGTACTGCTCCACGGTCGCGCCATAGGTCGAGATGTCGCGTACGCCGGTCTCGCCATTCAACGGCGTCTCATCCTGCTCAGGCTGTGTCGATGCGAACACATGGCCTGAAAGCAGGACTGCGCTTGCAAGGACGAAGGCTTTCTTCAGCATGTTGTGTCGGACCGTACCGTGGTTGAACTGGCGCGAAGACCATCCCGTGTGTTGATTGCGCTCATCAGTCGATCACCCCCGAGCGTGATGGCGGCGTACCCCGGCGCCAGAAGACCTCGGTTTCAACCGTCAACTGGTAACAGCAGTCGATTGCCTCCCACTCGGTGACGAGCAGCTTCTTCATGGCGGCGACACGCTGCCTGACCAACCCCTCCGGCTCGACATCGGCCAGATAGCTGATACGCAGTACCGAAGGCGACTTCTTCAGCTCGTCGAGCAGCAGGCCCAGGCGCGGCTTCCAGTGTTCGCGCATCTCACTGGAGTTCGGCTTGAACACGCCGTCCGCGATATCCAGGCGCACGACATGGTGCAGCGTGGCCCCAAAGTTGAACTTCATCAGCTTGCCGCGGGTGGCGCGCTGCACGCGCGGATTCTCGGTGGTCACGCGATAACCGCTCGGCAGGCTGCGGTCGTCGAGCTTGAGGATGTAGTTCGAACCACGCAGTTCGTTCGGCACCACCGCACAGGCAAGGTGGAAGCGCCCATGGTCATCGGCGGTGATGATGTGGCCACGCGCGCTGACCAGGCGGACGCCGGGGATACCGGCCTCGCCCTCGTCCTGCACACCGTTGAGATTCCGGTCGTCAAAGACCTTGCCGATGATGTCGGTGCAGTCCATGGTCGGGTCGGGCACCACGCGCACGGTGGCCGTCGCCTCACCGGAGACCAGGGACAGGCTGTACATGTTCACGGCCTGTGCCCGGTTGACGTATTCACCTTCCGTGACACCGGCGCCCACGATGAACAGCAGCTGAATCTGGTGCTGTGAATCGGGCTCGAACTCGAGACCATCCCAGTAGAGCTGGTTGCCGACCACGGTTGGCTCGAGCGGCTCGCCGTTGTAGCGAGCGGAGCCCTCGACATACTTGAAACCTGGCGGGAAGGCGTCGACCAGGCGGATATCCGCCAGGGTGACACCGAAGGTGTTGTTGACCGCGATGGTATAAGGCACCAGATCGCCGCGGGAGACGTTGACGCGACCCGCCGTCTTGGTGATCGCTACCACCTCGCCCAGCTCCGGATCGAGCGGGATGTGGTTATTGAAGATCTGACTGGTACCCGGCGGCTGGGTGCCGTCCAGCGCCAGGTGCAGGTAGTAGTTGGTCCCCGCACTGCGGGCGGCGATCGACGTCGGCGGCGCCGCCGGCGAGGTACTGGCTTCACAGCGATCCAGGGTGGCGGGGATCGCATCGCCATCGGCGGCAGAGCCCAGACACTGCGGCACCGAGTGCGCGGCGGTGTCCACGCCGGTCTGCGGCGGGATGATCTCCGAGACGGAGCCCACGAAGCCGGCGCCCGGCGGCAGCACCTCGATCAGATAGCCACCGCCCGGGAGGCAGCTGGCCTCACTGAAGTTGAGGTCGAAGCGGTAGTAACCACTGGACGAGGTAACCTGCTGCTGCTGCGCCGGGTCGTCGAAACAGCTGGCCGGCAGCGCGCCGCCGGTATCGGCCCGGACCATGGTCAGGGTCGCGCCGGCAATCGGTCCGCGACTCACCGAGTCGTAGACGACCCCATTGGGATGAATCGGCATGTTCAGGTTCTGGAAGCTGTCCCCCGACGCCACGACGATATCGGTGATGCGCTGTAGTTCAGCATTGTTGAACGGGGAATCCGGGTGGCCCAGCAGGGCCGTAGCGGGTCCGGCGCCCGGCGCCCGGAAGCGCATCTCGTATTGCGTTGCGGTCGCATCGTTGGGCGTCACGCCGGCGAAGCCATAAACCCCGTTGGTATCGGTGACGGCGCTGCCAAGCAGGAGCCCGTTGCGGTAGAACTCCACGGTCCAGCCGGCGAGCAGGGTCTCCCCGCCATCGACCGTGAGGTTGTAGTTACCGTCATGCCACACGGTGCCGGCGAGGCTGGCCTGACCGGGGATGGAACCGATCGTCGCAGCGGCATCGGCCGTATCGGTCTGTGTGCCGGCATTCCAGCTGACCACACCCGTATTGGTCACGACCGTACCGGTCGCCAGGTCGGCATCCAGTGTTGCGCGAAAACGCAGGGTGGCGCTGGCGCCGGGCGCGAGATCGCCATAGGTGCCGCCATAGTCCCCCGTCACCACGCTCACGCCGTCGTAACTCACGCCGGCCGTGCTGCCATTGAGGGTGCCCGTACCGGGGACATAGGTGAGGCCCGGTCCATTCGCCAGCAGGTCGTCGCTCAGAATCACGTCGGATGCCGGGACGGTGCCCGTGTTGGTTACCGTCACCACGTACTCCACCGTGCCACCGGCAAGCGCCGCGGTGTCACCGATGATGCTGGCCTGCTTGGTGATGCCGAGGAGCTGGGCATTGCCCACCGCAATCGTGGTCGGCTGATAGCCGTTGACAGGGTCGCCATCCTCGTCGGTGGGTTCGTCCGGCAGTTCGTTGCTGGTCACCCGACCCTGGTTGACGATCACGGTGGTGCCCGGGATGGCTGTATCGTTCACCGTGACACGGAAGGACACCACGGCAGACTCCCCGGGGTTCAGGGTGCCTGCCCCCGGTCCCGGCAGCGGCGGCGTCAGGTCACTGGAGCTCACCGGCACGCCGGCAATCAGCGGGAGGGTGGCCCCGGCGGGGCCGGCCAGGCCATTGATGGTCAGGGAGTCGGAGACGTAGGTGGTGTCGTTCGGCAGTTCATCGACCAGCTCCACCCCGGTGGCCGGGATCGGCCCCGGATTGGTCAGCACGAAGGTGTAGATCAGGGTATCGCCCGGATCGACCTGCCCGATGGTGCCGGCGTCACCGGCCGGATCGATGTCCACGGTCTTCTGCGCGCGGATCACCGGAGCGTTCCCCACCAGGTCACGGGTCGGGTCATCCTCCGCCGCCGTCGCCGGGTCATCCGATGGTACCGGCGGCTGCGCACCACTACCCGCACCGGCGGCTTCCACGTAACCCTGGTTGGCGATCTCGGTGCCATCCAGCACGTTGGATTTGACGGTCACGTCAAAGGTGATGGTCGCCACGTAGTCGGGGTCGGTCCCGCTCGGATCCGCGGGCATGCTGATCAATGCCCCGGTCGACCCGACGCCGGGCTCCATGCCCGC
>DSBO01000083.1 GCA_011046015.1 Thioalkalivibrio sp. | reverse complement strand
CGCGCGCCAGCTCGAGCAGGGCGTCGAGGCGCTGGTGGAGGGCGCTCAGGTCGCCCGCGGCCAGGTGGCCCAGGCGCGCGCAGTTGATGGTCACCACGCCCACCGAGCCGGTCTGCTCGGCCGAGCCGAACAGCCCGTTGCCGCGCGCGAGCAGCTCGCCCAGGTCGAGCTGCAGCCGGCAGCACATCGAGCGCACCATGTGCGGCTGCAGATCGGAGTTGAGGAAGTTCTGGAAGTAGGGGATGCCGTACTTGGCGGTCATCTCGAACAGCAGCGTGGTATTGGGGTGCTCCCAGTCGAAGTCGCGGGTGATGTTGTAGGTCGGGATGGGGAAGGTGAAGACGCGCCCGCGCCAGTCGCCGGCGATCATGACCTCGAGGAAGGCGCGGTTGATCAGCGCCATCTCCTCCTCGAGTTCCCCGTAGGTGAAGCCGGCCGGGTCGCCGCCGAGCATGGGCTCCTGGTCGCGCAGGTCCTCGGGGCAGGTCCAGTCGAGCGTGATGTTGGTGAACGGCGTCTGCGTGCCCCAGCGCGACGGCACGTTGAGGTTGTAGACGAACTCCTGCATACACTGCTTGATCTCGGCGTAGGCCATGCGGTCGGCGCGCACGAAGGGCGCCAGGTAGGTGTCAAAGCTGCTGAAGGCCTGTGCCCCGGCCCACTCGTTCTGCAGCGTGCCCAGGAAGTTGACCATCTGGCCGACCGCGCTGGACATGTGCCGGCAGGGCGCGGCCTCGACCTTGCCGGGCACGCCGTTGAAGCCCTCGTAGAGCAGGTTGCGCAACGACCAGCCCGCGCAATAGCCCGAGAGCATGTCGAGGTCATGGATGTGCAGATCGCCGCGGCGGTGCGCCAGGCCGATCTCGGCCGGGTAGACCTCGCTCAGCCAGTAGTTCGCGGTGACCTTGCCGGCGACGTTGAGGATCAGCCCGCCCAGCGAGTAGCCCTGGTTGGCGTTGGCGTTGACGCGCCAGTCGGCCTGCTGGAGGTACTCGTTGATCGAGCCGATGGCGTCGATGAGCACCTTCTGCTCGTCGCGGATGCGCTTGCGCTGCTCGCGGTAGACGATGTAGGCGCGCGCGGTGGCGAAGTGGTTGGCCTCGATGAGCACCTGCTCGACGATGTCCTGGATCTGCTCCACCGAGGGGCTGTCCGACCAGCGGCGATGCTGGATGACCTTGAGGACCTGCGCGGTCAGCCGCTCGGCGGCATCCTCGCCGAACTCCCCCGTGGCCTTGCCGGCCTTGAGGATGGCGTTCTTGATGCGTGCCGGATCGAACGGGACGCGCTGCCCGTCACGCTTGATGACCTCCTGGCTGGCCAGCCGCGAATCGAGACTCATCGGCGCGCATACCTCCCTGGGCGCCCGCGGCCGCGGGCTGCGACGGTGGTGCTGTGCAGGCTGCGATCGGTGTGCGGAAACGGCCCTCGATGTGTCGCCACGCGCGCGTGCCCCCACCTCCCGCGCCAGGTCCTGTTCCCGGGGTCAGATGCAGACCCCTTCGATGCCGGTCGGCGTGTCCCTCCTTCACGGGCGGATTCCTTTCCCGCCCGCGCATTGTGCGCTCCCCGCCCTCAGAGGGACCGCGACCGAACCCGGTCTCCTGGCTCCCGGATCATCCTACTCGCCGCGCCTTCCGGGGCGGGTGATCGTCCGACCCGTGGCCGTGCGGCCTTCGTCCCTGGCTGCAGTTGCGGGGCAGCGTCGGCTTCGGACCGACTTCCCGGCAGCTATGTCAAGGTTTGCCCCCGGAAATGCGCACCTCTTATACACCGTGCCCGAGGCCGAGTCAAGGCGCGACACCAAGTCGCCGTTTCGGGCCACTGACGGGCCGATTCAGCGCCCTCACGCCCGGGAATCGGACGCTCTGAGGGGAGGGCGACCGCGCGCGGGCGCTCTGTCAGCGCACGGAGGTGGGCCGCGGATACGGCAGGAAGTCCCCGGCGCCGCGCCAGCCTGTCGTCGGGGAGCGATGGCAGTGACCAATCGCGAGCGCTTCACCCGCTGGATGCACTTCGAGGACGTGGATCGCCCGCCGGTGTGGGAGGTCATTGGCTACTGGCCCGAGGCCCTCGAGCGCTGGCAGGATGAGGGCATGCCGCGCGACGTGCATCCGCGCGTCTGGTTCGGCCTCGACTACTACGAGCGCCTGCCCGTCGCCACCGAGGTCTGCCCGCCCTTCAAGGCCGAGACGCTGCGCGAGGACGATGACGAGATCGTCTACCGCGACGGCGAGGGTGTCATCATGCGCAAGCTCAAGGACGGGCCGCGCTCGATGCCCCAGTTCCTGCGCTTCCCGGTGGAGACGCGCGCCGACTGGGAGCGCTTCAGGCGCCAGCACCTCGACCCCGACGCGCCCATCCGCTTCCCCCAGAACTGGGACTACCTGGTGCGCTGCCTGCCGCTGCGCGACTTCCCGGTGGCGGTCCATGCGGGCAGCCTGTTCGGTCGGCCGCGCAACTGGATGGGCATGGCGAACATCAGCTACGCGCTCTACGATGACCCGGGGCTGGTCGAGGACATGGCGCGCACGACGGCCGACCTGTCGATTGCTCTGCTGAAGAAGGTCTTCGCGGCCACCGACCAGATCGACTACGCGATCATGTGGGAGGACATGTGCTACAACCACGGCTGCCTGATCAGCCCGGCGCACTTCAGGCGCATCCTGGTGCCGCAGTACCAGCGCATCACCGAGGTGCTGCACGCGCACGGCGTGGACGTGATCCTGCTCGACTGCGACGGCTACCACGACGAGATCCTGCCGCTGTGGATCGAGGGCGGCGTGACCGGGGTCTACCCGCTGGAGGTGGCCGCGGGCGAGGACCCGGTGGCGCTGCGCAGGCAGCACCCGGAGCTGCTGCTGGTGGGGGGCATCGACAAGCGGGAGCTGGCCAAGGACCGCGCGGCGGTCAAGGCCGAGGTGGACCGCAAGGTCCCGTTCATGTTCGAGCACGGCGGCTGGATCCCGTCGGTGGACCACTCGGTGCCGCACGACGTGCCACTGGAGAACTACCAGTACTACCTCGACCTGACGCGGGAGTACATGGGTTGATGTGACTGGAGGCGCGCTCGCGTGGAATGCAGTCATTCCTGCCATGGCGCGCAGGCCGGAGGCCTGCGCCACGGATGTGAGTGTGGCGCGTGCGCCGGCCGGTTGACGCAGCCGCGCGCGAGTGCTATGATAGATGCTGTCGGGGCGTGGCGCAGCTTGGTAGCGCGTACGGTTCGGGTCCGTAAGGTCGCCGGTTCGAATCCGGCCGCCCCGACCACCATGACCTCAACCCCAGCCACCCGAGGCTGGGGTTTCGCTTTGTACCGGCAGGAGCGCGGCGCCGGGCGGCGAATCCGGCAGCACCATCGCACACGGGAGGCAGCCATGAGCGAACTCGTCGAACTGCACGCCGCCCTGGTCCGATTGCCCAGCGTCAACCCCTGCGGCCGCGAGCCCGCCGGGCCCCACGAGAGCGAGAGCCGCATGTCGCGCTTCGTTCACGACTGGCTGTCGGGCCACGGTATCGACTGCCGCCTGCAGGAGGTGCTGCCCGGGCGCGACAACGTCATCGCGCGTGTCGAGGGGCGCGAGGAGCCGCCCATCGTCTTCGAGGCGCACCTCGACACCGTGGCCGCCGAGGGCATGACCGTGCCGCCCTTCGAGGCGCTGATCGAGGACGGCCGGCTCTACGGCCGGGGCGCCTGTGACGTGAAGGGCGGGCTGGCGGCGATGATGATGGCGCTGGCGCGGGTGGCGCAGGGCGCCCCCCCGCCGCGCACGGTGGTGCTGG
>DSBO01000016.1 GCA_011046015.1 Thioalkalivibrio sp. | reverse complement strand
GCTCGACGTGCGCGAGCCGTGGGAGTTCGAGCTGGCCCGAATCGACGGCAGCGAGCTGCTACCGCTGGGACAGCTGCCCGCCCGCCTCGACGAGCTGGACTCGTCGCGCGAGACGGTGGTGATCTGCCACCACGGCGTGCGCAGCATGCAGGCTGCATTCTTCCTGCAGGCCCGCGGCTTCAAGACCGTGATCAACCTGGCCGGTGGCATCGACGCCTGGTCGCGCGAGGTCGACCCGACCATTCCCGTATACTGAGATCCCGCGTCAGAGGGGGCCGGGGAACCAACCCTGCACCTTGGGGCCCAACTGCCCTAGAATAACAACATGTGCATGGCGGCCCACCCACACCCGGGAGCATCAACCGCAATGAAGAAGAATACGATCAAGTACCTCCTTGCCTCGCTCATTCTCTGCGTGGCGCCCATGGCGCTGGCCGAAGACCTGCTCGACGTCTACGAGATCGCGGCGCAGAACGACCCGCAGATCCGCGCGGCCGAGGCGGCCTACCAAGCGGCACGGGAAGCCAACCCCCAGGCACGCTCTTTCCTGCTCCCGCAGATCAACTTCAATTACCAGATCACGGACCGCGAGCAGACCATCAGCGATGCCAGCGATCCGCTGCTCAACGGCACCAACAGCTCTGACGCCGAAGGCTGGACCCTGCGCCTCGACCAGTCGATCTACAACCACCAGTACTGGGTGGCGCTCTCGCAGGCCGGCGATACCGTCGCCCAGGCCGAGGCGGAGCTGGCCGCCGCGCGCCAGGCCCTGTTCACACGCGTGGCCGAGGCCTACTTCGCCGTGCTGGCCGCCGAGGACACCCTGCGCTTCGCCCAGGCCGAGAAGGAGGCCATCGCCCGCCAGCTGGAACAGACCGAGCGTCGCTTCGAGGTGGGGCTGATCGCCATCACCGACGTGAAGGAATCCCAGGCCCAGTACGACCTGGCCGTGGCCGCCGAAATCGACGCCATCAACCTGCTGGACAACGCCCGCGAATCGCTGCAGGTGCTCACCGGCCGCTACCTGGAAAACCTGGCACCACTGGGCGAGCAGCTGGCGCTGGCCCGGCCCGAACCGCTGGATCTCGAGGCCTGGGAAGAGCGCGCCCTGGAGCAGAACCTCTCGCTGCGCGCCGCCCGCTACGCCACCGAGCGCGCCCGCCGCGAGATCCAGCGCCAGCGCGCCGGCCACTACCCGACCTTCGACCTGGTGGCGAGCTACAGCGAGTTCGACAACTCCAGCACCCGCATCGGCTCCTCGACCTCCGACTTCACCTCGGAGGACACCTCCATCGGCGTGCAGGCCAACCTGCCGATCTTCTCCGGCGGGCGCACCAGCTCGCTGACCTCGCAGGCCCGCAGCCTGTTCCAGCAGGCCCAGGAGGAACTGGAGCTCACCCGCCGTGAGACCTCGCGCCAGACCCGCGCGTCCTACCTCAACGTGCTCTCCGACATCAGCCGGGTGAACGCCCTGGAGCAGGCCCTGATCTCCACCCGTACCGCCGCCGAGGCGACCCAGGCGGGCTTCGAGGTCGGCACCCGTACCTCGGTGGACGTGCTGCTCGCCCTGCGCGAGACCTACGGCGCCGAACGCGACTATGCCAGCGCACGCTACACCTACATCCTGAACACGCTGCGCCTCAAGCAGGCCGCGGGCATGCTGACCCGCGAGGACCTGGAAGCCGTCAACAACTGGCTGAAGTAAGGCGCCGACGATGAGCGATACCGACGAGATCCCGCGACCCACGCTGCCGGCACTCTGCCGCCAGCACGACAGCCAGCTGCTGGTGATCGACATCCAGGACCGCCTGCTGGGCGCCATGGCCCAGGCCGACCGGCTGCGCGTGCTGAAGGCCAGCTCGGCCCTGATCTCGGCGGCACGCCTGCTGGGCGTACCGCTGCTGGCCACCGAACAGTACCCCAGGGGCCTGGGCGCAACCGACTCGTCGCTGCGCAGCGACCTCGTCAGTCACGGCCGGGTGTTCGAGAAGACCAGCTTCTCCTGCTGCGGCGCCCCCGGCCTCGGCGGCCAGCTCGACCGCGAGACCCACTCACAGGTGGTCATCGCCGGCATCGAGGCGCATGTCTGCGTGTTGCAAACCGCGCTGGATCTCCATGTCCGCGGCTTTGAGGTGTTCGTGGTCGAGGACGCCACCTGCTCGCGCAACCCGGCTCACCACGCCAACGCCATGCAGCGTCTGCGCCAGGCCGGCGTGACCGTCACCAACATGGAATCGGTGCTGTTCGAGTGGATGCGCGACGCCAGCCACCCGCACTTCAAGGTGATCTCCCAGCTGGTGAAGTGAATCCGATCGAAAAACACCCGGCTTGGGGCCGGGCGTTTTCGAGTTGCAAGTTGCAAGTTGCAACTCGCACGTTACAAGTCGCGAGTCGCGTAGGAGCGCTGCAAGGCGCGATTTAGACGTCTAACACCTCACACCTAACCCCTCACGCCCTCTCAATCCTTGAGCACGTAGTGCGTGCCGCAATACGGGCAGATGTAGGTCTTGTCCTTCGCATCCTCGATGGGCAGGAAGACGCGCGGGTGGGAGTTCCACAGGCTCGCACCCGGCATCGGGCAGTGCAGCGGCAGGTCGGCGCGGGTGATCTCGACGCTTTGCTGCGCGTTGGGGGTCTTGTACTGATCCTGGTGATCGGCGGTATGCGGGTTGGGCATGGGTCTCTCCTCAGGCTTTAACCGGGGTCAACCAGTCCTGGTGACCATCGTGACGGCCGTGGACCACGTCGAAATAAAGGGACTGCAGGCGCTCGGTGATCGGCCCGCGGGTGCCTGCGCCGATGCTGCGGTTGTCGAGTTCGCGGATCGGCGTGACCTCGGCGGCGGTACCGGTGAAGAAGGCCTCGTCGGCGATGTACACCTCGTCGCGGGTGATGCGCTTTTCCTTCACCGGGATGCCGAGCTCGCCGGCCAAGGTGAGCAGGGTCTTGCGGGTGATGCCGTTGAGCGCGGAGGTCAGTTCCGGCGTGTAGATGACGCCGTCCTTGACCAGGAAGAAGTTCTCGCCGCTGCCCTCGGCCACGAAGCCGTCGATGTCCAGCAGCAGGGCCTCGTCGTAGCCGTCGCGCAGGGCCTCCTGCAGCGCCAGCATGGAATTCATGTAGTTGCCGTTGGCCTTGGCCTTGCACATCGCGATGTTGACGTGGTGGCGGGTATAGGAGGAGGTGCGGATGCGGATACCGCGCTCCATGTTCTCCTTGCCCAGATAGGCGCCCCACTCCCAGGCGGCGACCATGCAGTGCACCTTGAGGTTGTCGGCGCGCAGACCCATGCCCTCGGCGCCGTAGAAGCACATCGGGCGCAGGTAGGCGGACTCCAGACCGTTCTCGCGCACCGCGGCGCGCTGGACCTCGTTGATCTCTTCCTTGCTCCACGGGATGTGCATGCCGAGGATGTGGGCGGAGTCGAAGAGGCGATCGGTGTGTTCCCCCAGGCGGAAGATCGCCGGCCCCTGGCCTGTCTTGTAGGCGCGTACGCCCTCGAAGACGCCCATGCCGTAATGCAGGGTGTGGGTGAGGACGTGGACCTTGGCCTCGCGCCAGGGAACCAGTTCTCCGTCCAGCCAGATCACGCCGTCACGGTCGGCCATCGACATTGCTGCTCTCTCCTCGCTCACCCGCGGCCGGGCCGCAGTCTTTAAACATTAAACAAAGGGATGGGGCTCGCCCCGACCCAACCCTCAGTCTTCCATGATCACGCGCCACAGGCCCCGCACCTTTTCGCGATAATCGGCAAAGGCCTCGGCGGGCACCACGGCGGGCAGCTCCTGCAGGGTCAGCTCATGCACCCGGTCGCGAAACGCGCGGTAGGCATCCGTGAGCAGGGCGGTGTCGTCCGCCGGCATCAGGCCGCTCTCGGCCAGGGCTTCAAGGATGCGGATGTTGTC
>DSBO01000199.1 GCA_011046015.1 Thioalkalivibrio sp. | reverse complement strand
GGCCATCCCCACACTGCGCGCCGACGAGGGCGATCTCGCCCGCTCGGTCGAGCGGGTCTGGAGCCTGCTCATGGCCTCGAACCGGACGCCATGGGTGTTCCGCTTCGCCGGGCAGCCGACATGGGTTGTGCCCGACGACGAGGGCCGTCCGGTCGCCACCGCCATCACAGAGGAGCGACTGCGCCATATGCTGGCGCGGCTGGCCCACTGGAAGCGGCTGAACGGCAAGGGCGAGCTGGTCGCGGCCCCGCCGCCGATCGCCGTGGTGAAATCCGTGCTGGCCACACCCGATCCCGCGCTGCCCGTGCTGGTGGGCATCGTCAACACCCCGGTCTTCGGTCGCGGCGGCACGCTACTTACCACGCCGGGATATCATCCCGACGCGCGGCTTCTCTATGCCCCGACACCCGGGTTTGTGGTGCCGACCATTCCGGCCAAGCCGTCAACCGCCGAGATTGCCGCCGCCCGCAATCTGCTTTGCGATGATCTGCTCGGCGACTTCCCCTTCGTCGGCCCCGCCGAGATGGCGCATGTGATCGCGCTGCTGCTGCTCGGCTTCCTGCGCGGCATGATCGACGGGCCGACGCCGCTGCACCTGATCGAGAAGCCCAGTCCCGGCTCCGGCGCCACGCTGATGGTCGATGCCGTGGCCACCATTCTCACCGGCTCGGGCGCGAGCGTCATGACCGAAGGGCGCGACGACGACGAATGGCGCAAGCGCGTCACCGCCAAGCTGCGCCAGATCCCCGCCATCGTGCTGATCGACAACTTGCGCGCCAAGCTCGACAGCTCCGCCGTCGCGGCCGCCCTGACGGCGCCCTTCTGGGAGGACCGGATCCTCGGCGCATCGGAAATGGCGCGGCTGCCGATCCGCTGCCTCTGGATCGCCACCGGCAACAACCCCGAGTTCTCCAACGAGATGGCGCGCCGCCTCCTGCGAATCCGGCTCGATCCCCACGAGGAGCGCCCCTGGCAACGCACAGGCTTCCGCCATCCCGATCTGATGACGTGGGTGCGCGCGAACCGTCCCCGGCTGGTCGCCGCCTGTCTCACGCTCTGCCAGGCGTGGATCGCCGCCGAAAAGCCGCGCGGGGCGCGCACCATCGGTTCCTTCGAGAACTGGGCGCATGTCGTGGGCGGCGTGCTCGAGGTCGCGGGCATTCCCGGCTTCCTCGGCAATCTCGACGAGATGATGGAGGCCTCCGACAGCGAGGGCGCGAGCTGGAGTGCCTTCATCGCCGCCTGGTGGGACCGGTTCGGGACTGCCGAGGTGGGCGCGGCCGACCTCTTCGACGTGGCCCTGTTCTGCGATCCGGCGCCCCCCATCACCGGTCACACGGACCGCGCGCAGAAGACCAGCTTCGGGATCGCCATTAAGAAGATGCGGGACCGCGTGTTCCAGGTGGGCGATCTGACGCTCAGGCTGGTCCAGGCGGGCACGTTTCGGAGGGCGGTCAAATGGCAGCTGAAGGTCTCGGAGCAGCCATCGCGTCCGCAATCGGGCTCGCGGGCGCCCAACGCGTGTGAACCTCAGTGTGAACCTCCCGCGACAGGTTCCCGAGGTTCACCCGTTCCCGATTGGCTGCGGGAGCTCGATCCGTGAGCCCCGCATGCTCCGACCTCACCCCATCGAGCAGCAAACCGGAAAGGAGCCGATCATGGCCCAAGAATCTCTGACCCCGACCCCCATGAGCGCCCCGTTCCCAGGCGTGCCTGTCGTCCTCGCCCTCGATCTCGGCACCACGACCGGGTGGGCCTTGCAGGCCGCGGACGGTCTGATCACCAGCGGCACCGTAGCCTTTCGACCCAGCCGCTATGACGGCGGTGGCATGCGCTACCAGCGGTTCCGGGGCTGGCTCGAGCAGCTGGCCCGCGATGCCGGAGCCATCACCGCCATCCATTTCGAGGAGGTGCGCAGGCACGTCGGCACCGACGCGGCGCATGTCTATGGCGGGCTGCTGGCCACGCTGACGTCATGGGCGGAAACCGCGGGCGTCGCCTATCAGGGCGTGCCGGTCGGCACCATCAAGCGCCACGCCACTGGCAAAGGCAATGCGCCGAAGCAGGCCATGATCGCCGCCGCTCGGGCACGCGGCTTCTCGCCCGCCGATGACAACGAGGCCGACGCCATCGCGATCCTGCTCTGGGCGCTGGAGACCCGGGGAGGTGTGCAATGAGCGGCATGCGGTTCACGCCGAAAGGCTACGGCGGCCGCCGCCGCAACCCCGACGAGGTCAAGCGCGACGGCTGGAAGGAACAGGGCCTGCTGGCCGTGGCCATCGACGATGATCGCCTGACCTGGCCCGAGCGAGAGCTGGTCCGCCAGCTCGGCGAGCGGCTCTACGGCAAGCGGGAACGGGAGGCGCGTCATGGGTGAGTGGACCACAGCGCAGGTGCAGGACCGGCTGGAGCTCGCGGCGGGCGTGATGCGGCAGATGCCGGGCGTGATGCCGCAGGGATTCTTCAACGCCTGGCCGGAGTACCTCCACAGCTTCGCCGACAAGGTCGGTCAGGAGCCGCAGATGCGTCGCTCGAGGCCGAGCCCGCGTCAGATCACGCAGGCCGAGGAGGCCATGCTCTGGCTGCGCTGGCTCGAGTCCGAGGACGCACGCCTTGTCTGGGCCCGCGTCGACGGCATGGCGTGGAAACCGATCTGCTGGCAGTTCGGGATCAGTCGGGCCACCGCAAACCGCCGGTGGCAGTACGGGCTTGCCGTCATCGTCTGGCGGCTGAATGGCAAGCGGGTGCCTACCAAGCGATCGAAGGCCTTCGTCGTGTCGAAGGCTGCGTCCCGCCTTGACGATGGAGGTCAGGGTTGAAACGGGTTCAGCACCTCGACCCCGAGTCCGGCGACGTCCGCTTCGTTGCGGGTCACCAGCGTGAGGTCATTGGCCTTGGCCGTGGCGGCTAGCAACGCGTCGATGACCGGCACGGGACGGATCGCGTTCATGCGCCCCCATTCCTCGGCAACGGTGGCGTCGACAGGCAAGACCCGGTCGCCGAAGCCCGAGAGGACGTCGGAGAGCCACGTCTCGAGCACTTCGGCCTTCCTGGGGTCGCGGCGACGCGCCAGTTCCACGCCCTTGCGGATTTCGCCCAGCACCAGTGCGCTCAGCCACAGGTCGTCCTCGGCGACGCCCGCCCACCACGCGGCCACGGCCGCATAGCAGCGGTCGTCCTTGCGCACTTCCGAAATGATGTTGGTGTCGATCAGGAAACTCACGGGGCGACGTCACGCCCGAAATCGCGCGGGCGCTCAATGTCGATCCCATCCAGAGGCGCGGCGGCCAGTAGGGCCTTGAGCCCGCCGGAGTGGGGCGTCGCGATCTTATCGCGCAGGATGGCGCGCGTCTCGGCTTCGCGCTCGGGATCGCCAAGCGCGGTCGCGACATCGCGCACGAGGGCGGCATCGTCCTTGCGAACCTGAACCTCGACGCGCACGAAGCCCTGCCGCTGCCTGCGCTTGCGCCACTGGGTGACGGGAGATGGGTCGGTGTTGTTCACGGCATCCTTCATTTCCGGAAAGAATACCGGAAATATGGGATCCAGGCAACGGCGTTCAAGGGCGCACTGTCAAGTGCCTGATCGCGCGTGAGACATTATTCGGCGAGACACCGGAGGCCGAGACAGATTCGGCCAGCGAGGCTATAAGAATGATAGTCTCGGAGTTGTGCGCCCAGGAAGTGGCAGCGCATCCGGGCGGCAATCTTAACCAGATCAAAGATGAACCGCATGGCCGACACACGTCCGTGGGGCTTTCGCGACTATGTGCGGTCGCATGGTTTCCATACGATCTATCTGGTCAAGTCGATCCGTGGCTGGCCGATTAATACCAACGGCCTTAGCTTCTGACCGCTTTGGCATAATCGCGGTTTGTGATGGATCGGACGGTGGCGATGTCGTTGGCGAAGAAGTTCCAGGCTTCGCAGCATCGGGTGACGATTTCCTCG
>DSBO01000033.1 GCA_011046015.1 Thioalkalivibrio sp. | reverse complement strand
CTGCATCATCGGCGTGTGCTGGCTGAGGTCCATGGCGGCGGTCTGGGTCATGCGCGAGAGTCTATCGGACTGCGACCCGTGTCCGCCACTTCGCCGCCGAGGCTTTTGCTGATCCTGCTCAATGTTCACGGGCCCGCGAAACGGCTACTCTTAAAACTCACGGAGCTTCTGAACCAAAACAATAACGCGACATCCGCACAACCACATCCTGCATCAGGAGGAACATCGATATGGCAATCTTGGTCGTGGTAGCTGACGCCGGGCGCGCCCGGTTCTTCACCGCCGATTCGCCGACCGCCGCACTGGTCGAGGACGAGGACCGCCTCCATCCAGAGGGACGCCTGCACGTGAGCGAGATGGCCTCCGACGAGCCGGGGCGCACCTTCGAGTCCCATGGCGATGGTCAGCATGCGATGGGCAACAAGGTCGATCCCAAGCGGCAAGAGGCGATTCGTTTCGCCAAGCTGCTGTGCGACGACATGGAGGCGCGGCGCAACAAGGGGCGGGTGGACGGCGTGTACGTGGTGGCGCCGCCTCAGTTCCTGGGCGAACTGCGTGATCACATGAGCGATCCGCTCAGGCAGCTGGTGAAGGACGAGATCCACAAGGACCTCACCGAGCACGGTGCGGCCGACATCCGCGGCCACCTGCCGGAACACCTGTAACCAGCGTCCCCATCGCAAAAGGAAAGGGTTTGACCGACATCCAACCATTGGCGCCGGAGGCGCTGTATCAGGCCACCGACCTGGCCGCACTGGACTTTGCCACCACCGCCGAACTGCCTGAGCACACCGAGGCCGTCGGACAGCAACGTGCACTGGAGGCGATTCGTTTCGGGGTGGGCATCGCTCATCACGGTTATAACCTGTTCGTCGCCGGTTCCACGGGCCTGGGCAAGCACACCGTAGTGGAGCGGGAACTGGCCGCCCGCGCGGCGAAGGGGCCGGTGCCGGATGACTGGTGCTACGTCAACAACTTCGAGGCACCGCACAGGCCGCGCGCCCTGCGCCTGCCCACGGGCAAGGCGCGCGCGCTCAGCCAGGACATGGACCAGCTGGTCGACGACCTGCTGAGCGCCATCCCCGCGGCCTTCCAGGGTGACGAGTACCGCACCCGCGCGCAGGAGATCAACGACGAGTTCAAGGAGCGTCAGGACGACGCCTTCCTGTCGCTCGACGAGGAGGCCCAAAAGCGCGACATCACCATCCTGCGCACGCCCACCGGCTACACGCTGGCCCCGCTGAAGGACGGCGAGGTGGTGGGGCCGGAGGAGTTCGAGGCGCTTGCCGAGGAGGAGCAGGACAAGATCGAGAAGTCGGTGGACGAGCTGCGTGCCCGGCTGCGCGAGACCATTCGCCAGATCCCTCTGTGGCAGAAGGAGATGCACCAGAAGGTCAAGGCGCTCAACCGCGAAGTCACCGACGTCACCGTCTCGCAGATCATGCGGGGGCTGACGGAGAAGTACGCCGACCTCGACGGCGTGCCGGCCTATCTCGAGGCCGTGCGCCAGGACGTCATCGACAATGTCGATGCCTTCCGCCAGCAGGGCGAGGCGGTCGAGGTGGCGGGGCGCAAGGTCGAGCTCGCCCCGGACTTCAACCGCTACAAGGTCAACGTGCTGGTGGACCACTCGGACAACGGCGGCGCGCCGGTGGTGCACGAGGACAACCCCACCTACCTCAATCTCATCGGACGCATCGAGCACATCGCCCAGTTCGGTACGCTGCTCACCGACTTCACCCTCATCAAGGCCGGCGCACTCCACCGCGCCAGCGGTGGCTACCTGGTGCTCTACGCACGTGATGTGCTGATGAACGCCTTCGCCTGGGAGGGCCTCAAGCGCGTGCTGCGCTCGCGCGAGGTGCGGCTGGAGTCGCTCGAGCGCATGCTGAGCCTGGCCAGCACCACCTCGCTGGAGCCCGAGTCCATCCCGGTGGACGTCAAGGTCGTGCTGGTTGGCGACCGCATGCTGTACTACCTGCTCAAGGCCTACGATCCGGAGTTCGCGCTGTTGTTCAAGGTGGCGGCCGATTTCTCCGAGGACATCGACCGCAGCCCCGAGAACACGCGCCTGATGGCCAACCTCATCGGTACCGTGCAGCGTCAGGAGGCGCTACGCCCGCTCACGCGCGAAGCCGTGGGTCGGCTCATCGAGCACCTGGCACGCACCGCCGCCGATGGCGAGAAGGTCTCCGTGCACATGGGCAACCTCTGCGACCTGATGCGCGAGGCCGACTACTGGGCCGGAGAGGATGGCGATTCGAAGGCCACCCATGCCGCGCACGTCAAGAAGGCCATCGACCAGCGTATCTACCGGCTGGACCAGATCCGCGAGCGCGTGCACGAGTCCATCCTGCGCGATATCCAGCTGGTCGACACCGCTGGCGAGCGGGTCGGACAGGTCAACGGCCTGTCGGTCTCGCAGCTCGGCGACTATGCCTTCGGCCGGCCCTCGCGCATCACGGCCACCGCGCGACTGGGCGAGGGCAAGTTCATCGACATCGAGCGCGAGGTGAAGCTCGGCGGGCCCATCCATTCCAAGGGCGTGATGATCCTCTCGTCCTACCTCGGCTACCGCTACGCCAGCGAGGCGCCGCTGTCGGTCTCGGCCAGCCTCGTGTTCGAGCAGTCCTATGGCCAGATCGAGGGCGACAGCGCCTCGGTGGCCGAGCTCTGCGCATTGCTTTCGGCGCTGGGCGAGATCCCCCTGCGCCAGTCGCTGGCGGTCACCGGCTCGGTGAACCAGCACGGCGAGGTGCAGGCCATCGGCGGGGTGAACGAGAAGATCGAGGGCTTCTTTGATATCTGCCAGGGGCGCGGCCTGAGCGAGGGACAGGGCGTGATCATCCCGGCCAGCAATGCCGCGCACCTGATGCTGCGCGAGGACGTGGTGGCCGCGGTGCGCGAGGGACGTTTCGCCGTCTACCCGGTGCGTCACGTGGAGGAAGCCATGTCCCTGCTCTGTGGGCTCGAGCCGGGCGAGCCGGGCACGACGGGCGCCTTCCCGCCGGAGACCTTCAACGGCCGCGTCGCAGCCCGGCTGCAGGCGCTCACCCGCAAGCGCCTGGCCTTCATCGCCAAGAGCCGCGGCATGGACGAGCGGGACGGCGATGATCAGTCCTGAGGCCGAACGGCGCATCGCGCGGATCCTGCTCGGGCTGGACACGGCGGGCACCGGGCTGCAGGACATCGAATCCATACTGTTGCTCGCCCGCGTGCTCGAGGCCGAGCTGACTGCCCTGTTCATCGAGGACGACGACCTGCTGCGCAGCGCCGCCCTGCCGTTCACCACCGAGATCCCGCTCAGTGGCGGCGATGCCCGTGCCCTGGACGTCGCGCGGCTGGAACGCTCCCTGCGCCACCTCGCCCGCCGGATGGAGGCCGAGCTCGCCCAGGCTGCCGAGCGGGCCCAGGTGCGCTGGGCCTTCCGCATCCTGCGTGGCCGTCGCCTGCCGACTCTGCTCGCCGAGGCCGGGGTCGAGGACCTGCTGGTGCTCGCGCGTACGCCGCACAGCACGGCCGAGGCCCGTCAGGCCGCGCAGGCCCATACGGTGGCCGTGGTGTTTGACGGCTCCGACTCCGCCCGCCATGCCGTGGCGCTCGCTGCCCGGCTGGTCGGCCAGGACGGCCACGACCTGCTGTTGCTCGACGTCGCCCCGGCGGGCAAGGGCCTCGATGTCCGCGCCGCCCGCCAGTGGCTGCTCGAACGCGGCATCCCCGCCACCCGGCGTACCCTGTCCGAGCTCACCGCCGGCCGGCTGCTCGAGGCCCTGCGCGGCAACGTGCCGTTACTGCTCATCCTGCCCGCCGACCACCCCGCGATCACCACCCCCGGCTTCATCGACCGCCTGCGCCGCCACCTGCCATCGCCGCTGGCTCTTTTGAGATAGTCGCAAGTCGCAAGTCGCAAGTCGCAAGTCGCAAGTCGCAAGTCACAAGTCGCAAGTCACAAGTTGCAAGTCACAAGTTGCAAGTCACAAGTTGCAAGTCACAAGTTGCAAGTCACAAGTTGCAAGTCACAAGTTGCAAGTCACAAGTTGCAAGT
>DSBO01000055.1 GCA_011046015.1 Thioalkalivibrio sp. | reverse complement strand
GGCAACATTCTGGGGTTCGCGGCCATCGCGGCGACGGTGGGTCTCATCCTGAACCGCAGTTCGCGCAAAAAGAGCGGGCTGGTGCGGCTGATCGCCTCGCTGGCGGGCATGGCGTGGAACGTAGCGACGTTCCTGGTGGTGCCGGTGCTGGTGAACGAGGGCGTGGGGCCGCTGGATGCCATCAAACGCTCGGCGGAGCTGCTCAAGCGCACCTGGGGCGAGCAGATCTCGGGCACGCTCTCGATGGGGGCGGTGTTCGGCCTGCTGGGCGTGGGCATCCTGCTGGTGGGCGGCGGGCTGATCGCCCTGGTGATCTGGCTCAATGTGTGGCAACTGGCCATCGTCATCGGCGCGCTGATGGTGATCGCCTGGCTGGCCCTGGGCCTAATGAACAGCACGCTGGGTGGCATCTTTCGCGCCGCGGTGTATCACTATGCCACTACCGGACAGGGCGGCGGGTTCTATGACGAGGATCTGGTGTCGCACGCGTTTCGGCGGGGCTGAGCGCTGAAACGTAACCCGGCAGCTGGCTCGACGCGAACCAGCGGAGCGTTGCCGATGGGCTCTAGCCAGCTGCCGGGGGCTCTATCGCCGCCCCCAACTGGCTAGCCACGGGCTAGCGTGCTCTCGCTAGTACGCATAGATCTGCCCATAGGGGCGCTTGCTCTGGGGGATCAGTTTGGTATATTCGTCGTCGGCGCTCACGTGCAGGCCGAACAGGGCGTTGTACTGGCCCAGCAGGTCGCCGAGCAGCGCCCGGTCGGCGTCGGTGATCGGCGCCAGCCCCACCTCTTTGCCCAGGAACGCCTGGTTGGGGCGCCCTCGCAGATAAATGACGCCGCCGTGCATGCCCGTGCCCACATAGCGGGCGGGGTGGACGGCACCGGGCGGCAGCCGTCTCCCCAGCACCAGCAGCACGCCGCCGGCCATGTACTCGCCCAAAAAGTGCTGGGCCGTGCCGCCGATGACCACGGTGGGCCGCACGTCCTCGTAAGCCTTCATGTGGATGGCCACGCGGTAGCCCACGTCGTCGCGCACGAACACTGCGCCGCCCCGCATGGAATGCCCCAGGATGTCGCCGGCGGAGCCGTGGATGGCCAGCAGGCCGCTGTTCATGGTGTTGCCGCAGCCGTCTTGGGCATCGCCGTGCACGTGGATCTCGGGGCCGTCCATAAAGGCGCCCAGGTCATTGCCGGGCACGCCCTCGATATCGATGCGGACGCGACGCTGGAGATTGGTGCCGATGTAGCGTTGGCCGTACACGTTCACCAGGCGCGCCGCGGTGGCCCCGGCGGTGACAGCCGCATCCAGCTGCTCGTTCAGCGCCCGATACGAGAGGCCGCGGGCATCCAGGGTGATGGCCTCCCCGGTGGGGTTAGCGGCCAAGTCCAGGGGCGTTACGGGTTCAGGCATGGAGGGGCTCCTCTTGCAAGATGCGGGCTGGGACGCGCGGCGCCTGGCCGAGGCGGCCGATGACCGGCTCGCCGCCCTCGGGCATCCAGGAGTGCTCCAACTCGGGCGCCACCAGGTGGATCGACGCCAGCTCGGAGGACACGTACAGCACGCTGCCCTGACACGCCGCCACCAGCGGGCGCAGGCGGATCCGGTCGCCCAGGCCCATCATCCCACCCTGCCGCGCCACGATGATGGTAAAGGGGCCGTTCATCAGCAGCGAGCCATAGGTCTGGCGCAGGGCGGTCAGCAGCGCCTTGCGCTTGGGGGGCAGATGCTCCAGCTCGTTCCAGAGGGGGCTGGCAAAGACGGCGGCGGCCAGCTCGGCGGGCAGCTCGTGCCGGCGCATCAGCAGGTCCACCGCATAGGTGAACACCTCGGTGTCGGTTCGCATGGTGCAGGCATAGCCGTGCATCTCGGCATAGCGGCGGTTGATGCCATAGGACGAGATCTCGCCATTGTGCACCACCGACCAATCCAGCAGCCCGAACGGGTGCGCCCCGCCCCACCAGCCCGGCGTGTTGGTGGGGAAGCGGTTGTGGGCCGACCAGAGATAGCCCTCGTATTCCTCGATGCGGTAGAACTCGGCGATCTGATCGGGGTGGCCGACGCCCTTGAAGATGCCCATGTCTTTGCCGCTGGAGACCACAAAGGCGCCCTCCAGCGTGGTGTTGATGCGCATGACGTGGTGCACCACGTAATCGGCCTCGCTGCGGCCGCCCATCTGCGCCGTCAGCGGCACCACGAAATAGCGCCAGAGCAAGGGCGGATCCAGGATGCCCCGCGTCTCCCGCGTGGGGATCGGCTCGTCGTGCACCACGGCGAAATGCCGGCGGAGGTACTCGTCCAGCTCTTGGCGGGCGTGGCGCCCCTGGCACATGATGTGAAAGCAATAGTGGTCGGCTTGCTCGGGATAGATGCCATAGGCCGCATAGCCGGCCCCCAGGCCGTTGCCGCGCTCGCGCATGCTGCACAGCGCCTCCACGGCGATGCTGCCGGGGTGGGCATGGCCGGCGGTATCGATGAACCCAAACAGCCCGCAGGCATCGTGAACCCGCTCGTCGCGGTAGCGGTTCTCGCTCTCTGCCCAGGCCATGTTCCTCCTCCTAGACCTCGATCCCCTGCCCGCGCACCACATGCTTGCGATAGTCCTCTGGCACCGAGAGCAGGCTCAGCCGGTCGCTGAGCAGGCTGTCTCGGTGGGCCGAGATATCCACCCGATAGCGGATCAGCCCGGTATAGATGCCGGCATGGCTGATATTGCCCACCAGGATCACGCCCACCAAGCGGTTGCCCTCCAGCACCAGGCGGCGATACTGCCGTCGCTCGGGGGAGCTGCGCGTCAACACGTCATAGCCGTCACCCTCGGCGTTGCCCTCGCCGATGGCCACACAGGGCACGCCGGCCACCTCGATGGCGTTCATGGCGATGCCGCCTTGGTCCTGGCGGGGCTGGCCCACCATCTGGGCACCGGCAATGGCGCCTTGGCGGTAGGCGTTGGGCCAGATGGCGACGGTGCGGTTCAGATCCACCACCAGGTCATAGGCCTCGGCCACGTCGCCGGCGGCATAGATGCTCGGGTCTGACGTGCGCATGGCCCGATCCACCACCACGCCGCGATCCACCTCGAGGCCGGCCTCGCGCGCCAAGGCGACGTTGGGCCGCACGCCGATGCCGAACACCAGCAGGTCGCAATCCAGACGTTGCCCATCCTGCAGCACCACGCCGGCGACGCGCCCGTCTTGGGGGACGATCTCGGCCACGGTGTTCTCGGTCAGCACGCGCACGCCGGCCCCTTTAAAGAGATCGGTCATCATGGCGGCGCCCTGTTCGTCCAACGCGCGGATCAGGATCCGCGGCGCCAGCTCGACCATGGTCACCCCAACACCGCGCTTGAGCAGGGCGTCGGTGGCCTTGATGCCGATCATGCCGCCGCCCACCACCACGGCGTGCGAGACGCGCCCCGCGCCGATCAGTCGGTCGATGGCCGCGGCGTCTCCCAGCGTGGCAAAGGTGACCACGCCCTCCAGCTCTAGCCCCGGCATGGGCGGCACGATGGGCGATCCGCCCACGGCCAGCAACAACTGGTCATAGGCCAGCAACCGTCCCCTGTCGGTGGTGATGGTGTGACCGGCGGGATCGAGGGCCGTGACCGGCTCCTCGAACAGCGCCTGGACGTTGTGGGCCTCATAGAACGAGGGTGGGCGATAGGCCAGGCGGCCCTGGTCGATCTCGCCACCTACATAGTGCGAGATCAGCGGCCGCGAGTAGATGGCGGGGCCCTCGGCCGTCACCACCTGGATCGCTACGTCGCGGTCGATCTCGCGGATGGCCTCGATGGCCCCCACGGCCGCCGCCGAGTTGCCGACGATGGTGATGCTCACGAGACCTCCTCATAGGTCAGCGCCTCGTTGGGGCAGTGGGCCACGCAGGCGGGCATGTCGGCGTCTTGGCAGAGGTCGCACTTGCTGGCGACCCGGTGGCCGGCCGTGCTCTGCTGCACCGCGCCCGCCGGGCAGACCATGATGCACATCCAGCAGCCCACGCACAGATCCTCGTCGCACAACACGGTGCCCGTGATCGGGTCGCGGTGCATGGCGCCCGAGACGCACGCTTCCACGCAGCTTGGCTCCTCGC
>DSBO01000200.1 GCA_011046015.1 Thioalkalivibrio sp. | reverse complement strand
GTCCGGCCCATGAAAACGACGCGCGCCGCTCAGGCGCGCGCCCCCAGCCAACGGCGCAGGTCTTCGGCCAGCGCCGCATCCACCCCCGCCCCTGACAGCGTCAGCCGCCCGCGCCCGGCCTTCAGCGCGACACCCGGCACCACCTCTTCGCCTGCCGCGGTTGCCTTGCTTGCCCCCTGCCCTTTCAGCGCGCGCTCCAGCACCGCCCGTTCAGCCTTGGAATCGTCAGGCGCCGCCTTGCGCAGTGCCTCGGCCACACGGGACCGGAAGCCGGACTCGGCGTAAGCGGTGTCCAGCGGCCACCCGGCTTTCAGCTTGACGGCTGGAAGTTCTAGGGGAGGAGGTCGTCGATGCGGCTCTGGGGATGGCCGTTCGCGATGACTTCGAGGGTGGCCTTGAGATAGGCGAAGGGTAAGTGCTACGGCGTTGCCCTACGCGGCGAGGCTTGACGGCTGGTTGAAGCGCCAAGGCATGAGGTCTTCGATGCCGCTTTGCGGGTGGCCGTCGAGGATGGCTCGCAGGGTGACGGCGAGATAGTTCAGCCTGAACAACGCGATCAGGCGGCCGCGAGGCTGTGCCGCTGAAATCTTGCCTGCCGGAGCACCGCCAGGATGAGGGTGATGATGGCGGCAAGAAGCTTCCTCAGATGGGCGAGGATCTTGCGGATGTTGTGGCCGCAGCCGCAGAGGACGGCGAAGAGGGCATCGCCCAAGGTGCCCTTCAGCAAGCAGCGTGCGAGGCGGCCGTCGGTCTTCATGTGGCCGATCTTGGGCTCGATGCTGCTGCGTCTGCGTAGCGCCCTCGCCAGCGCCGGAGTCAGGCCGCGGCGGGTGCCGCTGATCAGGACCTGGGTGTGCTGGACGCCGTGTCCCTTGTATCCGCGGTCGACCACGGCCCGTTTCGGCGGGTGGCCGGTAAGGATCGCCACCTGCTCCAGCGCCTCGCCGAGGGTGTGGCCGTCGTAAGGATTGCCCGGCAGCGAGCGCATGCCGACCACGAACCCGCCCTTCAGCGTGGTGGCCACGCTGACCTTGGTGCCGAATTCGTAGCGGACGCGAGCTTTGCCCTTGGAGATGCAGTCGACCTCCGGCTCATGGAGCGAATAGATCTTGCCGCACAAGCGCCTGATGAGCGACAACCAATTTGGCCGACAGCGTCAACCGAGATGGCCGGTGGCCCCAGCCGGAGGGAGGGCGTAGCCCGACCGTAGGCTGGGGCCACCGGCGCGTCTCTCTTCCGGGGAGTGGGTGCTGGCCGCTGCGGGCCGGTAGGGTCGAGGTCTCTGAAGCCAAACGGAGATCCGACCGTGCCGGGCAAACCCGTCACCGACCAGCAAGTGAGAGTCTACATGACTGACCGTCTCCATTACAGCCAGCGTGTCGCTGCCGCCCGCGCAGGGTTCAGCGAACGCACCGCCCGCCGGATCGAGGCTGATCCGCGCCTTCCCTCCCAACGCAAGCCTGCCCGGGGCCGCACCGTGCCTGACCCGCTCGCTGCGGTGTGGGACGCGGTGCTGCTGCCGATCCTCAAGCGCGATCCTGCCGTTCAGGCCGTCACCTTGATGCGGCACCTCCAGCTGACCGACCCCGAAGCCTTCCCGGACGACCGCGTGCGCCGAACGCTGGAGCGGCGGGTCCGCGACTGGCGTGCCCTGCACGGGCCCGAGTGCGACGTGATCTTCCGCCAGACACCCGAGCCGGGGCGGATGGCCCTGTCGGACTTCACCGATGCGGGCACCCTGGGCGTGACGATCGGGGGGCAGCTGCTCGCGCATCGCCTTTACCATTTTGTCCTGGCCTACAGCAGTTGGGAACACGTCGCCGTGGTCTTGGGCGGGGAGAGCTTCACCGCGCTGGCGGAGAACCTCCAGAACGCGCTCTGGACGCTCGGCGGTGTGCCGCATGAACATCGGACCGACAGCCTCTCGGCGGCTTACCGGAACCTTGATGCCGCGGCCGCGGATGATGTCACCAAGCGGTACGAGGCCTTCTGCGCCCATTACGGCATGCTCGCGAGCCGGAACAATCCCGGCGAGGCGCATGAGAACGGGTCGGTCGAGGCCCACAACAACCACCTCAAGGTGGCGCTCAACCAGGCCCTGATCCTGCGCGGCTCCCGGGATTTCGCCACGCTCGCCGACTGGCGCCGCTTTGTCGATGAACTCGTCGCCCGCCGGAACCGGCGACGGGACGCAGCCCTGCGCATTGAGATGGCGGCGCTCAGGCCGCTGCCCGCCCGTCGCACCACCGACTTCACCGAGGTGGTCGCGCGGGTGACGAAGACCGGGGGCTTCCTCGTTCACAGCGTGTTCTACTCCGCGCCCTCGCAGCTGATCGGTCAGCGGCTGCGGGTTCACGTCTACGACGACCGGATCGAGGCCTTCCTTGGCGCCACCCATGTCGTCACCCACCCGCGACGCCGGGGGCGTGATGACGGCGTGCGTGTCCATTGCGTCAACTATCGCCATGTGATTCATGCCCTGCGCCGCAAGCCGCAGGCGCTGGCAGGTTCGGTCTATCGCGACGGCCTGTTTCCGCGCCCGGAATACGCCGAGGCCTGAGCCGCCTTCTCCGCCGCCTTGCCCTGCCGCGACGCCTGCCGTCGCATGGTCGGCCTGCTCTGCCTCGCCCATGACGAAGGCTGAGGCCGAACTGGCCCTCCTGATCGCCGACAGCCTCGGTCGGGGCGAGCTGCCCGAGGCCCGCCGGCTGAAGGAACGACTGGAGCCGCCACAGCGGGCCCTCCCGGTCGACACCCCCGTCGCCCTGACAGAACTGGCCAGCTTCGACGCCCTGCTGGAGGGCTGCGCATGACCGCCCCCGCCGCTCCCCGCCCCGTCGATGTCCACGCACTGCCCGCCATGCTCTCCGCGCTGCGCCTGCCCAGCTTCCAGCGCCATTGGCAGGCGCTGGCCGAACGTGCAGACGCAGAGGGCTGGCCCGCCTCCCGGTTCCTCGCCACCCTTGCCGAGCTCGAACTGGCCGAGCGCGATGCGCGCCGCATCCACCGCCACCTCCAGCAGTCCCAACTGCCCGGCGGCAAGACGCTGGCCACCCTCGACTTCAAGGCCCTGCCCGGGGTGACGCGGGCCCGGGTCGAGGCGCTGGCCGCAGGGGACTGGGTCGAGACCGGCGCCAACCTCATCGCCATCGGCAACTCGGGCGCGGGCAAGACCCATGTCCTGTGCGCCATCGGCCATGCCCTTGTCGAGGCGGGCAGGCGCGTCCTCTATACCAGCACCACCGACATGGTGCAGAAGCTTCAGGCCGCGCGGCGCGACCTGGCGCTCGAGGCCGCCATCGCCAAGCTCGACAAGTTCGACCTGATCATCCTTGACGACATCACCTACGCGCAGAAGGACCGCGCCGAAAGCTCCGTGCTCTTCGAACTGATCGCCCGGCGCTACGAGACCAGAAGCCTCGCCATCGCGGCCAACCAGCCCTTCAGCGCCTGGGACAAGGTCTTCCCCGACCAGGCCGTTACCGTCGCCGCGATCGACCGCCTCGTCCACCACGCCACCATCCTCGAGATGAACGGCGACAGTTATCGTCGGCGCGCCGCAGCCGAACGCCGATCAGCCAGGCCTGAAATCGGAGCGACAACCTCCAGCGACAACCTCGAAGCCGAGGCCGCAGACAACATCAAGGAGGACACCATCACCTAACCGATCCGATCGCAGCGGCCAGAACCGGCCATCTTGGTTGTCGGCACCGGACAAGGAGGTTGATGCTCTACAAGCGCCAAATCAATGGGGCGTGGCCGTCGCATACGATGCGTTGCAGCGTCCTGACAGAAAGGAAACCCAAGCTGCACCAAAATTGATTCAGAGCCAACTTTGCATGCCGAAACACATTCGGGACAAGGTACGCCGCAGGCCGGTGGCCCTCCCGAATCAGCAACCGGATCAGATCGGGACACCAAAACAGTTCGCATCACCTCGTCACACCAAGAGAGTATCCATGAGGCGGAGCACCCTCAAGCGCGCCTGCAGAAACGCTTCACAAGAAGGATCTAGACCTATGGAAATACGATAAGAATTGGCTGGGTATCGTTCGTAAAAAACACCTTTCACACCTAAAAATTAGCACAAATC
>DSBO01000147.1 GCA_011046015.1 Thioalkalivibrio sp. | reverse complement strand
CGCCACAGGCGACGGCGGCCCTGCAGGGCCTCGATCGCAGCACTCCAGGTGGCGAGGGCATCGTGATGCGGACCGTCGGCGATGACCTGATCCTCGGGGGCGACCGCCCGCGTGGCACCCTCTACGCGGTCTTCACCTTCCTCGAGGATGTCGTCGGCTGTCGCTGGTGGACGGCCGAGGCCGAGCAGGCGCCGCAGCGGCCCACGCTCGAGGTGGACGCGCTCGACGTGGTCTACCGTCCGCCCCTCGAGTACCGCTGTCTCTACGGAGAAGGCACGCTGCGCCATCCCACCTTCGCGGCGAAGCTCCGGCTCAATGGGCGCGACTGGGCAGAGCCCATCCCGGAGGACTGGGGCGGCTCGATGACCATGGGCGGCGGCCACACCTTGCTGCGGGAGCTGCTGCCGCCCGACCGGTACTTCGAGGAGCATCGCGACTGGTATGCCTATCGAGCGGATGCCGGCGAGCGTGTGGCCTCGCAGGTGTGCTTCACGAACCCGGGGGCGATAGCGGCGGCCGCTGACGCCGTGTGTGATCTCCTCGAGCAGAACCACGCGACGACCGGGACGGTCTCGGTCAGCCCGGCGGACAATCTGGGCTACTGCCGGTGCGAGCAGTGCCGCGCCCTGGCCACGCTCGAGGGCTCAGAGGCCGGGCCCCTGCTGCATTTCGTGAACGCCGTGGCCGAGCGGGTCGAGGAGCGCTACCCGGATGTGTGGATCTCCACGCTCGCCTACTGGGGCACGGAGAGGCCTCCCCGCCACGTCCGGCCGCGGCGCAATGTCGTGCCCGTCTTCGCCATGCTCAACCGCAATCACGCCCTGGGGCCGAGGGGGACGCCGCGCTTCATCCCCTACCTCCAGACCTGGGCGCAGATCTCGCCGAAGCTGTACGTGTGGGACTACTACGCGCATTTCGGCAACTTCATCCTGCCCCACCCCAACCACCTGCCGGTCGGGGAATACGTGCGCTCGTACGCCGCGAACGGCATCGCGGGCTTCATGGCTCAGATGGGCCACGGCTCGCTGGCGGAGTTCTGCCACCTGCGCGAGTGGGTGCTCGCCCATCTGCTCTGGGACCCGTCACTCGATGAGCGGGAGCTGACGCGCCGCTTCCTGGAGGGCTACTACGGCGATGCGGCCCCGTACCTGCTCGAGTACCTGGCCCTGATCCACCGGGCGGTGACCCGCAGGCCCGGCACCTTCCTGGGCGTCTACGACAACACGACGGCCCATTGGTTCGCGTACGACGATGTGGACCGCGCCACCGTCCTGTTCGACAGGGCACAAGCAGCCGTCGCCGAGGACCCGACACTGCTCAGGCGCCTGCGCCGAACCCGGGCCGGCCTCGACCTGGTGTGGATCCAGCGCTACCGCTCGTTGCGCCGGGAGGCGCTCTCGCGCGGCGTGCCGTTCCGGGGCCCGGACGATCCCTACGGCGCGGTCGAGCGCTTCGCGGAGGTTGGCAGCGAGTTCGGGTGCTCCTGCTGGAAGGAGTGGGACGGCTTCGGGCACCTGGTCGAGCACCTGCGCCGCCTCTACCCGCGACCGGCGCCGGCCCCGCCCCGGTGTGAGGGCCTTCCGCCCGGGCAGTGGTGGGATATCCAGGAGAACATGCTCGAGCTTCAGCCGGAGGGTGCCACGTCACTGGTGGACGATGCCGCGGCGGCCGACGGCCGGGCCGCGCGGCTGGCCGTCGCCAGCGATGGTCCGCGGGGCTTCCACCAGCCAGACGAGGGCGAGATCGCCTTCGCGGTCCCCCAGGCGGTTCGGGGCCTCGCGGGCACCGGACACCAGGGGCTGACGGGCCGGTGGCAGGTGTACGTGGTGGCGCGAGTTGAGGCGACCGAGGCCGTACAGGCCGGGGCTCACACCGGCATCTACGCCCCCCACGAACTCGTGCGCAGAGCGATCCCGGGAGGCGAGGCCGGCACGTACCACACGGTTGATCTGGGTGTGCATGACCTGGGGCCGGGCGCGCGCGTCTGGGTCATGCCCTCCGCCGGCGAGGCCGTGCAGGCGATCTACGTGGACCGGATGTTCCTGGTGGCGCAGTGAGCACGCGCTCGGCCGGGCGGACAGGTCCGCTCTGTGCCGGGGCTGTTTGAGCGAAGCACGACGAGGCCCCGCCCGCGAAGCGCTGCGTCGGTGACCCTCCCCCATTCTCAGTACCAGTGACAGTCAGAGGGTTGCGGCCTCCGGGGTGCTGTGGGGGCGCAGGGAGGGCGTAGCCCGACCGGAGCCCCCACAGCGCGCCGCGGGGGTCTATGCGGAGTTCTCAAGTTACTGATTGGGCGTGGCGAGGAAGCGATGAGCTTCGAGTTCCGAGGTGTATCCTGATCCGACGATCTGCCCCAGATTGTTGACGTCATACGCAGCGTATGGCACAAGGTCATGTGAGTCAGGTGTGACCCGCTCGCTGAGGTCCCACATCAGCACGCCGTCATGGACGAAGGCACGTCTCCGGCAGTCACCCTGAGTGTCTGAGACACCGACGACCTGCCCATAGTCGTTGATCGCCCATGCGCAACTACCAACTCCTCCCAGTGTCCCCAGTTCGTAGATGTTCGAGCCATCGCTGCGAAAGGCGCGGGTCGGGGTACTGTCTCCCTGTGTTGTCAAGGTGGCCCATCTCACGACCTCCCCGTTATTGTTGATGCCAAGGGCCTTGCTCCACCCGCCGAGGTTGGGCAGATCCTGGAGGGCGTTGGTGACCGGATCGAACAGCCACGCGCCCCAGACCGCACATGTCGGCTCGTTATCGACCTGATAGCTCCAGCCAGCCACCTGGCCGCCGTCGTTGATCGCCTCCGGAATCAGCCAGCAACCCTCGGAAGTCACCAGCTCCCGGACCGTGCCATTATTCACGTACGCCCCGCCTTTATAGAGGAGGACCGTTCCATTATTGTTGATGTCCTTGGCCTCACTAGCGCAGCGTCCAGAAAATGATTGTACATGTTGCAAGGTTTTCTGTGCGGACGTGGAATAGGCATCTGCTGGCGACCTCAGATCGCGGGAGTGTATGCAGATGCCGGTTCCCACCGCAGTCGAGATTGAGTTGACACACGAGCAGCGCGCGCACCTTGAGAAGACCGTGCGCAAGCAGACCGCGCCCCAGCGGGCAGTGACCCGTGCGCGCATCGTGCTGCTGGCCGCCGCGGGCGTGTCCAACCGCGAGATCGCGCGCCGCCTGGGCTGTTCGCGCACCACCGTGGTGACCTGGCGCGGGCGCTTCTTCGAAGAAGGCCTCGACGGGCTGCCGGATCGGCCGCGACCGGGCAGGCCCCGGTCTTTTTCCCCCTCAGCAGCGTCATGAGGTGGTGGCCCTGGCCTGCTCCGATCCGGTCGAGCACGGCCTGCCGCTGTGCCGCTGGACCATCCGCACGCTGCGACGAGCCGCGATCGAGTTGGGCCATGTGCGCAGCATCGCGGTCGAGACCGTGCGCCGCTGGATGGTGATCGCCGATCTGAAGCTGCATCGCTTCGTGTCGTGGCTGCACAGCACCGATCCGCTGTTCGAGCAGCGTATGACCGATATCGTCGGGCTCTACGCGGATGCGCTCAAGGGCAAACTGGTCTACTGCCTCGACGAGCGCACCGGCATGCAGGCGCTGGAGCGCTTCGTGCCCGACCTGCCCACGCGGCCGGCCCTGATCCGCAAACGCGAGTTCCACTACCGCCGCCATGGCACGCTCACGCTCTTCGGCAGCTTCGAGGTCGCGACCGGCAAGGTGCTGGGCCTGTGTCGCCAGCGCCATCGCAGCCAGGAGTTCCTGGAGTTCATGAACTGGCTGGTGCCGCAACTGCCCGACGATCAGGAACTGCACTTCGTGCTCGACAACTACGCGACCCACAAGACGAAAGCGGTCCAGGAGTTCCTGGACGGGCACGACGGCCGGGTTCAGTTCCACTTCACACCGACCCATGCGTCCTGGCTCAACCAGATCGAGTTGTGGTTCTCGACGCTCACCCGGCGGGTGCTGCACCTGGGCGACTTCGCCAGCCGCGAGCACCTGGAGCGCACGGTCATGGACTTCATCGACTACCATAACCAACATGACGCCCAACCGTACCGCTGGACCTACACCGGCCAGCCCCGAGAGGTCTAACTGTAT
>DSBO01000141.1 GCA_011046015.1 Thioalkalivibrio sp. | reverse complement strand
GTACGAGGCGCGCGAGGCGGTCGGTGGCCTGCGCTATACCTACGCGCCGCGCCTGTTGCGGCACTTCACGGCCCGGTTCGAGCCGGTTTGAGATCAAGCTGCGGCTTCTGTCAGTTCAGGATGGCATGCGTGCGAGTGTGATCGATATGACGATCCTCGATCTTCTCCAACTCAACGATTTCCAGGAAAAGGCCGCCTGCGCATCATCGACTACAAGGCCGGCTCGACGCCTATCTCGGCCACCGCCCTCACCAAGGGGGAGCGCTTGCAACTGCCGCTCTACGCCCTGGCGGCCGAGCAGGCGCTGCGGGCCGAGGTCGCCAGTGGTTTCTACTGGCACATCGGTTCGGCCCGGCCCAGCAGCCTGCGCCTGGAAAAATACGAGGGGGGCGTGCCCTGCGCCATCGAGACGGCGCTCGGTTACGCGATGGACGTCGTCGCCGCTGTGCGGGCGGGTCAATTCGCGCCCACGCCCACCGACGGCGGCTGCCCGACCTTCTGTCCGGCCGCCCCGTTTTGTGAGTTTTACGAGGCCAAGGCGTGGTAGGAATTCGCACAGTCGTAGCCTCCAGGCAGGAGAATGCCAATTCCCATTTGTAGTCATTGAATGTATAATGTAGTTGCTTTAGATGGCAAGTAGACTTACTGAAGGAGCGTGCAATGCCTCAAACAGGCGTTCGAGATCTGAAAATCCACCTGAGTGCCTACCTGCGAAAAGTAGAAGCTGGGCTGACCGTAGTCATCACCAAGCACGGTAAACCGATTGGCCGCATTGTGCCCGTGGGCCAATCCACCGAGACGCAACTCGAAACTTTGAGCCATGCTGGGCTGATTGCCTGGAATAAACAAAAACTCGAGCCGCTGACTCCGGTGGCCCAGGCCCGGGGCGAGCGCACAGTCTCCGATCTGCTCTTGGCGGATCGAGAATGAGTGATAACGCGGCCTATTGGCAAGAAGTAGAGGAAGAGATATGATTCTCTACCTGGATGCCAGCGCGTTGGTCAAGCGGTATATCGCTGAGCCAGGCACACAGGCAGTCGCCGAGGCCATCGCTGCCGCCGACGTCGTCGGCACGTCATTGATCAGTCGGGCAGAGACTGCGGCAGCGTTGGCGAAAGCGATCCGCATGGGGACCCTGACGCGGCAAGAAGCGGACTCGGCCCTCCAAGTTTTCCGCGACGAATGGCTCAGCCTGGTGCGTGTACAGGCCACGGAGGCGCTCGTCGCCCGGGCGGACGAGCTGGCCTGGGACCTGGGATTGCGCGGGTACGACGCCGTCCATTTGGCCTCGGCGCTGGTGTGGCAGAATGGTATGGGCGAGGGCGTGACCGTCGCCACGTTCGACCGGCAGTTATGGGAGGCGGTTGAATCGCAGGGAATGATTCCCTATCCAGATGATCTGCTAGCGACGTGAATGAAATGTCCATCCTCAAATTCCTCCAGCTTAACGAATCCCAGAAGGAAGCCGTCGCCACCCCCGGCGACATGCTCGTCACCGCCGGAGCCGGGTCGGGCAAGACGCGGACGCTGGTGGGCCGGTATCTGTATCACCTGGAACAGGGCGCGCCCTTGCGCGGGTCGTGGCCATCACCTTCACCGAGAAGGCCGCCCGCGAGATGCGCACCCGCATCCGCCAGACCATCGACGAGTGGTTGGCACAGGTGGACGACCCTGACCGGCGCTCTGCCTGGGAGGCGCTCTTCGCCGACCTGGATGCGGCCCGCATCGGCACGATCCACAGCCTGTGCGCCCAGGTCCTGCGCGAGCACCCGGTCGAGGCGGCCCAGTGGGGCGTCGATCCGGGCTTTGGCGTGCTGGAGGAGGGCCGGGCGGCGGTGCTGCGGGCGCGGGCCGTGGAGGACGCGCTGGCCTGGACAGCCGAGGACGAGGCAGCCTCGCACCTCTTCGGCGCGTTGGGGGAGTTCGGGCTGCGGACGGCGGCGGCGACCCTGCTGGAGCAGCGCTTGGACGCCGACGCGGCCTTCGAGCGCTTGGGCGACGATCCCCTGGATGCGTGGACCGAGGTCTTGCTGGCGTGGCTCGACGAGCGCCTGAGCGATCCCGGTTGGCGGGAACCGTTGGACGTGCTGGCCCGCTTGCAAGCCGACGACCCGAGCGACAAGATGGAGGTCGCCCGGCAAGCGGTGCTGGCCCACGCCGATAAGGCCAGCGAGGTGCAGCGCCGGGGCGACGTGGCGGCGACGCTGGCGGCGTTAGCCGAGGCGCGGGCGGCGAGCACTCTGTACGGGCGCAAGGGGAATTGGCCCGGCGACGCGCTGGCGGAGGCGAAGGAGGCGACGCGGGCGCTGCGGGCCTATTTCGACGAGCGCCTGGCCCCCTTGGCCGACCCCAAGCAAGGGGCGGCGTGGGCGTTGGACGAGGCGGTCGCCGGCCTGATCTGGCCCTTGCACGCCACCTACCGCCGCGCCCGCGAATTGTACGCCCAGGCCCGGCGGTCGGAGAACGGGCTCGATTTCGACGACCTGGAGGCCGGGGCGCTGGCGCTGCTGCGGGAACCGGCGGTCCGCGCGGTGTGGCAGGAGAAGGTCGTAGCGGTCTTGGTCGACGAGTTCCAGGATACCAACGAGCGCCAGCGGGAGATCGTGTACGCCCTGGCTGGCGACGACGCCCCATCATCGCCAGCCTCATCCACTCTAAAGGGCGCGCTCTTCGTGGTCGGCGATGCCAAGCAGTCGATCTACCGCTTCCGGGGGGCCGACGTGACCGTCTTCCGGCGCGTGCAGGAGGATGTCGGCGCGAGCGGCGAGGTGCTCGCGCTGGACCTGACGTTCCGCGCTCACCGGGGGTTGGTCGAGACGGTCAACCGGCTCCTGTCGCCCGTCATGGGGGAGGTGGAGCGACCGGGGCGGCCCTACGAGGTGCCCTTTGCGCCGCTGCGAGCCTATCGGGCCGAGCCGCAGGCGAGGATTAAGGCCCCCTACGTCGAGTTTCACCTGGGGCTGGGCGATCGGGCGACCGAGGGCCGGCTGGCCGCGGCCGACGGGCTGGCGGAGCGGCTGCTGGCGCTGCGGGCGCAGGAGGGGATCGACTGGGAGGACGTGGCGCTCCTCTTCCGCGCCTCGACCGCTTTCTCCGTCTACGAGGATGGCCTGGAGCGGGCGGGGATCCCTTTCGTGACCGTGGCGGGGCGCGGCTTCTACGAGCGTTACGAGGTGCGCGCGCTGCTCAACGCGCTGCAGGCGGCGACGGACCCGGCCGACGACCTAGCGATGGTGGGCTTCCTGCGCTCCCCTGCAGTGGGGGGCGTGGGCCTGAGCGACGCGGCGCTGTACCTGCTGCGCTTCCCGCCGTCGGAGATCGTGCCCAGGGAGGAGGACACGCCCTGCGCGATCTGGTCGATCCTGCATCACCCGGCCTTGCCGGACATCGTGCCCCCGGACGAGCTGGCGCGCGCGCTCCAGGGGCGCGACCTGGTGGCGGAACTGCACGATCTCGCCGGGCGGGTGCCGGTGGCCGCTCTGCTCAAACGACTGTTGGATCAGAGTGGTTACCGGGCGGCGGTGCAGGCGACGGGCGGCCCGCGGGCGCGGCGCAACGTCGAAAAGCTCCTGGCCGACGCCCACGCCAGCGGGCTGGTGAGCGTGCGGGCCTTCGCCGAGTACGTGCGGGCGCTGCGCGATGTGGGCGCGCGGGAAAGCGAGGCTCCCACCGAGGCGGGGAGCGCGGTTCAACTGATGACGGTGCATAAGGCCAAGGGACTGGAGTTCCCCGTCGTCGTCATCGCTGACGCGGCCCACGGCGGCCATTGGCGTTCGGCGGGCGTGCTGTTGGACGAGCGGCTGGGGGTGGTGGTGAGCGCGCGGGACGAGGACAATCGACGACCGGCGGCCTACGGCCTGGCGGCGGTGCGCGATGGTGAGCGAGACGCGGCCGAGGACCGGCGTCTGCTCTACGTCGCTGCGACGCGGGCCGAGGAGAAGCTGTTGGTCAGCGGGTACACCAGGGTGCTCAAGGGCGGGGGCCTGAGCCTGCGGGGCTGGCTCGATCTCCTGGGGCCGCCGGCGGGACTGGACGAGGTGACCGTCGCCGGGACGCCGGTCGCGGCGCAGGTATTGGACCTGGCGCCGGACGTGGGATGCACGCTCTATCCAGGTGGAGAACAG
>DSBO01000224.1 GCA_011046015.1 Thioalkalivibrio sp. | reverse complement strand
CTTCAAACTTCACCCTTCAAACTTCACCCTTCAAACTTCACCCCCCCTACCGCCTCGACCCCGTAGCGCCAGACCCTGAGCGTGTCCGACCAGTAGTCGGCCGGCAGGCCGGCCTTGCGCTTGAGCTGGCGCAGGAACTCGGCGGGATCGGGCAGCTGCTCCCACACGCTCGGCAGGAAGGTGCCGCGCCGCTGGCCTTCCTGCAGGATGAGGCCATCGACGCCGGGGCGCAGCTGGCGGACGAGGCCGGCCTCGTCCTGAAACACCAGCTCCTCGGGCGTGCCGAGGATGGAGATATCGAGTTCGAGATCGGCCAGCTCGTCGGCTGACAGGGGTGCGAACCGGGGGTCGCGGAAGGCCGCATCGAAGGCGTGCGCGGCCACGTCGAGCGCGAGCGGCTGATAGGCTTCCAGCGTGCCGATGCAGCCGCGCAGCTCGCCATGCCGTTTCAGGGTGACGAAGGAGGCGCCCGGCGCCCGCAGCCGGGCCGGCAGGTCATCGAGCACGGGCGACAGCGCCCGCCCGCTATGCAGGCCGCGCTCGATGGAGCGGCGGGCGATGTCGACAAGCCGTTGACGCTCGCCGGCATCGAGCCCGGCATCAGCCATCGGGTTCAGTCGCAGACATAGGCACCATAGCCGACCACCTGGTCCCGCGGCCCGGCCGTGTCGCCGGAATTGCGCAGGTCGATGTTGCGGCACTCGAGGCCATGGCGCTGCGCGGCCCCGAGCAGCCCCTGGATGGGCAGACGCCCGCAGGCCTGCTCGGGGCGGATCTTGTTCGGCTCCAGCGCCTCGATCGCCTCGGTCGTGCGCTGATCCATACGGCGCGCCGTATGGTAATCGTGGTAGTGGCTCAGATCCGAGCTGACCACGATCAGCGTCTCGTCCCCACCCCACAGGCTATCGAACACACGTTCCACCTCGGCCACCTCACCGGACCCCACCACCAGCGGCACGAGGCTGAACTCGTCATCCAGCGCCACCTGCAGGAAGGGCAGGTGCACCTCGAGGCTGTGTTCCTGCTCATGCGCCGGATCGAACACGAAGACGTCGGGGAGCCCAACGACCCGGTCGATGGCCTCGCGGTCGAGCGGGACGCGGCCGAGGGGGGTCTCGAAATAGTCGGCGCTGCTCGCGGCCACCCCGTAAAAACCCACCCGGTGGGCGGGCCCGAGCAGCACCACGCGCTCGATTGGCCGCTGGCGGTTGCGCAGGAGCGCATAGGCCGAGGCGGCGACGGCGCCCGAATACACGTAACCGGCGTGCGGGGCGATCATGGCCTTGGGCGGCGGTTCTTCGGTGCGGGTCTCGTCGAGAAAACGCGCCACCATGGCGCGCAGTTCCTTCGGATTCGCGGGATAGAAAAGCCCGGCCACGGCCGGGTAACGGGTGTGAGCGTGTTCCTTGATTACATCCATCACTGAGGGCTTCCTTTGATCTGGTGGTAGATTCATCGGCATGTTCTCTTCCCTGCATGCTCTGCCAGGTGCCTCCCGCACCCGGGGGGGGATGGCCTCTATCGAGACACACCCTTTCTAGTATAGTCATACCCGCCAGTGAAAAGTTTCCGCCTGTACGCATGAACTAGACTCAGGGCATGATACCCCGGTAACGCCACTTGCGAGGCGGTGATGGAAACCACGATTCCGACCCGGTACTGGCACCGGCTCGACGACGGCCGCATCCAGTGTGACGTCTGCCCCCGCTTCTGCAAGCTGCACGAGGGCCAGCGCGGCCTGTGCTTCGTCCGCGCCAACGAGGGCGGCCGGATCGTCCTCACCTCCTACGGCCGTTCCTCGGGATTTTGCGTCGACCCCATCGAGAAGAAACCACTCAATCACTTCCTGCCCGGCACGCCCGTGCTCTCCTTCGGCACCGCCGGCTGCAACCTGGCCTGCAAGTTCTGCCAGAACTGGGACATGAGCAAGTCGCGCGAGATGGACCGGCTGATGGACGAGGCCTCGCCCGAGACCCTGGCGAAGGCGGCAAGGGAGCTCGGCTGCCGCAGCGTGGCCTACACCTACAACGATCCGGTCATCTTCATAGAATACGCCATCGATACCGCCCGCGCCTGCCGCGAGGCGGGCATCAAGTCGGTGGCGGTCACGGCCGGCTACATCACGCCGGAACCGCGGGCGGAATTCTTCCGGTGGATGGATGCGACCAACGTGGACCTCAAGGGGTTTACCGAGGAGTTTTACTGGAAGATCTGCGGCGGGCACCTCGAGCCGGTGCTCGACACGCTCAGGTACATCCGCCACGAAACCGACTGCTGGCTGGAGATCACCACCCTGCTCATCCCGGGCGAGAACGACTCGGACGCGGAGATCGATGCCATGACCCGGTGGGGAGTGAAGGAACTGGGCCCGGACGTGCCCTGGCACTTCACCGCCTTTCACCCGGACTGGAAGATGATGGACCACCCTGCCACCCCGGCGGCCACACTCACCCGCGCGCGCGAGATCGCCCTGAAGAACGGGCTCCGTTACGTCTACACGGGCAACGTGCATGACGCCGCGGGCGGCAGCACCTACTGCCACGCCTGCGGCCAACGCCTCATCGGCCGCGACTGGTACGTCATCACCGACTGGGCGCTCACGAAGGATGGCAAGTGCCCCACCTGCGGCACCCCCTGTGCCGGCGTGTTCGAGGAAGCGCCGGGGGACTGGGGCGCCAGGCGTATGCCGATACGGCTGGCCAACTACCGGTAGGCGATGACGTCTCGCACCGAACGCGTCACAATGACACCATGGAATCGCTGACCGCAAGCCTCGCACAATTCTCCCCGGTCACCCTCGGCCTGCTCGGCAGCCTCGTCGCCGGGCTCGGCACCGGGGTCGGGGCACTGCCCATGTTCTTCGCGCCACGCCTCACCCCGCGCGCCCAGGACCTGCTGCTCGGCCTGAGCGCCGGCATCATGCTCGCGGCCACCTTCTTCTCGCTGCTGCTGCCGGGCCTGGAGAGCGTAGCCGCGGACAGCCCGCTAAGCCCCCCGCTGGTCATGTTCGCCGGCATCCTGCTCGGCGCCGTGGGCCTGTGGTTCATCCACAAGCACGTACCACACGAGCACCTGGTCATGGGCCATGACGGTCCCGACGTGCCCGGCATTCAACGCATGTGGCTGATCGTGTTCGCCATCACCCTGCACAACTTCCCGGAAGGCCTTGCGGTCGGCGTCGGCTTCGGCGGCCCCGACCTCAACAATGCCATCACCCTGATGATCGGTATCGGCCTGCAGAACATGCCCGAGGGGCTGGTGGTGGCGGTGGCCCTGCTGGCCGCGGGCTACAGCCGCCACCAGGCCTTCCTGTTCGCCCTGCTCACCGGGCTGGTGGAGCCCGTCGGCGGCCTAGTGGGCGTGGTGACCGTCGGCATCGCCGACGCCCTCCTGCCCTGGGGCCTGGCCATCGCGGCCGGCGCCATGCTGTTCGTCATCAGCAACGAGATCATCCCCGAGACCCACCGGCGGGGTAACCAGGCCCCAGTCACCTTCACCCTCCTCGCCGGCTTCGGCCTGATGATGATCCTCGACCAGGCGCTCGCCTAGTCGCGCCCCGAGCTACCGGGTCCGCCGCCGCCTCCTCGATCCCGGGAACGTCCCGGACCACGCCCTGACCACCGCGACCCCCGACGGGTCGCAAATGGCAACGCTGCCCCCCCTGTCCCCAGCGACGATCTCCGCGGCGCACCGAGCCGGGCCTGATCGACCGCGTCACCACAATTATATTGACAATACCTATACATACACCCGGAGGAAGAGGACGCCCCTGCCGCCAGGCACCGCGCAACATTGCAGATGAACAAGCATTCATATAAGCTTGCCCCCGGCGAGGCACGGGGATCACCTCACGCCATCCGCGAAACAAGTCCTTATACAATACTGTTACGGATAGCATTCAAACTGGTCCCGGACTGACCCCGCACGACCGGACCGGGCACAGGGGCTGGCGGACTGGATAACGGCGACGCGCCCCTGACCCACGCGGATACCGGCAGCCGACCGAGGGCTAAACACTGGCCGACGCACGGTATAAGCTTGGCGATCAAGTAGTATTTTACCCATTTGTTTTTTTAGGTAGTATTTTTCAGATGGACGAGCTGGAAGCCATGGCCAAAGCTTACTTTCGGAGATAACACCGCATGTTAGG
>DSBO01000152.1 GCA_011046015.1 Thioalkalivibrio sp. | reverse complement strand
GACACGCTCAGGGTCTGGCGCTACGGGGTCGAGGCGGTAGGGGGGGTGAAGTTTGAAGGGTGAAGTTTGAAGGGTGAAGTTTGAAGTTTGAAGGGTGAATCGTCAGGCCTTTGGCGAAAAGGCGAATCGCCATAGAGGGCATAGAGGTATAGCGAGGGTGGTTTTGCTCTGTGCCCTCTGTGGCAAGTAAGTAATAGGGCGGGCCGTGCCCGCCTCACCCTTCACCCTTCACGCCCCACCACCCATTCGCTCCATCAGGTAACAAAGGCAGTCCTGCCGCACCACCCGTTCATCCAGTGTGAGCATGGACGGCATCATGGCGCGCCTGAGCAGGATGCGCTGTTCGCGGATCTCGAAGAACGCCTCGGTCACGTCCAGGCCGGCCTCGTCGTAGGCGGCGAGATGGGCCCCGCTCTGGCTGTCGACCACGCCGAACTCGGTGCCGGTCGGGACCTCGCGGAAGTTCATGCGTTCAAGTTCCGGGTCGAAGGCGATGTGGGCGGCGCTGTGGCCGAAGCTGAAGCTGAAACGCTCCGGCACCTTCACCTGGGCCACGGTGTGGAAGAGGTCGATGTCGTGCTCGTTGACCGGATGGACGGGGATCTCTGATAGGTGCAGGCAGGCGTCGAGGTATTCGACCGCATGCTCCACGCCGTGGGCCTGGCCGGGCTTGCCGCATTCCAGCGTGGTGGACGGGCAGACCTCGGCCATGGCCATGGAGGCGACGCCGCGCGGCCGGATGAAGTAGACGACCGTGCGGCCGAACAGGGTGGCCAGCTGCAGGAAGGCATTGTCGAGCCGGTTGATGCAGGCGTAGTGCGGGTTGAGGCCGGTGTTGTTGTGCACGTCCACGCTGGCGAAGGCGCGCCGCTGGCGCATGGTCTCGACGATGTAGGCCATCATCCGCGTCTCGTCGCTCGCCTCGAGCTCGGTGCCGGGCCAGCAGCGGTTGTAGTCGGGCTGCCCGTCCAGGCGGCGCCGGGCCTCGCGCGCGGCGGCGATATTCCCGATGAACAGCGACAGCGCGCGCGGCAGTTCCTGCTCGCGGTAACGGGCCAGCAGCTCCTGCACGGCCACGAGGCCGGTGTCCTCGTTGCCGTGCAGCAACACGGAGACGAACAGCGGCTCCGCCCGCCGTCCCGGCAGGTGGACGAGGGTCGGCCCGTCGAGCACGGTGTGCAGGTCGCGCGCGCCGGTCGTGAGCAGGCCGTCGGGCAGGGTATCGGTTTCGGTGAGCAGTGGTGGTCGCATCGCTTACAGGTCCCATTCGTGTACCGGCATCCCGCGCCACTGGTAGCGCAGGTAGTCGGCGGTCAGCCGCGCCATGTCGCGGCCGTGCACGGTCACCCAGCGCCGGTGCCACTCGGCACCGTTCTGGCCGGTCTCGGCGCGGGCCCGGATGATGCCCAGGTAGCGGTCGATGTCGGCCGGGTCGATGGCGAGTTCGTGCAGGCCCTCCCGGGCGGCGGGCAGGAGGGTCTCGAGGATGAGTTCGCGCACACCGATGCGCGCGTCGCCCGTCCAGCGCAGGGTGGCGGCTAGCCCGCGGCGTGCCGCCTCGTAGAAGTTGTCGCGCGCGCGCGAGAACGGAATCGCCTGCGAGAAGTCGGTGGCCGCCAGGCGTTGCGTGAGGCCATAAAAGAACGCCGCGTTGGCCACCTGGTCGATCACGGTCGGCCCGGCCGGCATGACGCGGTGCTCGATGCGGATGTGCGGCGTGCCGTCGTCGTCGAAGCCGAGCAGCGGCCGGTTCCAGCGCCAGATGGTGCCGTTGTGCAGGCGCAGGTGCGGCAGCGTGTCGCCGTCCCCCAGCGCCATGGGCAGCAATACCGGGAAGTGCTCAAGGTTCTCCCGGAAACATTCGAGGATGGACTGGCGGACGTAGCCCGAACCGAAGCTCACGCGCCACAGCGGTCCGCGCGTGACACCGGCGTAGCCGCCGATCTCCACCGCCTGTTCGAACAGCGGGATGCGGGTCTCTTCCCACAGCTCGTGGCCGAACAGGTACGGAGAGTTGGCGGCGATGGCCACCATGGGCGCGGAGACTAGGATGGCGGTGTTGTACATGCGCGCGGCCCGCTCGATGGGCGTTTGCAGGTGCAGCTGGAACGAGGTGGTGGCCGATTCGAGCATCACGTCGCAATGCTGGCTGCGCAGGTGTTCGTGACCGGCGATGTCGAGTGTGAGCGGGCGGTGCTCGCGCAGCCGGAACACCTGTTTGTTGAGGGCGCGGTAGCGGTTCAGGTCCGACATGTTGCGCAGGCTGAGGTCGGTGGCCTCCAGCGTCGGCAGGATGCCGGTCATCACCAGCCGCGTGCCGATGGCCTCGGCGGTCTCGCTGGCGTGTTCCCAGGTCTGGAAGATGTCGGCCTCGAGCAGGCTGAAGGCGCGTCCGCTCAACGCCTGCGGCCGGTTGTTGAGTTCGACGTTGAAGCGGGCGAGCTCGGGCGAGGTGAGCTGGTCGTCGCTGGCCGCGAGAAACTCGTCGTTGCGCGGGGCGGGGCGGCCGTCGCCATCGATCAGCCAGGCCTCGATCTCGAAGCCGGCGACCGGGCCGCGGTGCGAGAGCCGGCCCTCGCGTCCCCAGCCCTCGAGGGTCTGGGTCTCGCGCTGCAGGCGTTCACGAAAGGCGTCGAAGTCGGCCTGGGTGAACTCGCTGCTGTCGATCTCCTGTCCCATCCGTCCTCCGCGCGTTCACGCCTCAGTCGTCTTCGGTGTCTTCGTCCAGCGGTTCGTCATAGAGCGATTCCAGCAGGTCGCCCCAGAGCCGTTCGTGTTTCTCGATGAACACCAGCAGCTGCTGGCGGAACGCGAGGATGTCCCGTTCGAAGCGCGCGAAGTCCTCGCCGCCGTCGATGACCTGGGCGGCGCGCTCGAGTTGCAGTAGCGCGTCGCGCAGGTTGAGCATGGCGCCCATGGCCCCCTTGATGCGCTCGCGTTCCTGCGGGATCCAGCTGCGGTCGTTGATCACCGAGCGCAGGTTCTCACCCAGTTCCAGCACGCGCTTGCGCAGGCGGGGCACGGCGCCGATCTTCTGCGTCTTGAGGTCGCCCCACACGGCAAGCTCCAGCAGGTCGCGCCAGCGGGTGCGCAGGTCGTCGATCTGGGCCGGGTCGAAGGCGAAGGATTCGGTTACGCGTTGTTCGTCAAAGGGCATGGGTCGTCGTTCTGCGTGGTATGGCGAAACCTTAACACGGCCGGACTGCCGCCGGCCTGATCCGCATCAGGCCGGCGTGGACCGTTTTCCGGCGAGAAAGGCGTCCAGGGCGGCCAGGCGCTCGGGGGTGCCGACGTCGCTCCAGTGCCCCGCGTGATGTTCGCCGCTCACGCGCCCGGCGTCCATCGCCATCCGCAGCAGGGGCGCGAGCGGAAACCGGCCGGGCGCGCAGTCGCGAAACAGCCCGGGCCGGTAGTAGCCGATCCCGCTGAAGGTCAGGCGCGGCTCGCCATCGCGGTGTACACGGCCGTCGCACAGGTGAAAGTCGCCCGCCGGGTGCTGGGGCGGGTTGTCGACCAGCACGAGGTGGGCGAGGTCGTTGTCGGCGAGTACGTGTGGGCGCAACGGGTAGTCGCACCACACGTCGCCGTTGACCACGAGAAAGGGCGCGTCGCCCAGCAGCGGCAGGGCCCGGTGGATGCCGCCGCCGGTCTCCAGCGCGCCAGGCGGCTCGTGGGAATAGCGGATGGACAGCCCGTAACGGGCGCCATCACCCAGGGCATCCTCGAGCTGGTGGCCGAGGTGAGCCGTGTTGATGACCACCTCACCGAAGCCGCCTGCGTGCAGGGCCGCGAGGTGGTACTCGATGAGCGGTTTCCCGCCCGCCTCGAGCAGCGGCTTGGGCGTGGCGTCGGTGAGCGGGCGCATGCGCTCGCCGCGCCCGGCGGCGAGGATCATGGCTTTCATGCCGCCAGCCGCCTGCGGATGTCGAGCTGTTCGATGAGGCGGCACAGCGGGAGGGTCTCGTCGTACGCGCGCCCGGCCTGCAGTACGTAGTCCAGCGTGCGCGGGATGTCGCCGAGATACCCGGGCTTGCCGTCCCGGTGCTTGAGGCGCGCGAAGATGCCGATGGCCTTGAGGTGACGCTGGATGCCCATGAGGTCGAACCAGCGCAGGAAGTCGCGATCGTTCACGGCATCGAGGATGCCCGCCGCGGCGG
>DSBO01000188.1 GCA_011046015.1 Thioalkalivibrio sp. | reverse complement strand
GGTAGAGGCAGGGCAGGAGCCCCTCGTACCCGGCCTCGGTCTCCATGACCCCCGCGCCGTGGTACGCCGGCGCCGGGAAGCCGGGCCCGAGCGGGTTGGTGCGCAGGTTCCAGACCGGGTCGAGGCCGCAGTGCTCCTGCACCTCGTAGCGGTCCATGCCCGCGGGCAGGCCCTCGGTGTACCAGCGCTCCAGCGTCTGGTCCCAGTAGGGCGCCCACTCGACCATGGGCAGGCGGTCCAGCGGCCGGCCGCGCATGGCGGCGCGGAAGCGCTCAGAGACGGTCATGCGGCACCCGCCTCTCCGGGATCGACATGCGAGTCCGGTGGCAACGTGCCGGCGCTCGTCACGGCGTCAGCTCGATGATGTGCTCGGCGATGCGCCGCCGGTACTGGTGGAAGGTCGCCGGCGACCAGCTCTGCGGGATCGTGAGGTTCTCGCCGCCGTCGGGCGGGAACGCCGCCGCGATCTCGTCGAGGGTCGCCTGCGCAGCGGCCGCCTGCTCCGCGCGCGCCGCCGGTGCGCCCGCGATCAGGCCCTCGAGCTTGCGCGCGTACCACACGTCCTCGATGCCCTCACGTTCGCACTCCCAGCCGAGGGTGGGGAGCGGCCCGTCGGGCGTCGGCGCGGAGACGAACATGTCCGAACGCCAGGCATCGAGGTCGTCGTAGGGATCGCCGACGAAGGCGTTGTAGTGCCAGTAGAGCATCCCGGTCGCGCCCAGTCGCCAGCGCAGGAAGCCGCTGCGGAAGCGCGGCACGGAGGTGCGGGCGCCGTAGTTCGACGAGTAGTACCAGAAGGTGCCACCGTTGTCGAGCGTCGCCTGGCGCGTCTGCGCATTCGCCGACAGGTGCTGCCAGCAGGCGTAGTCGATCAGGTGGATCAGGCGCAGCCCGCCCTCGACGGCGTTGGGCGTGCAGTAGGTGTACGCGCCCTCCACCTCGCGCGCGAGGCCCAGCAGATGCTCGGCCCTCGCCAGGCGCTCGGGGTCGTTGCTGGGCTCATCCACCGGGTAGCACAGCAGCCTGGGCCAGCCCATCTGCGCACCATGGGCGACGGTTGCGGCCAGAAGCTGCCGGTAGTGCTCGTCCCACTCCTCCTCCGACAGGCCCTCGGGGATGAGCGCTCCGAGTTGCCGCACGCCGCCCCAGGGCATGTCGCCGGTCAGGCCGTGGCGCCGGGCCGACGCGATGAACTCATCCATGGCCGAGAAGTCGAGCTGCAGTTCGCCGTCCACCCAGCCCCCGCGCGGGCACTCCTGGCTGAGGGTGATGGTGTCGATGAGGTGCTCGCGCATGTCGGCGAAGTGCAGGTCGCGGTTCTCGGGGTACACGGCATAGTGGGTGCCGTAGTACATGCCGAACATCTCGCCCGGGGGCCTGTCGATAGTAAAGGGCAGCACGCGCAACCTCAGCGGGCAGCTCCACGGCTCGGCGCCCTCGGGCGCGAAGGTCACCTCGCCGGCATACCACCCGGGCGGCTGGTCCTCGGGCACATGGACGGAGAGCCACCACCAGCGGGTGTCACCGGGCCCGATCTCCACGCGCTCGCCGGGGTAGAGGATCTTCGGCCCGCGCAGGTACTCGCGGTCGTCGCGGCCCTGGCGCTGGCGCGTCACGCCCGCCACGCGGATGTCCCACGCCGGCGCCGGGATGACGGCCGCGCCGGAGGACAGGTCGCTCACGCCCACCCGGCACCGCCCCAGCATGCGCAGCGGCACCACCGCGAAGCTCACCGGCTCGTACTCGCCCGGGGTCGCCCACGCCGACAGCTCAGCGCGGCGCTCGGCCGCTGACGGGATGGTGGCCGGATAGACGATGTCGAGGTAGTCGCGGGCGAAGGCCACGTAGCCGCGCAGCACATCATCGTTGCTGATCTCGCCGCGCGCCGGGTCCTCCTCGGGGAAGACCTCCTCGTAGTCGGCGTACCAGGCGTCGCGGATGGCGGCGAACATCGCGTCCATCTGCCCCGCGGCGTCCTCGCGCGTATCCGCCGCCAGCACGACGATGCCGTTGCAGTGCCACCACGAGTAGCGGCGCACGGGAACATCGGAGCTGCGGAAGCCGATCGCGACCGGCTCCGCACCGGCCTCCACCGCCACGAGCCGGTACTCCCACTTGTGGTTGTCCCACTCCGCGATGGCCACCTCATCGTCCACGAGCACGTCCATGGGCAGGCCACTGCGGTTGTAGCGCATGTCGCCCGCCATGAGCGCGAGCCAGTAGTGGCCGGGCTGGAGGTCGATGAGGAAGTCGGCGCGCTGGTCGCCGCCGCCGGCGTAGCCGTAGATGAAGTCACGCTGCAGGGCGCTGCCGGAGCCCTGGTCGGCCTCCTTGAGCACGGCGTTGTCGCGCCAGCCGTAGCCCTGCTCGGGGGAGTAGAGCGTCGCCGCCGTCACCTGCGTGAAGCCCACCTCGACGTCCGAGTCGGCCTTGCCGAAGTCGAGCTGCAGGACCGGCTCCTGCGCTGATGCAACCCCCGCCAGGAGCGCCCAAACGATCGTCGTCGTCAACACTATCGCGCGCACGGTTCTCCCTCCACTGGTGGAGCTGAGCGGGAACGCTCAGAGATCGTCATCGGGCAGCAGGCCATCTTCCTGGAGGGCGCGGACGGCGTCCGCGAAGCTCAGGCCGGATTCCTCGGCCATGTCCATGACCAGGCGTACGAGCCCCTCCTCGCTGCGGCGCACGAAATCCGGCTGCTCGTCCATCTCCAGGTACCACTCGAGTGCCTTCGGGAACGCGTCCCAGGCGGGCCGGACGACCGGATGCCACTGAAGCGCCTCCTGCCAGCTCCCCGACACGTAGTAGTCCCAGGTCACCGCAACGTCGATTGACTCCACCGGGGAGCGCAGGATGCGGAACATGTAGGGGCTGATCTCCTGCGCCCGGGCCAGGCACCTGCGTGCCTTCTTCGACGGGCCGGAGTGTGCGAACTCCGCAAGCGCATCGGCATATGCGGCCGGCGCCCAGGGCTCATCGGAGTAGTCGCGCAGCAACTGGCGTGCGGGGCGCACGCGCCCGAGGGTGAGATACCAGTTCTCCAGGTGCCAGCGAATGCCCAGGTTGTCGCCGGGGTTCATCGCCAGCACCTCGCGCGCCATTGCGACGGCCTCCTCGAAGCGCTCATGCGCCCACAGCGTCAGCGCCAGCGCCGTGTATGCCCGGACGATAGGGCGGTTCACGAAGTTGCTCCACAGGTCGTCCTCATGCGTGGGCGGGGCCTCCGCGGTGCTGAGGGCGACGCGCGCCGCGGCGTGTGCCTTCGTCGCCAGCACCAGGGCCTTCGGGCTGTCCTCCCACTCCAGCAGCCACTGTGCCAGGAACGCGTCGATGCAGTCCGGATCGAGACGGAGCGCGCGCCGGGCCGCCCGCTTGACTGCTCTCGGACTGTCAAAGCGCGCATCGAAGGCATCGTAGGCCGCAAGTTGCGCGCGCTGAGCGTCCGTCGCACTCTCCGGCAGCGGCGGCAGCTCACGGCAGGCCTCGACCTGCTCCTCGGTCCAGCCGGAGTGCTCCATGTTCAGGAAGATCAGCAGGAAGTGGCGCTCAGTGTACTTGGGCGCCAGCGTCGCGGATACCGCCATCCTCGGCCCACCTGGCCACATGCGACCGGTCAACATGGCTGTCGCTCACTCTCGCGTGGGGTTAGCGCGCCTCGTGCTCGTCGCCGGGCCCGGCCGCGCGTTCAGATCATCCGCAGGCTCGAGCCCGGCGCGGGTCCGAGCGGCTCGTCGTCGTCGCCGCCCAGCCCGAGCCTCTCGAACTCCTCGTTGGCCGACCAGGGCGCGGCCTCGATCACGTCGGCGAACTGCCGCTCGCGGCCGCATCTGGCGGCCCAATCCAGCGCGCCCTCGACCGACAGCCAGGCGCCGTAGAGCAGGTTGTGCCAGACCATGACGTCCTCGATGGTGCCCGGCTTGTAGGCGTGGGACGGGTAGGCGGTCATCTCCACGACATTGACGAGTTCGTCGGCGCGGAACAGGAACGCAGCCACCAGCGGGTATGCCGTCGTGGCGTCCAGCAGCTTGCGGCGGGCCTTCTTCCCCGGACCGTTGCGCACGAACTCCAGCAGTGCCTCGGCGTAGAACACCGGCGCGATCTCGGGCATGGGCGTGTCGCGCAGCAGGCGGTACGCGCGGCCGGGCATGTCGCTCGCGAGGTACCAGTTCAGCAGGT
>DSBO01000162.1 GCA_011046015.1 Thioalkalivibrio sp. | reverse complement strand
TCCCATCGGGGCTCCACGGCCGGAGTCAAGCGACGGTCACCTCCACGCATGTACACGCATCTGTCGGCATCACGCATGGAGGGTACACCGCGGCGGGGAGGGGCGCAATCGGGGGAATCCCTGACATTGCACGGCCAGAACCACCAGAACCGGGCGCGGCGGCCGGTGAGGGCCGCCGCGCCCGGTCCGGCGATCGTGGCATGGCCTTCAGGCGTCCAGCGAGGTCAGGCCCTCACGGACGGCGTACTTGGTCAGCTCGGCCACGGAGCGGATCTCGAGCTTGTCCATGAGGTTCTGGCGGTGGCTCTCGATGGTCTTGACGCTCACGTGCAGCATCGACGCGATCTGCTTGGTGGTGTGCCCCTCGGCGACGAGCTGCAGCACCTCACGCTCGCGGCTGGTCAGCACCGAGAAGGCGTTGGCAGGGTCGGGGCCGGGCTCGGTGAGGCGCTGCACGTAGTCCTTGACCACGATGCCCGCCATCTCGTCGCTCAGGTAGGTGCGCCCGGCGGCGATGGTGCGGATGGCCTCGGCCAGCTCATCGAAGGCGCAGTCCTTGAGCAGGTAGCCCGACGCGCCGGCGCCGAGCATGCCGGCGGCGTACTGCTTGTCGGCGTGCATCGACAGCGCCAGCACCCGGCAGCCCGGCGCCTCGGCCATGATCTGCCGGCAGGCCTCGATGCCGTTGAGGTGGGGCATGGCCACGTCCATGACCACCAGGTCGGGCCTGTGCTCGCGGCACAGCGCCACCGCCTCGCGGCCATCGCGGGCCTCGGCGACCACCTCCATGTCCACCTCCTGGTTGATCAGGTTGCGCAGCCCCTCCAGGATCACCTGGTGGTCGTCGGCGAGGATCAGCTTGATGGTCATGGCCCATGCCCCTCATCATCGTCGCGCGGCAGTGGCACCGTCACCCGTGCCGTCGTCCCCGCGCCGGGTAGCGACTGGATGTCAAGCTCGCCGCCGAGGTAGCGCAGGCGCTCGCGCACGCTGAACAGGCCGTAGCCGCCCTCGGCCTCGAGCGGGAACTGCGCGGCGGACACGTCGAAGCCCACGCCCCGGTCCTCGACGACGAGTGTCAGGTGGTGGTCATCGGCGCTCAGGTGGACGTCGATGGTGGCGGCGCCCGCGTGCTTGAGGGCGTTGACCATCAGCTCGCGTACCGCCTGGAACAAGGTCACCTGGGCCTCGTCGTCGAGCGGCGGCAGCCGCCCCTCGCTGTGCACGTGGATGGCCACGTGGTGCTGCTGCTCGAGTTCGTCGGCCAGCCACTCGACGGCCGCGGTCAGGCCCAGCGCGTGCAGCACCGGCGGGCTGAGCTGGGTGGTGAGTGACCGGGTGAAGCGGATGGCCTGATCGACGTAGCCGAGCACCTGCCGCAACTCAGCGGCCGTGCCGGCGCCCGCCTGGTCGGCCCGCGCGACCAGCTCGGCCATCTTCATCTTGGAGAAGGCCAGGAGCTGGCCGATGTTGTCGTGCAGCGCGGTGGCGATCTCGCGCCGCTCGCGCTCCTCGGTCAGCGCCAGCCGCGAGGCCAGCAGGCGCAGGCTCTCGCGCTGCGCCGCCAACTCGTCATCGACGCGCTTCTGCCCGGTGCGGTCAGCGCCGATGGCCATGATGCCGGTCAGTTCGCCGGCATCGTCGCGGATGGCCCGGTTGGCCCACGCCACCCACAGGCGCCGGCCATCCGCGGTCACGTTCTCGTTCTCGTTGATCCAGTAGTCCTCGGGGACGGCGACGATGGCCTCGACCAGCCCGGTCAGGTCGCGTCCCTCGCTGTCACTCTCAGGCACCAGCACGCCCACGTGCCGGCCGATCAACTCCTCCTCGGCGTAGCCGAAGAACTCCAGGCCGTAGTCGTTCATGAAGCGGATGGTGCCGTCGCTGTCCCAGCGGACGATGATGCTGCGCGCATTCTGCACCAACTCGCGGTACTTCTCCTCGCTCTCGACCAAGGCCTGCTCCAGGGCGCGCTGCTCGGTCACGTCCCAGCCGGCGGCGATGACGTAGCGCCGGTCAGGCCCGCGGGAGATGGTGGTGACCAGCCAGGACAGCAGGCGTCGCCCGCCCTGGCGCGTGCGCCACCAGCCCTCGTAGGTCGCCAGCTCGCCGCTGGCCGCCAGGGGGATGGCGCGCGCGACGCGCTCACGCTCGTCCTCGGGCACCAGCAGCTCGACGAAGCTCCGCCCGACCACCTCCTCCTCGCGGTAGCCGGTGAGGCGCTCGCAGGCGTCGTTGAAGCGCACGACACGGCCCTCGGCATCCCCGACCAACATCAGCGCCGGCGCCCGGTTCATGAGCGCATCGACGAAGTCGCGCTCGTGGCGCAGCTCCTCGCGCGAGGCCAACAGCTCCTCGGTACGCGCGCTGACCATCTCCTCGAGCGTGGTGGCGTACTGCTCGAGGCGGTCCAGCAGGCGCTGGCGCTCGCGCTCGGCCTCGACGCGCCCGGTCACGTCCATGAAGGCCGCCACGTTGCCGGTCAGGCTGCCGTCGGCCCCGTAGAGCGGCGCCGCGACCATCTCCAGCCAGATCTCCTCGCCGGTGCGGGTGTGGCGGCGCAGCGTCGGGGCGTGCACGGTCTCGCCGCGCCGAATGCGCTCGAGGAAGCTCTCGAACTCCGGCCGCACCTCGTCGCTGACGAACGGCGGGATGCGGCCGAGGGCCTCGGCGCGACCCCAGCCGGTGATCCGCTCGATGGCCCGGTTCCACTGCGTGACCATGCCCTCGGTGTCGAGGCACACGATGCCGGTGGCGACCGAGTCGAAGATGGTGCGCAGCAGCGCGTGCGCGTCGTACAGCTCGCGCGCCGCGCGCTCGCGCTCGGTGACGTCGGTAAAGAGCACGACGCTGCCGCTCATCTGTCCGGCGCCATCGAACAGCGGGGCGCCCGAAAGCTCCAGCAGCAGGCGGGTGCCGTCGCGGCGCTGGCGTTCAGCGACGACGCCGCGGATCTCACCGCCCGCGGCCAGCCGCTCGAGGTTGCGCTGGAACTCCTCAGCCTTGTCCGCCGGGACCAGCGGTGGGGGGCCGCCAATCGCCTCTGCGGCACTCCAGCCACTGAGCTGTTCCGCGGCGGGGTTCCAGACGGTGACGTTGCCCTGCATGTCGTGCACGGCGATGGCCAGCGGCGAGGCGTCGATGATGGTGCGCAGCAGCTCATTGGCCTCGTTCAGCTCGGCAGTGCGCTGGCGCACCATCTCCTCGAGGCCGTCGCGCTGGCCCTCGAGCGCCTGCTTGGCCCGCTGCTCCTCCGTGACATCGCGCAGCCAGAAGCTGAGCAGCTCGACCTCGCCGTCGTCACCCAGCGTGGGCACGAGCGTCCAGTCCCACCAGGTGACGCCCCACTCGGGGTGATCGGGGTACTCGAAGGGCTTGGCGCGGGTCTCGAAGGGCCGTCCGGTGTCGCGCACCTGCTCGAAGATCGCCTGGTTCTCCTCGTGCGGGTACATCTCGAGGTGGTTGCGGCCCACGTAGTGGTCCGGCTCGTAGCCGCCCGCCTCGGCGTAGGCGCGGTTGACGCGCACGAAGGTGAAGTCGCGGTCGAGAATCGCCGCGGGGTCGAGCGAGTGGTCGAAGAACGCGTCGAGCATGCGCGTGCGCTCGACGAGTTGCCGTTCCGTGCGCCGGTGGGCGGCCTCGCCCTCGAGCATCGCCAGTTGGAAGCCCAGATCATCCGCGAGCGAGGCGAACAGCGCCTGCTCCTCGGCGCTCACCTCGTCCACCGGGCAGTGGACCACGAGCGCGCCACGCACGTGCTGCCCATGCGTCACAGCCGTCACGACCGTCTGACCGGGCCGGCCGATCAGCCCGAAGGGGCAGTTGGCGCAACCGTTTCCGCCGCCGTGCACGCGCACGCTGCCGGGCTCGGCCAGGGCCTGCGTGATGCAGGGCGGCGGCTCGTCGGAGGTCAGGACGTGCATGAGGTTCTCGGTCAGGCCCTCGGGCGCGCACTCGATGACGCCCACGGGCCGGCGGTCGGCGCCCACGCTGATGACCCAGGCGGCGTCGCAGCCGCCCTCATGCACCAGGCTGTCGCAGGCGATCTGCAACAGCCGGTGCGGGTCGGGCTCGCGCAGCGCCGCGGCGGAAATGCGCCGCAGAGCGCGCAGCAGACCGTTGATGCTCTGGAGCTGTCGCTCGGCACGCCGATGGCCGGTGTGATCCGCGCCGATGAAGTAGAACTCGTCGTCCTGCCACTCGGCGTCGTCGAGGGG